>DASXKY010000109.1:0-44453 GCA_036496555.1 Burkholderiales bacterium | reverse complement strand
CACCGAGATCGTAAGCGCAGCCCAGGCCGCCCAGACTTCGCCTCTGTATAGAGGCAGCAGCAGCCACAGAAGCGACACGCCGAAGCCCAGGCGGCCGCCACCCGCCACCTTGAGCATGCCGAGAATGATGATCTGCAGGCGCGGCTCGAGCACCGGCCACGACTTTCCCAGCACGGCGGCGTGATAGGGCATGAAGGTCTTGGTCGACACGTAGCGTGCCCCAAAGGCCAGAGCGAGCACCGCCGCCAATACGAGCGACACGAGAGTGACGATTTGCATGAGCTGTAAGCCAGTGTCTAACGTACCGGTTTTGTCGCGCTGGGCATGCGGAACGCGTCCAGCAACAACCGGCTGTTAGATTGCCTACTTACGCACATCCAATCGTAGTCCTCTGCCTTTGGATGAACTCGTCGAAGGTCTTGAATCCCGGCGGCAACGCTACCTTTGTGCCCGGATTGCGCTCCTGTGCTTCCTTATGCGTCGCGAGCGCATTGCGGAGCGCCTCACATGCGCGCGGGCGCTCGTCAAGCTCTTGGTATACAAGGCTACGCCTTATCCATAGATTGCTTATTGCGAATGAGTCCGCTGCAGAAAGCGCTGCAGGTTCCGCATCCACGTACGACTTCTCGGCATCTTTCAAATAGCGCTTGGCTTCCTCCCGCACACCCTCGGGCCCGCCGAGCTTTGCGCGTTTATCATCAAAAAACTTATCTTGAAATGCCGACGACCTCAGAAATTGCGCATACGTGAGCTGCGCCTCCCCAAGCCTCAGGTAGTTCTTTTGCTCACGGGCCAATTCGATCGCATCTCCTATCAGTCGCTCAGCAGGGATGACCCGGCTTTCCCTCCATAGGCCCCTAGCCTGATTTAGTTTTGTCGCTGGATCATTGCTTTCCGGGACCAATGCTGCGGCGCAGCCCACTAGGGCCGACACAGCGATGGGGACGAATATCAGCCTGATCTCGTACATCTGGCCTCCCTGGGCAATCTAACGTGAAGTACATGACATTACCGCTAAAAATTTTAGGATGACAGCCATATATCTCGGCAGCTCTTTTCCTCGTTTTGCTCTGATCGGTGAGTCGTATTTGTGGCTGGTGAGCGTGCAGTTGCCACTGCCGGGGCGGCGTGGCGACGAGTTTAGGACTTTGCGATGGAGCGCCACTCGGGAACGAGGCCCTGCGCGCCGGATGCGGCCTGGAAACGCGCATCGATGCCGAGGCCGGGCACCCAGACGAGATCGTCCCCTCTATATAGTAAGGGGAGCCGCTCGCGCTGCCAGGGCGGGATGCCGGCTTCCTGGAAGAGGTTCTTCAGCGTGCGGCGCGGGCGCTTGGGGTCGGGCTGGAGTTTCTCGCCGCCGGAGCGGAGGCGGATGCTGAGCGGCTGGTGCTCGAGGGCGATCCCTTTACCGCGCGTCTTGCGAAAGCGAAGCTCGCCGCCTAGCTCAGGGAGGTTCACCCGCGCCTGCCCTTTCCATGACAGCGGCTCGAAGTTCTGCGCGCGGTCCGATCCTTCCTGGAACAGCTTTCCTCGATAGAGGCGGAAGGTCGTGCCGTCGTGGGAGATCGCCGTGCGCGCGCCGCTGGAGGCGAGCTGCTTGAGCATCTCGGCGAGCTTCGCCTCGCTCGGCGCCTTGAGCCCTTTCGAGAAGAGGTAGTGGCGCAGCAAGTCTTCGCGCCCGGCTTCGCGTCGCGCGATGTGCCGCGCGGCGCGGGCGAGGCTCTCCTTCCATCGCGGGAATTTCTGCGCGAGCAGCGGGCCGACGCGGCGGCGGATGAAGTTGCGCGTGAGCGACTCGTCGGCGTTGCTTTCGTCTTCTACCCATTCGAGCCCGTGACGGCGCGCATACGCCTCGATCTCGCGGCGCGGCGTGCCGATGAGCGGTCGCCAGAGCGTCTTCTCACCGAAGCGCGAGCGCAACGGCATGCCGCTCGCGCCGCGGGGGCCGGCGCCGCGCAGCAGGTTCATCAGCACCGTCTCGGCCTGGTCATCGAGGTTGTGCGCGAGCGCGATGCAGGGGATCTTCAATTTCTTGAAGGCCTCGTAGCGCGCTTCGCGCGCTGCCGCTTCGAGACCCTTTCCTGCCCTCCGGACGCTTACTTTGCGGACTGTGAGAGGGACCTCGAGACTCTTGCAAAGTGAACGGCAGAAAGCAGTCCAACCGTCGGCGTGCGGGCTGAGGCCGTGATGAACGTGAATGGCCGAGACCGAAAGGCTCGGATTGCTCCGCAGGAGATGAAGCAGGACCGTCGAATCCACGCCGCCCGAGAGGGCGACGGCGACCTCAGCGCGGGGCGGCTTCCTTGAACTTGCCATAGCCCATCAGGCGCTCGAGGCGCTCCTCGACGAGCTGCTTCGGCTTCTTCTCGGCGAGCTGCTTGCGCGCCTCGAGCAGCGCCTTGCGCAGCGACTGGAACGCGAACTGCTGATCGCGGTGCGCGCCGCCGAGCGGCTCGGGCACGATCTTGTCGATGAGGCCGAGGGTCTTCAGCCGGCTGGCGGTGATGGCGAGCGCCTCGGCGGCCTCGGGCGCCATGGTCGAGTCGCGCCAGAGGATCGAGGCGCAGCCCTCGGGCGAAATCACCGAGTAGATCGCGTACTGCATCATCTGCACGAGGTCGCCGACGGCGATGGCGAGCGCCCCGCCCGAGCCGCCCTCGCCGATCACGGTGACGATCACCGGCACTTGCAGCCGCGCCATCTCGAACAGGTTGCGGCCGATCGCCTCGGACTGGCCGCGCTCCTCGGCGTCGATGCCGGGATAGGCGCCGGGGGTGTCGACGAAGGTGAACACCGGCAGCTCGAACTTCTCGGCGAGCTTCATCATGCGCAGCGCCTTGCGATAGCCCTCGGGCTTGGGCATGCCGAAGTTGCGCAGGATCTTCTCCTTGGTGTCGCGGCCCTTCTGGTGGCCGATGACCACGCACGGCTCGCCCTCGAAGCGCGCCAGCCCGCAGACGATCGACGGATCGTCGGAAAACGTGCGGTCGCCGTGCAGCTCTTCGAAATGCGTGAACAGCGCCTGCAGGTAGTCGAGCGTATAGGGACGCTGCGGATGGCGCGCGACCTGCGCCACCTGCCACGGCGAGAGCTTGCCGTAGATGTCCTTGGTGAGCGTGTTGCTGCGCTTGGTGAGGCGCTGGATTTCCTCGGTGATGTCGGTCGCCGAGTCGTCCTGCGCGAAGCGCAATTCCTCGATGCGGTTCTCCAGCTCCGCGATGGGCTGCTCGAACTCGAGGAAGGTGGTCTTCATCGGGTGGGGGCGGATTCTACCCCTTCGGCACGGCGTCGACTTCGACGCGGTTGCGGCCGGCGCCCTTGCCGGCGTAGAGGGCCCGGTCGGCGCGCTTGAGCAGCGTCTTGATGTCCTCGCCCGCGGCGCGCTCGGCCACGCCGAGCGTCACGGTGACGCGCCGCCCCGACGGCAGGCCGGGAAACTGCGCCGCCTCGACCGCGGCGCGCACGCGCTCGGCCACCAGCGCCGCGCCCTCGAGCTCGGTGCCCGGCAGTACCAGCAGGAACTCCTCGCCGCCGAAGCGCCCGAAGACGTCGACGCCGCGCAGCCCCTGCCGCGCGACGCTCGGCAGCTCGTGCAGCACTGCGTCGCCGCCGCCGTGGCCGAGCGCGTCGTTCACCGACTTGAAGTGGTCGATATCGAGCAGGCAGATCGAGAACGGCTCGCGCAGGCGCTCGGCGCGCGAGCGCTCGCGCGCGAGCACGTCCATCATGTAGCGCCGGTTGTAGCCGCCGGTGAGCTCGTCGCGGATGGCGAGCTGCTCGATGCGCTCGAGCGCAGTCGACAGTTCGCGGTTGGTCTCGGCGAGCTTGAGGCGCATGCGGTTGACGTAGCCGCCCATCACGGCGAACCACGGCAGCACGATCATCAGCACCGCGAACTCGGCGATCGCATTATCGAGGTCGAAGTCGCCGAAATCGTCGTTGAGATAGGAGAGGTGCAGCACCACGCCGTGCGCGGCGAGCGCGAGCACCGCCAGCGCCATCAGCCGCTTCGCCGGCAGCCGCAGCACGCCGAACAGCAGCGCCAGCGGATAGAGCAGGATCAGGCCCTCGCGCGCCGGCCCGGCGCGGTACAGGATGTAGGCGAGGAACAGGATGGCGACGCCCACCTGCCAGACTGCGAGGCTGCGGTCCTCGAAGCGCTCGTTGAGGCCGCTCCTGAAAATCGCGAAGAACACCACCGAAATGGCCGCGATGATGGCGACGCCCTCGACCGCCACCTGCCATTCGAGCAGGTCGAGGAAGGCGCAGACGAAGAGCGCGACGCAGGCGAGGAGCGAGCTGCCCGCCGCCATCAGGAACGGGCCCAGCTGCCGCGCCGGGCGCTCTTCGACGTTCAATATTCCACCGGGATCGGGTCGAGCGAGCGCCAGAGGTACCAGGTGGCCACCGAGCGCCACGGGCGCCACGTCTCGCCCAGTTTTCGCATTCGGTTTAAGGAAACTTTTCTTCCGGAAAAATAACTTTTTCTCAACCCCTTCTGAAGCCCGAGATCGTCCAAAGGGAACACGTCCGGCCGCAGCAGATTGAACATCAGGAACATCTCCGCGGTCCAGCGGCCGATGCCGCGCACGTCGATCAGCTCGGCGATGATCTCCTCGTCGGCCATCTGCGGCCAGCGGTGCTCGTGGATCTTGCCGTCGTAGAAATGCTGCGCGAGGTCGGCGATGTACTCGGTCTTGCGGTCCGACAGCCCGCAGGCGCGCAGCACTTTTCTGTCTTTGGCGATTACAGCCTCAGGGCTGAGATCCTGATCGAGACAAATACAAAACCGATTCCAAACCGCCTGCGCCGCCTTGACGGAGATCTGCTGGCCGCAGATCGCCCGGGCGAGCGTCATGAACGCTTCGCCCCGCCGCACCATGAAGACCTTCGGATGCGCGCGGATGATCGCGCCCATCACCGGATCGCGCCGCGCGAGCGCCCTCTTCGCCCGGTCCCAGTAGTCAGGCTTCATTGAGCGGCAGGCTAGTCAGCAGATTCTGGGGTTTCATGTGTACTTTTCCCTCGGGGGAAGAGCTGAGAGCCAAGTACACAACCCTGCCCCTCACGTCAGAGCGCATCGCGGCTGGATCGTCGAACTGCAGCGCGAAGAGGGCGAGGATGTTGCGCATCCTGCCCTGGTCCAATTCACTGCCGGCCCACAGCTCGTTCAGGATCGCGCTCGACTCGGCGTCGAGGCCGACGTGCCAGGCCCATTTCTGCTCTTCGATCTTGCGAATGGGTTGGACCAGAATCTTCAAGCTCAGAAAATGAAAAACCCAGGCCTCGATCACCCGGCACAGCGCATCGAGCGCCGGGCGGCCGTAGGTCGCGCTGATCACCGTGTCGTGGCGCGACTCGCGCTCCCAATAGGACGCAGCGTTGCCGCGGTCCAAAACATCCAGATTTTTCTGAAAAACATCCCCTTGGGCTTCGACGATCAGCCTGCCGATGCTGCCGTAGCGGTTGCCGCTCGCGTGCATCTCCACGGTCTCCAGGTCGGCGAGCAGCGCGTGGCTCTCCTGGATAGTGGCCTTCTGCTCTCGATAGAAGAGCTCGGCGGCGCGCAGCCTGAGCGGATCGTCCGTGCCGTCCAGGATGTTGCGCAGGATCACGTGCGCGAGCTGGTCGACGAACATCGGCGGGATGTCGACCGAGCTCTTGAAGAGGCTCATGTAGGCCCCTTCCACCGTGCCGGCCTCCAGGAGCTTGTCGCGGAAACGCAGGATGACCCGGTAGTTGTGCTTTGCGTCTTCGTCTTCGAGAGAAGAAATCTCTTCCGGGGAAACGGCGCGGCGCGGGGATTCCATCAGAGCGCCGTGCAGCCGCAGCTCGGCCTCGCCCGATTCCTCGACCGGGTGCAGCTCCGGCCGCAGGTAGTACGCCCGCAGGAAATCGTCCGTGATCCGCAGCCGTCCGGCCGGGTCGCGCTCTAGGAGATGGAAGCCGCTATTGCGCCAGAAATCAGGCAGGAGAAAGGACCAGCCGCGAGTGGGACGCGACGTGCTGCTTCAGGAACTCCATCTGGTCCGCCAGGATGCGGCGGTTGGTGAGGATCAGGTACTCGGCCTTGTTGGGCACGTAGGGCGCGTAGAGCAGCTCCATCCCCGACTCCTCGGGGAGGCGGTTGCGCTTGTGGCCGTTGCAGTGCCGGCAGGCGGTAACCACGTTCATCCAGGTGTCGCGGCCGCCGCGCGACAGCGGAATGATGTGGTCGCGCGTCAGGCGGAAGAAGCTGTGCTCGTTGCCGCAGTAGCCGCACATGTGGCGGTCGCGCCGGAACAGCTCCCGGTTGTTGAGCGGCGGCACCTGGTGGAATCCCTTGGCCGCAAGCGCCTTGCCCTTGATCGCGATGATCGAGTGGGCGGTGATGCTCGAGCGCTCGCCGGTGATGCGCGAGATGCCGCCGTAGTAGGTGAAGGTCGACTCGCCGAGGGTCCAGGCGACGAGGTTCTTGGCATAGTAGAAGCAGGCCTGCTGCCAGCTGATCCAGCGGTGCGGCACGCCGTGGCTGTCCAGCGAGAGGATGAGCAGGTTGTTCATCGGGCAGGCTTCATGCTTGCGAGGCATTCTGCCAATCCCGCAACGGCTTGGCAATGCCCTGCAAAACAAGACCCTGCGAAGGACTCCTAACCGAGCGGCAACGACTCAGTCTTTGCCGACCGCTTCCTTGAAGCCCTGACCGGCGGCGAACGCCGGGATGGTCTTGGCGTGGATCTTGATTTCCTTGCCGTTAGCCGGGCTGCGGCCGCTGCGCGCCTTGCGCGTGCGCGGCAGGAATGTGCCGAAGCCGACTACGGTGACGCGCTTGCCCTTCGCCACGTTGTGCACGATCGCCTGGAACACTGCGTTCACCGCCTCGCCCGCCGCCGTCTTGCTCACGTTGCCGGCTTTCGCCGCGACCTCGACGAGATCCGATTTGGTGACCACCGCTGGCATGGCTTCTCCCTTTTTTCCCGCGCTTCGCGGCGCGAGTAACGAGCGACCGAGCGACCGAGCATCGTATCGAAGTCGAAAACGAAACACAACGCGCGCGTCGTGACTTTGCACACGCCCCCCTACAAACATTTATGATTAGCGACTACAAAGGAGGAGGACATGATCCAAGCACGCAAGCTGGCGCTCGCCGCGCTGGTCGCGGCGCCGCTGGCGGCGCCGGCGCAAGCGCAGGTCACGCTCACTTACTCGTCGTGGGTGCCGCCGACGCACCACCTGACGATCTGGCAAGCCAACTGGGCGAGCGAAGTCGAGAAAGCGACCAGTGGGCGCGTCAAGTTCCAGGGCCTGCCCAAGGCGCCCGCCGCAGCGCCGGGAACCTTCGACGCGGTGCGCGACGGCCTGGTCGATCTCTCTTATGTAACCGCGAGCTACACACCGGCGCGCCACATCCTGCCGCTGATGGCCGAGCTGCCGGGCGCCGGCAACACCGCCGAGATCAACTCCGTCGCCTTCTCCCGCATCCACTGGAAATACTTCCAGAAGTACGGCGAGTACAAGGGCGTCAAGCTGCTCGCGGTGTGGACGCACGGGCCCGGCCAGATGTTCACCAAAAAGCCGATCAAATCGCTCGATGATTTCAAGGGCCAGAAGATTCGCACCGGCGGCGGCATCGCCGAGCAGGTCGCCAACGCCCTCGGCGCGTCGGCCTTCGTCAAGCCGGCGCCCGAGTCCTACGAGCTGCTGAACTCGGGCGTAGCCGACGGCGTGTTCTTCCCCTTCGAATCGATCGCCTCCTTCAAGCTCGACAAGGTGATCGGCCAGGCCACGGTGTTCCCGGGCGGCCTGTACAGCTCGGCGTTCGGCTTCTTCATGAACGAGGACAAGTGGAACAAGATCGCGAAGGCCGACCAGGCGATCATCGAGAAGCACTCATATGAGTACGCCGCGCGCAGCAACGGCCAGTCGTGGGACCGCGCCGACAAGATCGGGCGCGACGCGCTGACCGCCGCCGGCGGCCACATCACCGCCGCGACGCCGGCGATGCAGGCGGAGGCGAAGAAGCGCTCCGGCCCCATCATCGAGGACTGGATCAAGAAGGCGGCGGAGAAGCACCCGGACCTCGACGCCAGGAAGGTCCTGGACGAGTTCCACGCCGAGCTCAAAAAGGTGGCGGCTGGAAAGTAAGAACGACCCCGTCTGGGAAAGAAGGGCGGACGCCGTCCTTGGCCTGGCGGCGTCGGTTCTGCTTTTCGGCATGATGGTCCTCACGTTCTTCGACGTGGTGGGCCGCTACCTGCTCAACCGGCCGATCCGCGGCGCCTTCGAGATCACCGAGCTCGCGCTGGTGGTGCTGATCTTCGCCGGCCTGCCGCTCGTCTCGCACGCCGACGAGCACGTCACCATGGACTTCATCGACCGCATCCTGCCGCCGCGCGCCGCGCGCGCGTGGGTGCGGGTGATGCACGCGATATGCGCCGCGATCATGTTCTTCCTGTGCTGGCAGGTGTGGCTGAAGGCCGGCAAGATCGGCGCCTACGACGACACCACCGACGTGCTGCGCATCACCATCGCGCCGTTCGTGTACTTCATGTCGCTGATGATCGGCCTGACCGGCGTGGTGCACGTGTTCAAGCTGTTCGTGCCGGGTGCGGCGCGCACCAACCAGGTCGCCACCTAGCGCCATGACAGAGTCGCTGGTCGGCCTGCTGCTGATGATGGTGCTCGCGTTCCTGCGCCTGCCGATCGCGCTGTCGATGGGCGTGGTCGGCATCGTCGGCTACGCCTACATGCGCGACTGGAACTGGGCGGTCGCCTTCGCCACCGCGCAGACCAAGATCTACGAGACCGGCCGCAACTACACGCTGACGGTGGTCCCGCTGTTCATCCTGATGGGCAACTTCGTCACGCGCGCGGGCATGTCCCGCGAGCTGTTCCGGACCGCCTACGCCTTCATCGGGCACCTGCGCGGCGGGCTCGCCATGGCGACCATCGTCGGCTGCGCCGGCTTCGGCGCGATTTGCGGCTCGTCGATCGCGACGGCGGCGACCTTCGCCAAGGTGGCCTATCCCGAGATGAAGAAGTTCGGCTACTCCGATGCGCTCGCCACCGGCGCCATCGCCTCGGGCGGCACGCTCGGCATCCTGATCCCGCCCTCCACCATCATGGTGATCTACGGCATCATGACCGGCACCAGCATCGGCAAGCTGTTCGCCGCCGGCATCATTCCGGGAATCATCGCCACGGTCCTGCTGTGTCTCGGGGTTCAGTACGTCGCCTGGCGCGACCCGAAGGCCGGCCCGCGCGGCGAGCGCCAGAGCTGGAAGCAGCGCTTCGACACGCTGCACGGCTTCGGCTGGTTCGCCGCGGTCGGCGTGGCGGTCATCGGCGCCGCGAGCTTCGGCTGGCTGGCGTCCGACGACGCCGCGGTGCTCGGCGCGCTCGCGGTGTTCGGGCTCTCGCTCGTCTACAAGGGGGTCACCAGCGTGATCGCGCTGTTCGCGCTGGTGATGGGCGGCATCTATGGCGGCGTGTTCACCGCGGTGGAAGGCGCCGGCGTCGGCGCCTTCGGCGCCATGGTGTTCGCCCTCGCCCGCCGCTCGCTCGGCTGGCGCGAGCTGTACGCGGCGCTGGTCGAGAGCGCGCGCACCACCGCGATGCTGTTCATGATCCTGATCGGCGCGCTGATGTTCGCCGAGTTCGTCAACATCACCAGCATGCCCGACGACCTGAAGAATTTCGTCGAGCGCTTCCAGGTGAGCCCGGTTCTGGTGGTAGCGGCGATCATGCTGATCTACGTGATCCTCGGCACGGCGATGGAGGAGCTGTCGATGATCCTGCTCACCGTGCCGGTGTTCTTCCCGCTCATCGTGCATCTCGGCGTCGATCCGATCTGGTTCGGCATCCTGATCGTAGTGGTGGTCGAGATCGGCCTGATCAGCCCGCCGGTCGGCATGAACCTGTTCGTCCTCAACACGCTGCTGCCGCAAGTGCCGACGCGCGTCATCTTCCGCGGCGTGCTGCCGTTCATGACCATCGACTGCGTGCGCCTCGCCATCCTGATCGCGCTGCCGATCCTCTCCACCTGGCTGCCGAGCCACATGAGATGACGGGACCGAAGGCGCATTTCCTCGAGCGCGTCAGCCGGGAGATGGACGCGGACCTTCCCCTTCTCGAAGGATCGGCGCCGGAATTGCTGGCCGCCTGCTGCCGCATCCTCGCTCACGAAAATCATGAATCCGGCCTCGCTGGCCAGGTGACCGCGCGCGCCGAGAAGCCGGGCACGTTCTGGACGCTGCAGTTCGGCTACGGCTTCGAGGAGGCGACGGCCGAGCGCATGGTGCTGGTCGATGAAGACCTCAAGCCGCTGAAAGGCGGCCGGCCGAATCCGGGCGTGCGCTTTCATGTATGGGTTTACCGGAAGCGCCCCAACGTGCAAGCGATAGTCCATACGCACGCTCCGCACGCTTCAGCCCTTGCCGCTACGGGAAAGCCTCTAAAAACGATCCATATGGATAGCGCCATGCTGCACGGCACGGCGCACTTGGCCGAGTGGCCTGGAGTTCCCGTCGCCGATGACGAGGGCCGCATCATTTCCGGAGCGCTCGGTAACGCGAAAAGCATCCTGCTCGCCAACCATGGTCTTTTGACGGCAGGAAATTCAATTGAAGAGGCCGCCTATCTGGCGGTGTTCTTCGAGCGCGCGGCGCGCATGCAGCTGCGCGCGATGGCGGCGGGCGGATACAAGGAAGTGAAGCCTGCTCTCGCCGAAGAGGCGCGCGACTTCCTGCTGCAGCCGTCGATCGTGCGCGGCACCTTCGCCTACTGGGCGCGCCGCAACCAATAAGAAACAATAAACGGGGACGGACCCCATTTTTCTCATTTAGTCTCGCGCCGGTGACCGACACTCGAGCCTCGGCATTCGCCTTCCTCGCACTGGCCAACCTGTTCTGGGCCGGCAACTGGGTGCTCGGCCGCGCGCTGCGCGACGCGGTCGACCCGGTTTCGCTCAACTTCTACCGCTGGGTGATCTCGATCGTCGTGCTGGCGCCGTTCGCCCTTCCCGGCCTCGCCGCGAAGCGCGAGGTGATCCGCAGGCACATCGGCATCCTGGCGTTCCTCGCGCTGATCGGCGTGTCGATCTTCCAGAGCTTGGTCTACCTCGGCCTGAAGTCGACCACCACCGTCAACGCAGTGCTGATCAACTGCGCCGCGCCGCTCTTCATCCTGCTCAGCGCATGGGCGATCGATGGCGAGCGCGCGACATGGCGCCAGCTCGCCGGCATCCTGGTCTCGGTGACCGGCATCCTGATGATCCTTTCGCGCGGCGAGCTCGCCGTGCTGCGCCAGCTCGAGTTCCACGCCGGCGACGCATGGATCGTCCTCGCGGTGGCGATCTGGGGCGTCTACTCGGTGTTGCTCAAGCGCCGCCCCGCCGAGCTGGGCGGCTTGCATTTCCTCTTCGTGCTTTCGGTGCTCGGCGTGCTATTCCTCGCGCCGGCGTTCGCCTGGCAGGTCTGGCAATCCCCGCCGCGCATGCCGACGATGGCCGAGGGGATCGCCATCCTCTACGTCGGGCTCGCCGCTTCGGTGGGTGCGTTCCTGTTGTGGAACCGCGGCGTCGCGGTCCTCGGGCCCAGCACCGGGGGTTTCACGCTCTATCTACTGCCGACCTTCGGCACGCTGCTCGCCATTGCCTTCCTCGGCGAGAGCTTCGGTGCATTCCACGCCGCCGGCATCGTCACCATCGTCGCCGGCGTAATCGTTGCAACGCGAAAGTAGCCGCTAGCGCGGCTTGGCGCGTCCGGCCGCGACGAGCTTGAGCGTGGCCATGTAGAGCTCGGCCGACGGGGTCTCGCGTCCGCTGAGCCAGGGCGACAGGCTTTCGAGCGGGATCTTGAGCGCCTTGGCGAGGCCGGCCTCGCCGCCGCAATTCCTCAGGGCGAGGTTCAACGTGCGATTCTGGGAGGATTCGATGGGCATGCCGGCACTCTATAGGTAAACGGGGCGCCGGCCCGTCCGCGCCGGCTTATATTTTCCGCCGCCCGCTGTGCGTGACGGCGCCGCGGTGCGCCGAGCCGACCTGCGCGGCGTATTTCTCGAGCGCGCCGGAGAGCGGCGGCCGCTTCGGCGGCTTGGCCTTTCGCCGCTTGAATTCGGATTTTCCAATCATCGCGTCGAGCTTGCCGGCGCCGGCATCGATGCGGACACGATCGCCATTTCTCAGCAACGCCAAAGGCCCGCCCACCGCCGCCTCGGGCGAGGCATAGCCGACCATCATCCCGCGGGTCGCGCCGGAGAAGCGGCCGTCGGTGAGGAGCGCAACCTTCTCGCCCGCGCCTTGACCATATAGAAGAGCCGTCACGCCCAGCATCTCGCGCATGCCCGGCCCGCCTCGCGGACCTTCGTAGCGGATCACCAGCACTTCGCCCAGCTTGTATTTCCTGTTTTTGACGACGGAAAAACATTCTTCTTCCGAATCGAACACGCGCGCCGGGCCTTCGAAAACCAGCGACTTCAGGCCGGCAACCTTGATCAGCGCGCCTTCCGGCGCCAGGTTTCCTTTGAGCAGCACCAGACCGCCGGTCTTCATGATCGGCTCTCTGCGTACCACCGTACCGTCGGCCTCCGGCCGCTTCATGAGTTCTTTTTCCAGAGTGGAACCCGCAAGCGTCAGGCACTCTCCATGCAACACATCCAATTCCAATAGCTTCTTCAAGACAGCGTAAACGCCACCCACGGCATCGAGATCTTTCGCAAGGAAGCGACCGCCGGGCTTCATGTCGGCGATGAGCGGCGTGCGTCTGGCGACGCGCGCGAAGTCGTCCATCGTGAAGCGGATGCCGGCCTCGTGCGCGATCGCCGGGATGTGAAGCGCGGCGTTGGTCGAGCCGCCGGTGGCGGCCACTGCGGCACAGGCGTTTTCCAAGCTTTTCCTGGTGATCAGGTCTCCCGGCAGCGGCCCTCCATTCTTGAGAATCTGAAGAACCATCCTTCCAGATTCAGAAGCAATTTTTTTTCTATCCTCGGAAACCGCAGGCATGGTTGCCGAGCCCGGAATCGCCAAGCCGAGCGTCTCGGCGACCATCGCCATGGTGTTGGCGGTGAACTGGCCGGGACAGGAACCGAGCGTGGGGATCGAGCGATGCTCGAGTTCCTTCAGCTCTTCCTCCTTCATCGTTCCGGAAAGGACCGCGCCGACGCCCTCGTAGGTGTCGAGCACGGTCACGTCGCGGCCGTGGATCCGCCCGGGCAGCGCGGCGCCGCCGTAGACGAACACCGAGGGCAGGTCGAGACGCGCCATCGCCATCATCATCCCGGGCAGCGTCTTGTCGCAGCCGGCGAAGGTGACGAGCGCGTCGTAGGCGTGGCCGCGCGCCACCGCCTCGACGCCGTCGGCGATCAGCTCGCGCGAGAGCAGCGAGTAGCGCATGCCGCCGTGGTTCATCGACATGGAGTCGGCGACCGACACCGAGGCGAAGTCGAATGGCACGCCGCCCGCCTCGCGCACCGCGGCGCAGGCCTCGCGCGCGAACTCGCCCAGCAGCGCGTTACAAGGCGTCACGCGGCCGTCGGTCGACGCGACGCCGACGAAGGGCTTGGCCAGATCCGCATCCGACAGGCCGAGCGCGTGCAGAAACGCCCGGTGGGGCGCCCTGTCGAGTCCCTCAACCGTTACGCGCGAGGGGAGAATCGGGATGGTCTTTCTTGTATTCATCCACTATCTCCTCGATGTTCGCGCTGTGGGGGAAGCCGAGCTTGATCGCGCGCTGCGAAGAAGTCGCCTTGGGCACCGCGTCCATGATCTTCTGCAGCGCGGGATCCGGCTCGAAGCGTACCTTGCCCGGACCACGCGCGGCGTCGTGCATCTGCTGCGCCGAGACCGGGATGCCGTTGAGCAGCGCCGTTCTCTGCGATCCGAGCGCCTCGGGCGGCAACTGATACGCATGAAAGAAAGCTTCCACCACGCGGCCGACGGAAATGCACGCCATGCGAGTGTCGGGCCGCACCGGACAGACGTAGTCGCGGCCGGCGAGCGGCTCGCGGATGATGGCGCTCGCCCAGCCCGACACCGCGGTGTTCGCGCCGCCAGGTCGCACCATCACTGTCGGCAGCCGCAGCGAAGTCCCCTCCACGAAGCCCCGGCGCGTGTAGTCCTCGATCAGCAGTTCGCACACCAGCTTCTGCGTGCCGTAGGAGAGCCGCGGCCGCGGCGACGTCTCGTCGGTGACGGCCTCGACGCCCGAGTACACGGCGATCGACGAGGCGAACAGAAACTTCGGCCGCTGCCCGGCGAGGCGGCAGGCCTCCAGCAGGTCGCGCGTCGCGTCGAGGTTCACCTTCGTACCGAGCTCGAAATTCTGCTCGGCGCCGCCGGAGACGAGCGAGGCGAGATGGAATACCGCGCTGGTATCGGGTGTAATCAGCGAGCGCGCGAACTGGGGGTAGGCGATGTTGCCGATGACGTCGGCGGGGTCGGACTGATCGGTGCCGACGACCTCGAGCCCGCGCGCGCGCAGGAAGCGCACCAGAGTGGAACCGATATAGCCTGCCGCACCGGTGACGAGTATCCTCATGCCGCCGCCATTCTAATAAGGAGGAGGAAGTAATGATCCGCAGTCTGCTATTCGCGCTGTGCCTGTGCGCCGCAACCGGCGCCGGGGCGCAGAGTTATCCATCGAAGCCCGTGCACATCATCGTCCCCTACGGCGTCGGCGGCTCGGCCGACCTCTATGCCCGCTACCTGGCGGCGAAGCTGCAGGAAGACCTCGGCCAGGCGGTGGTGGTCGAGAACCGCCCCGGCGCCGGCTCGATCGTCGGCACCGACGCGGTGGCGAAAGCCGACCCCGACGGCTACACGCTGCTCATGATGTCGAACACGCACACCGTCAACGAGACGCTGATCGCGAAGAAGCCCTTCGACCTGATGCGCGACCTCGCGCCGATCACCGGGGTGAGCTACTCCGACCTGATGATGGTGATCCATCCTTCGGTGCCGGCGAACAACCTGAAGGAGTTCATCGCCTACGCCAAGGCCAATCCCGGCAAGCTGAACTACGCGTCATCGGGCAACGGCACGCCGTACCACATGGCGGGCGAGCTCTTCAAGGCGATGGCCGGCGTCGACATCGTGCACATTCCGCACAAGGGCAGCGACCAGGCGCGCGCCGCGATCCTCGGCGGCCAGGTGCAGATGATGTTCGACGCGGTGCCGACGATGGCCGCCAACGCGGCCGCCGGAAAAGTGAAGGCGCTCGCCACCAGCGGCGCCAAGCGCTCGCCGGTCACGCCGAACGTGCCGACCGTGTCGGAAGCCGGCTTGCCGGGCTACGAGTCTGGCATCTGGCTCGGCCTGATGGCGCCGGCGAAGACGCCGCGCCCGGTGCTCGAGCGCGTCAACGCCGAGGTGAACAAGATCATCAACTCCCCCGAGACCAAGGAAATCTGGCTCAAGCAGGGCACCGTGCCGATGGGCATGTCGATCGAGCAGTTCGACAAGTTCCTGCGCGAGGAGATCGTGAAGTGGGCGAAGATCGTCAAGATCTCCGGAGCGAAGGTCGATTGAGCGACAAGGACGAGATCGTCGAGCTGGTGCAGAACTGGGCGCTCTGGCGCGACGCCGGCGACTGGGAGCGCTTCCGCACCGTCTGGCACGACGACGGCTGGATGACCGCGACGTGGTTCCAGGGCCCCGCGGCCGAGTTCATCAAGGTGAGCAAGGCCGGCTTCGACAAGGACGTGAGCATCCTGCACTTCCTCGGCGGCTGCAGCGTCGACGTGAAAGGCGGCCGCGCGGTGGCGCAGACCAAGATGACCATCAACCAGCGCGGCGACGTCGACAAGGTGACGGTCGACGTGATGTGCACGGGACGGTTTTTCGACTTCCTGGAAAAAAGAAAACAGAAGTGGGGAATCGTCCGTCGGCAACCCATCTATGAGAAGGACCGCATGGACGTCCTCGATCCATCCGCTACGCTCAAGCTCGATCCGGACCTGCTCGGTTCCTTCCCGGAAGGCTACCGCCACCTCGCCTATCTGCAGACCCGGCTCGGCTTCAAGGTGAAGCGCGAAGGCCTGCCGCAGCTGAAAGGGCCGGAGGTCGAGCGGCTCTACCGCCACGGCCGCGCCTGGCTCGACGGCGCCATGTCGCCGTTCCCCGAGGAAGACCGGCCGAAGTAGCGAGGCTGCCCGGCCGTCGGCTACTCAGCCTTAATTCCGGCCGAGCGCGCGATCTGCGTGAAGAGCGCGATGTCGTCGCGGATCAGCTTGTCGAACGCTTCCGGCGTGGTCGGCCGCGGCTCGATGCCGAGCGGCGCCCAGCGCGCTTTCGTATCCGCATCGGCAAGGACCCGGCCGATCTCGGCGTTCAGCTTCGCCATCACCGCCTGCGGCACGCCGGCGGGCGCGAGCAGCCCGAACCACAGTTCCGACTGGTAGCCGCGCACGCCCGCCTCGTCGATCGTCGGCACCGCGGGCAGCAGCGGATCGCGCGCGGGCGAGGACACGCCGAGGCCGACCAGCCGGCCGTCCTTCACCTGCGCCACGGAGTTCGCGATCGGCGCCATGAAGAACTGCACCCGCCCGGTCATGACCTCGGTGAGCGCCTCGGGAATACCCTTGAACGGAATGTGCACCACGTCGATGCCCGCCATCGATTTGAAGATCTCGCCCGCGAAGTGCGTGCCGCTGCCGATGCCGGCGGAGGAAAAATTGACCCTGCCCGGATTCGCTTTCGCCTCGGCGAGCAGCTGCTGCAGCGAATCGATCTTCAGCGAGGGCGAAACGACCAGCACGTACTTGGAGCTGCCGGTGAGGGTGACGCCGGCCAGGTCCTTCGTCTCGTACGGCAGCTTGGGGTAGATCGCCGCCGCCGCGGCGTGCGCCGACGAGACCGAAAGCAGCGTGTAGCCATCGGGCGCGGCGTGCGCCACCTGGCCCGCGGCGAGCGTGCCGCCCGCACCGGGGCGGTTCTCCACGATCACCTGCTGCTTCAGCCGCTCCGAAAGGCGCAGGGCGATGTGCCGGGCGGTTAGGTCGGGTCCGCCGCCCGGCGTGAAACCGACCATGATGCGCACCGGTCTACTGGGATAGTCCTGCGAAGCGGCCGGAGCGGCCAATGCGGCCAGTGCGAGGAATGCGATGAACGGCGGGATCCTGTGGCTGGTCATGTCGTTGCTCGTAGTCGTGGGGCTGGTCGGCGGGCTGTTCTTCTACGGCTGGCGCCATCGAAAGGACCGCATGCCGCAGGTGCCGCCGCTTCCTCCGGAAGAGGATGACTGGCGCAGGTAGCCCGGCTGCGGCCTGCCTAGAAGATCAACCACCACATCACGGCGAAGAACACAGGCACCACCAGGCACATGTTGCGCACCGCCCGCAGGCGCGACAACTCGGTCTGGTCGAATTCGACCTGGTTCGGCTTGTGCTGGCGAACCGCGCGCTCGCGCGCCTGTTTCTTGAGCAGGTAGTACTCGAGCCCATAAAGCACGATCGCAATCAGCACGCCCCAGATGGCGCCCTGAATGAAGGTGGGAAACTGGTCGAACACGCGGGCGGACTCTAGCTCAAGCCACGCAGGCGGGCAAACTCGCGCTTCATCGCATTCACGCGCGCGAGGTAGGCACGCAGGTCCTCGTCGCCGCAGCGCTGGCCGGCGCCGACGCGAAAGCCGCGCGCCGCATAGGCGGCCCCAGCCGAGGCGCCGCAAAGGTGGGCCACCGCCGCCAAATCCTCCTTCTGCCGCTGCGTCGCGCGAGGCGCGATCGCCGCGACCTGCCGGTCGAGCAGCGCCGCGGTCATCTCGACTGCATGGCTCGGCACGACGCGGAAATAGAGCCGGTTGAACCAGCACGACTCCCAGGCGTGCCAGGGACCGTCCTCGAGCACCGCATGGTTGCGCACGCAGTAGCGCTTCGCTTCGCGGAAGGTACCGTCGGTGATCTGGTACATGCCCACCGCGCTCGACGCCGGGCGGTAGATCTCGAACGGCTCATGGGTGAAGCGCCATCGCCAGTAGGTCCGCGCCAGCGGGTTGCCGGCGCCTTCCACCTGCGCGAGCGCCGCCAGGAGCTCGGGCGTGCTGGTTGCTGTCGCGTTGCGCTCGAAGATGGGCGCGTATTCCCGCCAGGTCTGCGCGGGCGTCCTGGAAAGCGTGCCGGCGAGGAAGAAAACCTCGGTCGGCTTGCGCCCGACCTGGTAGATCCAGTTCACCAGCAGCAAGCCGCCGACGAGGGCCACGGCGCCCAGGACGTATCGAGCCCAAGCCGGCGCGGCACGCAGCATGCTGGAGACCCTCCTAATGGAGAACCGCAGAACCATCAGGCGTGTAGGGCTTAAGGTGATTCATCGGCATCGCCTCGGCGATCAGACCATGCGCCGCGTCTCGGAACTGGTCTTCCTGCGCGGCGAAGCGAAGGCCGTGCTCGAATGGATCGACATCGCCGGCCTGCGCACCCCGATCTACGTCGAGATGGACCGCTCCAAGCTGCGCATGACGCGGGGGATCCGCACCCTCTATTACTACGACGAGACGACGAGCGATCCTCGCCTCGCCGAGCTGATGGCGCAGCCCGATCAGCGCAAGCCGCGGTAGCTTGCCTTTGCTGCACTGCACCCGCAATTCCTTTGGGTTCATGGTGTTAGACTCCGGCTCCCTGTTCCATTCCGCATTACGAGGAGCGTTTTCATGGCCTACAACATCCTGATTTTCGGCGCTTCGTACGGCTCGCTGCTCGCCACCAAGATGGCGCTCGCCGGCCACAACGCCAAGATGATCTGCCTGCCGAACGAGGCCGAGCTGTTCAACAAGGAAGGCGCCATCGTGCGCATGCCGGTCAAGGGGCGCGAGGGACTAGTTCAGGTGGAGTCGCGCAAGCTGCCGGGCAAGATCACCGCGGGCGGTCCGGCGGGGGTCAATCCAAAGGAATACGACCTCGTCGTGCTGGGCATGCAGGAACCACAGTACCGCGCCCCCGGCGTGCGCGAGCTGCTCGAAGCGGTGGCGAAGTCGAAAGTACCGACCATGTCGATCATGAACATGCCGCCGCTGCCCTATCTCAAGCGCATCGCGGGCATCGACGCGAACGCCATCCGCCCCTGCTACACCGACGCGAGCGTCTGGGACAGCTTCGACCCGAAATTCATGACCCTGTGCAGCCCCGACCCGCAGGCATTCCGCCCGCCGGAAGAGAAGGTAAACGTGCTGCAGGTGCGCCTGCCGACCAACTTCAAATCGGCGGCCTTCGAGACGCCAGCGCATACCGCGATCCTGCGCAAGCTCGAGGCCGACATCGAAGCCGCGCGCTTCGACGGCATGGAGCTGCCGGTCAAGCTCAAGGTGCACGACTCAGTCTTCGTGCCGCTCGCCAAGTGGGCGATGCTTCTCGCCGGCAATTACCGCTGCGTGACCAAGCAGGGCATCCGCTCGATCAAGGAAGCGGTGCACAGCGACCTCGCCGCCTCGCGCGCGGTCTTCGAGTGGGTAGTGAAGCTCTGCGTCTCGCTCGGCGCCGACCCGAAGGACCTGGTGCCGTTCGACAAGTACGCCGCCGCCGCGCAAGGGCTCGCCAGCCCGTCGTCGGCAGCGCGGGCGCTCTACGCCGGCGCGCCCAACATCGAGCGCGTCGACCGGCTGGTGAAGACCATCGCCGAGACCAAAGGCATGCGCCTCGCCGCAGTCGACGAGACTGTCGCGCTGGTGGACGCCAAGCTGGAGGAGAACCGCCGCAACACGGCGAGCGCCGCTAAGACCAAGCCGGCGCAGGCCGCGTAGCTGGGCCCCCGCCTTCGCGGGGGGGACGTCATTCCCGCGAAAGCGGGAATCAGTACTTGAACTGCTGGCCCTTGCTGATCACCGTCAGCTCGACGTACGAGCTGCCGTTGTGGTTGGTGGGCGAGAAGCCGACGTTGAAGCCGCCGACGTCGTAGTCGGCCATGCCGTCCAGCGCCTTCATGAAGCCCTCGCGCGTGAGCTTGGGACCGGCCCGGCGCATCGCCTCGCCCGCCACCTTCGCGCTGATGTAGGACTCGAGCGAGGTGAACGAGTACTGCTTGTCGCCGAACTGCTTGTCCATCGCCGCGCGGTATTCCGCGACGATCGGCAGCGTCGCCTTGGCGAACGGCGGCACCACCGTCGCCACCACCACGCCGTTGCCTTCGTCGCCGAGCTCCTTGGCGAGCGGGCTCGCGCCCGGGAACGAGTTGCTGATCATCTGCGCCGACACGCCCGCCTTGCGGGCGAGCTTGATGAAGTCCGCCGAAGTCTTGTACAGCGTGGTGAGGATGATGACGTCGGGCTCGCCCTTCGCCACTTCCTTCAGTCCGCTCTCGATGTCGGGCTTGGCGCGGTCCTTCAGCGCGGCCACCGACACGGTGGTGTAGCTGCGCTTCTTCAGCGCGCGGTCCACCGCCGTGAGGTTCTCGCGGCCGACCACGTCGTCGTAATAGACGATCGAGAAGCGCTTGACCCCGAGCGGCGCGAAGTGGTCGACGATCTTCTCCAGCTCGTCGGCGTAGCTCGCGCGCACGTTGTAGACGTTCCGGTCGAACACGCGCATCGGGTCGGCGCCGGTGAAGGGCGCGAGAAACGGCGCGTTGTGCTGCTTGACCAGCGGCAGCGCCGGGCGCGAGAGCGTCGCGCTGGCGTAACCGAACAGCGCGAACACCTTCTGCTCGTCGAGCAGCTTCTTGGTGTTCTCCTCGGCGCGCGCCACGGTGTTGCCGTCGTCGAGCGAGACCAGCTCGATCTTGCGACCGTGCACGCCGCCGGCGTCGTTCAGCTTCCTGAAGTACGCGAGCGCGCCGTTGCGGATGTCCTTGCCGAGCTCGGCGTTGGCGCCGCTGAGCGGCGCCGACTGACCGATGAGCACTTGCGTGGCTGTGACGCCCTGCCCGGCGGCCTGGGCGGCGAAGAGGCACAGCAGTAGCGCAATCAGCTTGTTCATGGCGTTTTTGCTTCTCCCTTGGTAAGCGGGGCGCATTCTGCACACAGAGATAGGAACGCATTGCGCCCTCTCACCTCTTTTTTCGTCCCTTGCGGACGCCTGAATGCTTCGAACAGCGCCTGACAATGTCGACGGCGGCAGGACAGCGCCGTCGCCCCGCCGACAGCGGGGGCGCCGGGAGCGGCCTGCGGGGTGACCTGCCGCACGTTTTTCGCCATAGCCAGGCTGGCACACCCCGTGCTCATAGATAGCCAACCCGGCTCATCGAGCCTGGAGTAGATACGGGAGATGAAAATGAAAAAGATCGTAATCGCCGCCGCCAGCCTGATGCTGATGGCCAATGCGCAAGCCGCCCAGCCGGAATACGGCCTGGTCGAGGTCGACATGACCCCGATCGTCGAGAAGCCCGCAGTCGTCGCCAAGTGGGATTCGCGCTTCGGACCCTACGCGATCGAGAATACCGCCGCCGCCGGCCGGTAGCTCCGCTTCTTCAAGACGACGAGGCCCGGCACACCGGGCCTCGTTCTTTTCAGGTCGGCCGCGGGGCGCGGGACTTGCGCAGCAGGCCGTGGCTCGCGGCGAGCCTCAGCGCGGTGAGCGCGATGGTGAGCTTGCTGTCGCGCGTCCGCGCGCCCGAACACCTGACGCGCCGATCGACCTCGAGGCGCGCCAGTCTCATCATCCGAAGTATTGCCTCGCCGTGCGAAGCGATTCGATCGCCTGGTGCAGATCGCGGCGCCGGATATAGAGCTCGGTAAGGGCCTCGCGCGTGTCGCAGCCGGGAGCGAAGAGAATCGCGTCCACTTCGGTAGAGCTCAGCACGCGCGACTGGCCGGCCAGCCCGGCGCGGTGAATCGGCGCGACGGCCGAAAGAGCCGCCGCCACCAGCGGCAGCGCGCGGCCAAGATCCTCGGAGACCGACAGCCGGTTCTCCTTGTCGATAAGCTGGTGATAGGCGACCCGGCCGGCGACCGAAAGCGGCACCAGCTCCTCCTCCAGGCGCTTCAACTCCCGGCGCTTGTCGCACATCGCCGCCATCACGCCATTTTGCGCCGGCGCGCATAGCCTGTCTGTCCTTCGATGCACTACAAGCTAGCAGCCTAGCTGTTTCGCCAGATCGACGAAATCGGACGCGGCAATGTCGGCGACGCTGCGGTCGGCTTCGAGGTCGGTCGTCTGGCCGGGCCCGTGCTCGCTGCGCCGCGGAATGAATGCCGTCGCCATCCCCTGCGCCTTTGCCGCCTTCAGATCGCGGTTATGCGCAGCGCACATCATCACCTGCGCGGGCGGCAGACCGAGATGCCGGCAGGCGGCGAGATAGGTTTCCGGCGTCGGCTTGTAAGCGCGCGCGGTCTCGGAGCCGAGGATGCAGTCCCACGGCAAGCCGGCGCGTTTCGCCAGATTGACCATCAGGGCAATGTTGCCGTTCGAGCATGGCGCGATGATTTTCTTTTGCTTCAGTCGGGTCAGGCCTTCCACCACATCGGGCCAGGGATCCAGGCGGTGCCAGGCGCGATTCATGTACTCGATTTCCGCCTCCGAGAGCCCGGCGATGCGATAGCGGCCGAGGAGTCCGGCGAGGCTTTCCTTGTGCAGCACGTCGAGGATCGTCCAGGGCCGGCGGCCCGAGCGCACCTCCTCCATCGAGGGCTGGTACTGCTTGCGCCACTCGACCGCGAACTCCAGCCAGTCGATGCCGGTCAGGCCCTTCTGCTTGCCGAACGCGGCGAGCTCGCGGCTGACGCTCGAGCGCCAGTCGACGCAGGTGCCGAACACGTCGAACACGCAGGCCTTGATGTCCATCCCCAACGTTAGCACCGGCGCGGCGGTTGCGGCTAAACGCCCAGGTAGCGCTGCAGCAGATCGGGGCGGCCGCGCAGCTCCTGCGCCGGGCCCTCGTGGGCGATGTGTCCGTTGTTGAGGATGTAGACGCGCTGCGCGAGGGCCAGCGTGGCGGCGATGTTTTGCTCGACCAGCACGATGGTGATGCGCCCGTCCGCGGCGAGCTGGGCGCACGCCGCCACCAGGTCCTTGACGATCGCCGGCGCGAGCCCCTCGAACGGCTCGTCGAGCAGGATCAGCTTCGGATCGCGGATCAGCGCGCGCGCGATGGCGAGCATCTGCTGCTCGCCGCCGGAGAGGTCGGTGCCGCGGCTGTGCCGGCGCAGCTGCAGGCGCGGGAACATGGCGTAGACGCGCTCGAGCGGCCAGCGGTTGGCGGCGGTCAGGCCGGCGAGCACCAGGTTCTCCTCGACGTCGAGGCTGCCGAAGACGCGCCGCTCCTCGTGCACCAGCTGCATGCCGGCGCGCGCGATGGCGTGGCTCTTCTGCCCGGCGAGCTCGGCGCCGTCGAGCTTCACCGAGCCGGCGCTCGGCGTCACCACGCCCATCAGGCTCTTCAGCGTGGTGCTCTTGCCGGCGCCGTTGCGGCCGAGCAGCGCCACCACCTCGTTGCGCTCGACGCGCAGGCCGACGTCGAACAGGATGTGCGAGTCGCCGTAGTGGCTGTTCAGGCCGCTGACCTCGAGCAGGCTCAAGCTTGCGCACCCCTTTCGTGCGCTCCGTTGACGCCGCCGAGGTAGGCTTCCTGCACGCGCGGGTCGCGCTTGATCTCGTCGGCCGTGCCCTCGGCGAGCACGCGGCCCTCGTGCAGCACGGTGATGCGCTCGGCGAGCTCGAACAGCGAGTCCATGTCGTGGTCGATGATGATCATGGTGCGGCCCTGCGCGATCGACTTCAGCAGCTGCACGGTCTCGGCGCGCTCGCGCGGGCTCATGCCGGCGAGCGGCTCGTCGAGCAGCAGCAGGCCCGGCGACGAGGCGAGCGCGAGGGCCACTTCCAATCTTCGCTTTTCTCCATAGGCGAGCTCGGCCACCGGCGTGTCGCGCCGGCCGGCGAGGCGGACCAGCTCGAGCGTGTGCCGCACCTGCTCCTCGAGCCCGGCGATGCGCTGCAGGTCGCGCAGCAGGTCGAGGCGGAACTTGCCGCGCAGCGCGGCGAGCGCGGCGATGGTGACGTTCTCGCGCACGGTGAGGCGGTTGAAGAGCTGGTTCACCTGGTAGCTCTTGGTGAGCCCGAGCTGGCAGACGTCGGTGACGCTCATGCCGGTGATGTCGCGTCCCTCGAAGACGATGCGGCCGGCGGTCGGCTCGACCTCGCAGGTGAGCATCTTGAAGAAGGTGCTCTTGCCGGCGCCGTTCGGGCCGATGATGCCGCGCAGCTCGCCGCGCCCGACCGCGAAGTCGATGCCCTCGTTCGCCGCCACGCCGCCGTAGTGCTTGGTGAGGCCCTTCGCCTCGAGGATCGGTCCCGGCGCGCCGTTGGAGCCGTGCTGGCGCGCCGGCATGAAAGCGGTCCCCCGCCGCGCCGAGACCCACTCAGCGGGCGCGGCGGGGGTCGCTCTCCTCCTCCTCAGGAAGTCATAAAGGTCCCGCGCGCCGCCGAGGATGCCCTGGCGCAGGAAGCAGACGAGGACCACGAACACCAGCCCGAGCACCAGCTTCCAGGTGGCGCCCAGGCCGAGCGCGCCCTGCAGGAAGTCCTCGAGCGATAGCCAGACCGCGGCGCCGACGAGCGGCCCGAACAGCGTGCCGCGCCCGCCGATGGCGGTCTGCATCACCAGCTGCCCGGAAGTGTCGAAGGTGAATGCCTCGGGCGGCATGAAGGCCTGCATCACGCCGAGCAGGCCGCCGGCGAGGCCGGCGTAGGCGGCGGCGACGACGAACGCGGTGAGCTTGTAGCCGTGAATGCTGTGGCCCACCGCCGCCGCGCGCAGCGGATTTTCGCGGATCGCGCGCAGCACCGCGCCGACCGGCGAGCGCACGATGCGCAGCGCGATGACGATGCCGACGAAGTAGCAGAAGGCGAGAAAGGGATACAGCGCCCAGCCGGTGGTGAAGTGCAGCGTGGTGAAGCCGAGCTCGAGGCTCGGCGTCGGCACGCCCGGCAGGCCGTTCTCGCCGCCGGTCCACTCGGAGAGCGGGTTGAACTCGACGAAGTAGAACACCTCGGCGATCGCCACCGTGATCATCGCGAAGTAGATGCCGGTGCGGCGTAACGCGACGAGGCCTACCAGGTAGCCGACCGCCGCCGCGGCCACCATGCCGATGAGCAGCGCCGTGATGACGTGCGGGAAGCCCGCGCGCGTGAGCAGGTAAGCGGCGACGAAGCCGCCGGTGCCGTAGAGCGCCGACTGGCCGAACGAGAGCAGCCCGGTGTAGCCGAAGAGGATGTCGAAGCCGATGCCGAACAAGCCCCACACCAGGATGCGGTTGACCGTGTTCGGCGCAAAGCCCAGGTGGGGCAGCACGAACGGCGACGCGAGGAGGCCGGCTGCGGTGAGCGCCTCGATGACGAAGGGCCGCCGCGGGCTGTAGATGCGGTCGGCGTTCATTCCCTTCCCTTGGCTCCCAGCAGCCCGTGCGGCCGCAGCACCAGCACCAGCACCATCGCCGCGAACAGCATCACGTAGGCGTAGCCGGGATTCACCATCGAGGTGAGGCTGATGATCTCGCCGGCGATCAGGCCGCCCAGCACCGCGCCCGGGAACGAGCCCACGCCGCCGATCACCACCACCACGAAGGTCTGCACCAGGATCTGCTCCCCGACCTCGGGGCTGAGCGAGACGATCGGCGCGTTGATAATGCCGGCGAAGCCGGCGGCCATGGCGCCGATGCCGAACACCACCATGAACACGCGGTCGACGTTGATGCCGAGGGAATCGACCATCACCGAGTCCTCGATGCCGGCGCGCACGATCATGCCCAGGCGCGTGCGGTAGAGGACCAGGAACAGCGCGAGCAGCGCCACCGCGCAGATGCCGACCACCGCCAGGCGGTAGGTCGGGTAGAACATGAAGCCGAGGTTGGTGATGCCCGACACCAGCTGCGGCGCCTGCACGGTCTTCGAGTCGCTGGAGAAGAACCAGCGCACCGCCTCGACGAAGACGATGGCGAGGCCGAAGGTGACCAGGAGCTGGTCCTCGTGCGGGCGCGCGTAGAAGTAGCGGATCACCACGCGCTCCATCACGATGCCGAGCACGCCGACGGCCAGCGTGCCGACTACGACCGCCGCCAGGAACGAGCCGGTCCCCTGCCAGGCGACGAAGCCGGCATACCCGCCGAGCATGAACATCGCGCCGTGCGCGAGGTTCAGCACGCCGAGCGTGCCGTAGATGATAGTGAGGCCCGACGCTATGAGCGCGAGCAGCGCCCCGAGCGCCAGGCCGTTGAACAGCTGCGAGCCGAAGTTAGCCCAGCTGAGCACCCGCTGCGTCGACTACGTATAGTCGCCGAGCTTGCAGCCGAACTCGTCGGGCTTCTGCATCAGCGGCGCGCCGGGCACCACCTCGGTCACCTCCCAGAAGTCCTCCTTGTTGCGCATCTGCTTCGGCGCCTTGCCGCGCACGATGACCACCGGGCGCACCAGCTGGTGGTCCTCCTTGCGGAAGTACACCTCGCCCACCATCGACTGCAGCTTGCGGCCTTCCTCGTATGACTTGATCACGTCGGGCGGGTAGAAGCTGCCGGCGTGCTCGACCGCATCGGCCCACATGGCGAAGGACATGTACGCGTTCTCCGCGCCCCACTCCGGGTTGTAGCCGTACTTCTTGCGGAAGGCGTCGACGAACATCTTGGCGAGCGGATACTTGTCCTCCAGCGTCCACCAGAAGTCGGTGGCGGCGTACACGCCTTCGGTCAGCTCGGCGCCGGTGTTCTTGGCGAGGAACGGGATCTGGTAGGGAATCACCAGCTTCATCTTCGGGATCACGCCGAACTGCTTGGCCTGCTGCGTCGAGAGCACCGCGTCGCGCCCCCAGTTCACGTTGAGCAGGACCTCGGCGCCGGAGTTGGCGATGTTGGTGAGATACGAGCTGTAGTCGGTGGCGCCGAGCGGCGAGACCTGGTTGGTCACCATGGTCCAGCCGCCGTGCTGGATGAGGTACTCGCTCGCCGACTTGGTCACGGTGTGGCCGTAGGTGTAGTCGGGCGTCATGAACGCCATCTTCTTGCCCTTGCCGTAAGCCTTGAGCAGCACCGGGCCGATGGCGTTGGCCGCGGTCTCGCCGTAGAAGTTCTGGCGGAAGCCGTAGCGCACGCAGTCCTTGCCGGTGGTGTCGTTCGAGCCGGAGATGCCGGTGACATACAGCACGTGCTCGCGCTGCGCGAGCTTGTTCAGCGCCACCGCCACCGCGCTCGAGGTCGACCCCGTCATCAGGATCACCTTGTCCTCGGTAATGAAGCGCTGCTCGGCCTGCACCGCGTCGTTCGGCTTCGCCGCCGAGTCGGCCACCGCGAGCTTGAGCTCCTTGCCGAGCACGCCCTTCTTGGTCTTGGTCGAGATCTTCTTGATCAGCGGATTGCCGGCGTTGAGGTGCTCGACGGCGAGCTGCCAGCCCTTGAGCTCGTCCTCGCCCTGCTCGGCGTAGGTGCCGGTGCGCGGCACGGCGACGCCGATGGTGACCAGCTTGCCCTGGATGCCCGCCGGCCAGGTGCCGAGCGGCGATTGGTCGGCGCCGAGCGCCCAGCCGGGCAGCGCGAGGCCGCCGGCCGCGCCCAGGCCCAGGCGCATGAGCTCGCGCCGGCGGGGACGGAACGAATACGAGATGCGGTCCTTCATGACTCCTCCTCGGGGTGGTGGACTATGTGTGTATATCGTACAACGATACTATCGCCCCGCGATATTATCGCAACGCGCGCGCTGTGATAACTTCGAGCGGCGCATGGAACTGAAGAAGGCCGAGCGGCGGTTCAACCTGTCGACCGGGGACTACGCCCGGCTGGCAGCCTTCCGCCACGCCCTGCGCCGCTTCCTGCGCTTCAGCGAGACCGCCGCGGCGGAAGTGGGCATCACCGGCCAGCACTACCAGGCGATGCTGATCCTGCGCGCCTGCGCCGACGGCGAGCGCATCACCATCAACGAGCTCGCGCAGCAGCTGCTGGTCAAGCACAACACTACGGTCGAGCTGGTCGATCGCCTGGTGCGGGAGGGGATGGTCGCTCGCGAAGCATCGGCGTCCGATCGCCGCAAGGTGGAGCTGCGCCTCACCCCGCGCGGCCGGCAAGTACTCGCGCGCCTGGCGGCGGTGCACCGCCGCGAACTGCAACGCATCGGCCCGCTCCTCAAGCGCTTCTTCGCCGAGCTGTCGCGGCCCGAGGACGCGCGCCGCAAGTAGCGAGCGCCTAGTCGTCGAGGCGGATGTTGGCCTTGCGGATGACGTCGGCGTAACGCTGCTGCTCGCGGCGCAGGAATTCCGGCATTTCCTCCGGCATGCTTCGCACCGGATCGAGGCCGGCGGCGAGCAGGCGGTTTCGCAGGTCCTTCGAGCGTAGCGCCGCCTGCATTGTCGCCGACAGCCGTGCGAGCACGTGGGGCGGCAGGCCGGCGGGAGCCGCGCAGCCGATCCAGACGCCGGCGTCGTAATCCGGCAGCCCGGCGGCGAGGGCGATGGCCGGCACCTCGGGCAGCGCCGGCGAGCGCTGTGCGGTAGATACGCCGAGCGCCTTCAGGCGTCCTGCGCGCACGTGGCCGGCGGTCGCGGCGACAACCTCGAGCGAGTAGTCGACCTGCCCGGCCATCACGTCGGTGAGCTCGGGGCCGGCGCCCTTGTATGGCACGTGGCGCGCCTGGATGCCGGTCATCGAGTTGAACAGCTCGGCGAGCAGGTGGCCGGTCGCGCCGGTGCCGGAGGAAGCGAAGGTGTACTTGTCGGGATTCGCCTTCACCACCGCGATGAACTCAGCCAGGTCGCGCGCGGGGAACGACGGCTTGACGACCAGCACGTAGGGACTGCGCGAGATGAGCCCGATCATCACCAGGTCGGTGAGCGGGTCGTAGGGCAGCTTCGCGAGCGAGGGCATCACCGACACCGGGCCGCTCGAAGCGGCGAGCAGCGTATAGCCGTCGGGCGCGCTCTTCGCGGCGATCGCGGTGCCGATCGAGCCGCCCGCGCCGGGATGGTTCTCTACGACGAAGGGCTGGCCGAGCGATTCGCGCAGCTTGTCGGCGAGCAGGCGCGCGGCGATGTCGGTCGCCTGCCCCGGCGGCCAGGGGACGATCACCTTGACCGGATGCGACGGATAGGTCTGCGCGAACGCAGCGTTCGACAAGAATACGAGAGCGACGAGGAACGAGGGCTTTAGCATGGCCCTCGAGGCTAGCAGCCGATCGTCGCCGGACTTTTCTCGCCTTGTATCTGTTTGGTAGCCGGCAAGCTCAGTCGGCCGAGGTCAGCCCTTCCTTGATGGCGAACTTGACCAGGCCGGCGAGGCTGTCGATGCCGAGCTTGCGGCGGACGCGCACGCGGTAGGTCTCGACGGTCTTCACCGAGAGAGACAGCCGGGCGCCGATTTCGGCGCTCGACTTGCCCTCGGCGACGAGCTGCAGCACGGCGAGCTCGCGCGCCGACAGCAGGCGCAAGGGGCTCGCGGGCGCTTCCGCGCGCGTTTCGGCGCTCGCGGCGGCGACGATCGCGCGCCCGCCGGGAATCGCCGCGCTCAGGAACCGCTCGCCGCGCGCCACGGCGCGGATCGCGTGCTCGAGCTCGGCCGGGTCGGCGGTCTTGACGAGGTAGCCGGCCGCCCCGCCGCGCAGCGCCTTCAGCGCCGAGTCCTGGTCGGCGTTCATCGACAGCATGATCACGCGCACCTCCGGGGAGGAGCGCGCCAGCATCGCCAGCGCTTCGAGGCCGTTCAGCTGCGGCATCATGATGTCCATCAGCACTACGTCCGGACGGTGCACGGCGATCAGCTGCAGCGCCTCGCGGCCATCCTCGGCCTCGGCGACGAAGGCGATGCCGGGGACCGTGTTCAGCAGCGAGTGGATGCCGGCGCGGAACAGCTTGTGGTCGTCCGCGAGCAGCACGCGGATCGGCGGCGTGTCGCTCACGTCGCCGCCTCGGCGGGCGCAGCCGCCGTCACCGGAAGCGAGACGCGGATACGCGTGCCGCTGCCCGGCGCCGACTCGATCTCGAGCGAGCCGCCGAAGATCTCGACGCGCTCCTTCATGCCGAGCAGGCCGAGGCGCATCCCGGCCGTGCGATCGAGCGCCTGATCGGGGTCGAAGCCCACGCCGTCGTCGCGCACGGCGAGCTCGAGCTCCTGCGCGGTCTGCTTGACCTCGATCCAGACGTTGCGTGCCCGCGCGTGCCGCATGACGTTGGTCAGCGCCTCCTGCGCCACGCGGAAGCAGGCGATCGCCCGGTCGCCGGAGACCCCCTCGACGCGGCCGGCGACGCTGACCTCCATGCCGGTCTGCTCGAGGTGCTGCTCGGCGAGCCAGCGCAGCGCGGCGTCGAGGCCGGCGGTCTCGAGCATCGTCGGGCGCAATTCGAGGGCCAGGCTGCGCACGCGGCTGCCGGCGCGCTGCAGCAGCCGCATGCTTTCGTCGAGGTGCGAGCGCGCCGCCTCGTTTTTCTCGCGCTGCGCCGCGTGCAGGTGCAGCGTCACGGCGGCGAGGAGCTGGCCGAACTCGTCGTGCAGCTCGCGCGCGAGGTGGCGTCGCTCGGCCTCCTGGACTTCGAGCAGGCGGCGGGAAAGCTGCTGCATGCCCGCGGCCGAGTCGCGCAGCGCCTGCTCGGCGCGCTTCACGTCCTCGATGTCGGTGCTGGTGCCGTACCACCTGAGCACAGCCCCCTTTTCGTCGAGGAGCGGCACGGTGCGCACGAGAAACCAGCGGTGCTCGCCGTCGACGCGCCGCAGCCGCAGCTCCTGTTCGTAGCCGCGGCTGACGGTCTCCATCTCGCGCCAGCGCTTCATCACGCGCGGCAGGTCGTCGGGATGCACCGTGTCGTTCGCGCCGCTCAGCGCCTGCTCGAGCGACAGCCCGGTGTACTCGAGCCAGCGCCGGTTGAGGAAATCCAGCCGCCCGTCGGGCAGCAGGGTCCACGCCATCGCCGGGATGGTGTCGATCACCAGGCGCAGCTCGCACTCGAGCGCCTGGCGCTTGGCGATATCGGCGCGCAGCGACTGCGCGGCGCGGCGATCGGAAGCGACGATCCAGATGATGAACGCGGCGATGGCGACGAAATAGACGATGCGCGTCGCCACCGCGACGCCGTAGTTCAGCGAAGGGTGCGGCATCAGGAGATAGGCGAGGATCGGAACCGAAACCGCGGTGGTGAAGATGCCCGCCCGCGGGCCGCCGAACCAGGTACCGACAATGACGGCGAGGACGAAGGTCGCGACCGGCGCCGCCCCCGGCGTCAGGATGATATCGGCGACCGCCGCGACGATCGCGAGAAGAGCGACGCCGTAGCCAGACAGCCCAGGCTTGCCCGTAGTCATGTTCCTCCTGCGGGAATCTTACTCCGCGCAAGGAGCGTTACCTCCAGTAACAAACCGATACCGACCGTAGCGGCGTCCGGCGGTGTAATGCAGTCATGCCATTCAACTCGATGACGGAGATTTCAATGAAGAAGAGATTTGTCTTCACGCTTTCCGCCGCGGTCATCGGCCTCGGCGCCTGCGCGAGCTCGTCCGAGCTGGTCGGCACCGCCGCCGGCGCAGCGGTCGGCCATGCGGTCACCGGCGGCAGCACGGTCGGCACGGTCGCGGGCGGCGTGGTCGGCTACGGCGCCGGTCACAAGTACGACGAGGCGCACGGCCACTAGGCCGTCGCTGGCTTCAGCGCAGGATGTCGCGGGCGCTGGTGATCAGCACGCAAGTGCAGCCGGTCTCGCTCCACACGCGCTTGTCGCCGGTGCCGGGCTCGGCGCGGTTGTAGTCGCCGGGATGGAGCTTGCGGTCGTCGATCCACAGCTCGCCGTCGAGGAGGTGCAGCTCCTCCACGCCGGCATGCTCGTGCGGCGGATATTCGCCGCCGGGCACGAGACGCACGAGCATGGCGACCATGTCGCTCTCCGCGTCGGCGGCGAGGATCTTGCAAGAGATCCCGGGCGCCACATCTTCCCATTCCGGCTCGATCCATTGCGCCGCGGGGGGCAACATCGGCTCGACGCCGGCGTCGCGCGCAATGCGCTGCGCCAGGCGCGCCTGCAAGGACCGCGGCACGCTCAGAATGTCTTCGTCGTCCGTCGCGCTCATGAGCTTCCGGCTTCCTCGCCCAACACCCGCCGCAGCTTGTGCAGCGCCGAACGGATGCGCGTCTTCACGGTGCCGAGCGGCTGAGCCAGCCGCGCGGCGACCTCGGCGTGCGTCAGGTCGGCAAAATACGCCGCTTCGATCACCTGACGCTCATCGGGGGTGAGCGCCGCCAGAGCGGCGCGCACCGTGTCGCCCTGCTGCTTGAGCTCCAGCAGCATGAAGGCGTCGCGCTCGTCGTGGCCTTGCAGCGGCTCGCCCGCGTGCGGATCGACCCGTTTCTGCCTGTTCTCGAAGCGCAGCCGGTCGAGCGCGCGCGAGCGCGCCTGGTTCATGATCCATCCCAGCACCGTGCCGTTCGCCGGGTCGTAGCCGCCCGCGCGGCGCCACACGTCGTGGAACACGTCCAGGGTGACTTCCTCGGCGGCCTGCCGGCTATCCACGATGCGCACGACCAAGGTGAAGACCAGCCGGGCGGTGCGCTCGTAGAGCGCGTGCAGCGCGAGCTGGTCGCCTTCGGCGACCGAGCGGACAAGCCGCACCCAGTCGCTCTCGGATACCGGCGGCCCGCCTCCGGCATAGAGAACGTCGCCGAGCGTGTTCGCCTTCGCGGTCTGCGGGGGTTGACGTGCCGCCATGGCGGCAATTGTGCAAAATCGGCGGCGACTTGCGCAACTTCCCCGGGGAAAACTTCACTTTTGGGATCCTGCTACGCCGAGCCGGGACAGGGGCCTTGTGCGCTGCCGCGATACCCGGTCCTCCAGAATGATGTCTACTGCCTTGAGGAGCAGCGGGTCGGGCAGGTGCACGGTGTCGGCCAGGAACTTGGCGACCAGCGTTTCACCGATGCCGAGCCGGCGGGCGAGCGCTCCGTTCCCGCCCGCGATCTCCGCGGCGGCCTCTAACAGTTTCACAGTCGTAACACTCACCTGCCGGCTCTCCTCGTCGCGTTGTTGTCCATACCCAACAAAACGCTAAAGGAGAACGTTTGGATTGGTCCCGGGCCGGTCTAGCGCACGATCAGGCTCACCCCCGAGGCGAGCAGCATGACGAGCACGATGCGGCGAAAGCCCGCCTCGTCTACGCGACCGTATAGGCGCAGGCCGAGCCAGGTGCCGGCGAACGCGAACGGCACGCCGAGCAGGAATAGCTTCAGTGACCGCTCGTCGATGGCGCCGACCGCGCCGAGCGACACAGTGCTCACGATGCTCGTCAGCAGCATGACCGGCTGCGCCACGGTGCGCTGCACATCCTTGGTCCAGCCGCGCAGTTGACACCAAAGGGTAATCGCAATGCCGATCAGGCCGGTGAGGCCCGCCGCCACGCCGTTCAACGCCCCGACGGCGACGTCTGCCGGCTTGCCGCCGCGCGTGATCGTCACCGCCGGCCGCGCGAGGCTCCACAGGCAGTAGGCGATGACGAGCGATGCGATGCCGATGCGCATGTGCGCCGGATTGCTCCGCGCGAGCAGCCAGGCGCCGAGCGGCACGCCCACCAGCGTGCCCGGCGCGAACGGGGCGACCCGGCGCCAGTTGAACGCGTGCCGCAGCTTCCACACGCCGTACCCCTGCGTGATCAGCCCGAACGCCACGACCACCGGCACACAGACAACCGGCGGCAGGAAGTGCAGCCAGACCGACATCACGATGATGCCCATCGCGAAACCGGCCAGGCCGCTGACGATGCTGCCGAGAAAGAGCGCCGCGAGGAGGATGGCGAGGGTCCAGTCCATGGCGCTAGGCCCTCACCAAGGGATAGATGATCAAGCCGGCCACTGCCGCGAGCACCACGATTACCGGCTCCGGAATCTTTCTAGCCTTCCATAGCAGCAGCAAAGTAGCGGCGAGGATCAGGATCGTCGGCAGATCGGTGATCGAGCGTTTGCCGAGGACGATCACCGCGCCGGTGATCGTCCCGATTGCCGCGGCGGTGCAGCCGTCGACGAAGGCGACGATCGCCGGCTTCTTGCCGTGCTTGCGGAAGTACGGCGCCGGAATGATCGTGAAGAGGTAACACGGCAGGAACGTCGCCAGCGCGGCGACGACCGCGCCCTGGATTCCCGACACCAGGTAGCCGATGAAGCCGACGGTGATCACCACCGGCCCGGGTGTGATCATCGCGACCGCCACCGCGTCGACGAACTGCCGCTCGGTCAGCCAATGATGCTGAGTCACGACCCCTCCATATAGGAACGGCACGATGGCGAGGCCGCTCCCGAAAACGAACGCGCCCGCCTCGGCGAAGAAAATCGCGATCTGGGCGAGCACCGACCAGTCCGCGCCCGCGGCGAGCGTGGAGGCAACGGGAAGCTGGTCCGCTCCATAAGCGAAGCCGATCATCGGCGCGCTGCCCTTCGCGAACCAGTCCTTCGGCGGTGCCTTGACCAGCCATGTGACCACGCCGGCGAGCAGAAAGACCCAGAAGATCTCCGACTCCGTCGCGACGGTGATGGCCGCTGCGATCAGGTAGATAGCCCACAGCAGCTTGTCCCTGCCGATACTCTTGGCAGTGAGCTTGTACGCGCTGAGCGCGATGATGCCGATCACCGCAGCGCCGACGCCGTAGAACACGGCCTGCATCCAGGTCAGCCCGCCGTACGCCGTATATGCAACGCCCAGCGCTAGCACCATGAAGAACGACGGCAGCACGAACGCCACCCCGGCCAGCGTCGCTCCCCTGACGCCGTAGTGCACGTACCCGAGATAGATCGCAAGCTGCGCCGCGAGCGGCCCTGGCATCAGCTGCGCCAGCGCCAGGCCTTCCTTGTAGTCGGCCTCGGAGATCCACTGGCGCTGCTCCACCAGGTCCCGGTGCATGTATCCCACCAGCGCGACCGGGCCGCCGAAGCCGATGGTGCCGAGCTTGGTCATGTACTTCACCAGCTGCCAGAGCGAATAGCCTTCAGCGGATTGCATAGACCAGCACCCGAGCGGGTGTCGTCATCGAAGCGGGAGCGGCCACGTAAAGCTTGCCCTCCTCCGGAACATAGAGGCCCGTGCGGGCGCGCGGCGCGGTCTTCACGGATCCTTCGCTGACATAGCGATCCGGACTTTCCTGGCGGAAGACATCGATCCGGCCTTCGCCGCAGATCACGTACAGCCGCTTCCTCTCGGCATCGAAGAACAAGTCGTCGGTGTCGTCGCCGATTTCGAGCTTGGCTACCTCCCTTCCCGAATCGAGGTCGTGCACCAGCACGACCGCCGGGGACCGCGCGCCGGAAAACAGCCGCCGGCCCTTCTCGTCGAGCGCCATCGGGAAATTCTGCCGTGCCGAGACCTGCCATGTGGCGACCACTGCGCCTTTCGCCCGATCCACCACGGCGACCTGCCGCGACGCAGGCACGTTCACGAAGATCCGGCTGCCACCGCGCTCGACCTGGAAGGATTCAGGGTGTCCCGCAAGCCTGATGTCGCCCTTCGAGGCGCCGCTCTCGGCGTCGACGACTCGCAGCGCCCCGGTGCCATAGCCGACGATGACGCTGCCCGTGGCTGGGTCGTAGCGCACGTTGTCGGCGTCGTCCAGCTTGTCCACGCGCAGCGCGGGCAAGAACGAGCGCGCGTCGAGGATATCCATCCGATTGCTGCTGCCGTTGCCGACATACAGCCGCTGGGTCTTCTCGAGATAGAGCAGGCCCTGCGGCTCGCCGAAGCCCGCGACGCTCTTCGCGTGCCGGTTTTGCGCGATATCGAGCACCTCAACCGTGTCGTTGCCGAGCGCGGCGACGAACAGCCGGTGGCCTTTGACGTCGACGGCGAAGTGATCGATGCGGCCTTTGACATTGGGCAGAGGAATCGTCGCCACCAGCTCCAGGCTCGCGCCCTGAGCGAAGGAGGCAGCCATCGCCAATAAAGCTATGCCGAGCAGTCTCATCGAATCACCCCTTGCTAAGCGAAAAAGACCAGGTCAGGCCGAGGCGCAGCTCGTGGATCGGCTCGTCGCCCGCCCGCGCGTAGCGCAAGCCGGCGTCGAGCGAGAGACCGTCGCGCACGCGCCAGATCGCGCCGACCAGCGTCGAGTTGACGCGAGCGCTTCCCGTGGCGTGGTCGGTGAAGATCTCGGCGACCGGCCGCACCCGCCAGCCGTACGGGCCCTCGAGAATCATGCCGAGGAACGCCTCGGATTCGTGCTCGCGCGTGCTGGCGAGCGTGGCGTTGAAATGTACCGTTCCAAGCTGCGAGCGCTGCGAAACGATGCCGTTGATCGAGACGCCCGTTCCGTCCTGAGCGTGGACCCCGGGAAGCAGGACGCCGTACTCGGCGGCGATGCTTGGCCCGCTCTCGTCCTGCAGCGAGCCTCGCCGCAGAACCTGCTTGATGAACACGCCGTTGTCCACGAGCGCCGTGCCCGGCTCCCCCGGGGCGGGATCGCGCGCCACCTCGCGGGTGGTCTCGATCACCAGTTCGCGATCCTTCGAAAAACCCAGATTGAATACGGCCGCCGGCGCTTCGATGGACTTCTTCGAGCCCTCTCGCAGCCACTGCACCGGCCCGAGCTCGAGGTCGACCTCCCCCGCGTGGGCGACGTCCGCGTCGGTCGAATCGAACGGGCGATAGGCCGCCGCCGGCACGGCGTAGCCGATCAGCGCGACGGCGAGAAGGCCGCATCCGCGAGCGCTCATGCGAGATCGAGGCGCCCGACCCGGAGGCGGTCCATTTCGTTCTTCATGGCACCTCCACATCCATGCCGTTTGTTTTCATTGCCTTGATCACGCGCGGCGTGCGCAGGAAAGCGATGAACTCCTGCAGCGCCGCGGATGATTCCTTACCGACAGGCCGCCCGGCAGCGAAGACAGTGTAGTTCTGCAGCGAGTCGGGCAGCGGGCCGACGTACTGGACGTACGATTTGCCGACGATCTCGCTGATCTGCGTGAGGCCGAGGGTACCCGGGCCGGCGGCAGCCACCAGCTCGGCGACGTCGCCGCCCGCGCCGAATCTGGTCTTCGCCGCCACCGCATCGTTGAGACCCAGGTCGCCGATCACTTTCGCGACGTGGATGCCGGCGGCGCCGCCGCCCTCCGGACGCGCATAGACGACGCGTTTTGCGTCGAGGAGCGCGCGCTTGAAGTCTTCGACCGACTTTATGGGCGGTAGCGGAGCACCGGCCGGGACGGCCAGCCCGACACCGGTACGCGCCAGGATCAGCTGGCTCGAAGGCTCGATGCGAAGGCGTTCGACCAGGGCGGCTACCGACTGGCCCGAGCCGATGACGAAGTCCGGCGACTCGCCCGCCGCGACACGGCGGTCAATGCGACCCATGGTGTCGTAGTCGATGAGCAGGCGATGACCGGAACTGCGCTCGAACTCCGGTACGACCTCGGTCAGCACCGAGCGCATCGAGGCGGCGGAAAGAATGCGGACATCCGCCGCCGCCGCGACGCAGGCGAACAAGACCAGGCACGGGAAAACGACCAATCGGTACCGCATACTCAACCTCCCTCGTAGGTTGAAAGATCCATCGGCACGGTCGCGCCGCCGATGGCATGCCAAGCCGTGATGCCGCCGGCCACCGCTCTCGCGTCGTAGCCTCTTTGCCGAAGCTCGGTAACGGTCTTGCCGCTCACCTGGAAGCCGCAGATGCAATAGACCGCGATCGGGCGCTCTCGCGGCAGCTTCTCGACCCACTGCGGCAACGATGCCGGCGCATGCAAGGCGGCGCCCGCCAGCATGTCGGTGCGTCGGGACAAGTCCTTCGGCAGGCATACGTCGAGAAGCAGCGGCCGGCGCGACGGCTCGCCCTCGAGCGCCGCCTTGAGTTCTTCGACGGACATCCGCGCCTCCTCCTGCGCGGGCGAACCGTACGGAAGGAACAGGCTTTCGTCCGGCGCAGCTTCACCGATCGCCGTGCGGTAGCGCGCACCGATCCGTTCCCAGTTCAGGTTCGCCATGACTTGATCGACATAGGCGGCCGCCTTCGAACCGAAATCGATGTGATAGGCATGCTCGTACATGTCGATCGCGAGGACCGGGGTGCTTGCAGGCAGGTTGTGCGCATGGTCGGCCGCCCACTGGTTGACCAGCCGTCCCAGGCGCGGCGACCACGCGAGGATCGCCCACCCTGAGCCGCCCGCGAGGGCCTTGGCCATGGCGACAAACTCCGCTCGCCAAGCCGCGACGCTTCCGAAGTCGCGCTCGAGCGCAAGCGCAAGCTCGGCAGTCGGTTCCTCCCGGCCGGTCGGCGGCTTGTCGCCGTGCCCGCCGAGCGACTCGAAATAGAGCTCGTGCAGCACTACGGAGCCTGCGGCGATCAGCTCCTCGCGCTTGAGGCCGTTGATCTCGAACGTCGCTGCGCGCGGCCAATCCAGGCTCGCCAGCCGGGCGCGAATCGCATTCAGCCGCCGCAGCGCGCCGCCGTAGTTGTTCACGTAATGGCTGACCAGCAACCGCTCCGACAGGCCGTTCATCCATTGCGGCTTGAGCAGGAACGGCCGCACCATCACGGCGCCGATCGCGGTACCGGGCGAGTAGCTCATGTGTCGAGGCGGATCGGGTGGCCGACCGCCTTCCAGCCGGAGTGTCCGCTGTTCATCTCGTGCAGCAGCGTCGAGTTGAGCGCGGTCAGCTCCTCGCGCTTGAGCCCGTTCAGCACATAGCCAGGCGCCTTCGCGAAGTCGAGCGACTCGAGCTGCTCGGTGATGGCGTTCAGGCGCCGGAGCGCCCCGCCGTAGTTGTTTTCGTAGCGGCTCTCGATCAGCTCGAGCGAAAGCCCGTTCAGCGTCCACGGACGGCAGTGGATCGGCTTCAGCGTGTACCGCATGTCCAACCTCCAAGCGCAAACGTTGTAAGACGCCGCGCCGGAAGGCGTGCACTGGTCGGATTTGTGGATTCGACAGTGCCCGCGCTCTTGCGCAACGCTCACAGGATTGGACGGGGCACCGTCTTGGAGGGAAACATCCCGGGGGTCCTGTAACCCCCGCGGGTAGATTACGCGGGCACCGCTCCCGAAGTCAATAGAGCGCCGCCCAGCCGAAAATGAGAAGGCCCTATCTGGCCAAGTTCACCTTGTCCAGAGCCGCCCGCAGGCTCTTGGCCAGCTTCTGCGCGTCGTCGTTCGCCCAGTAGTGCATGAAGAAGAGCCGCGGCTGCTCTTCGAGCATGTGACTATGCAGCGCCGTCACCTCGATGCCGTCGTCGCGCAGGGTCTTGAGGACGGGGTTGACCTCCTTCGCGGTGAGGACGAAGTCGCCGGTGATTGCAGCCTTGCCGCCACCCGTCGGCTGGAAGTTGATGACGATGCCCGAGCCCGCAGCGACGGGCACCGTCATGCCGCCGTCGGCGATGGTTTCGGCGCGCGGGATGTTGAATCCATAGACGCCGCTGTTCGCCGTCCCTTTCGCGCCGAGCGTGCGCTCGATCGCCGCCGTGTCGAGGTCGATCGGCGGCGGCGAGCCGGCGGCCGCGGGCGCCGCGAGCGGCGTCTTGCTTTCCGCCAGCGCGGCGCGAAGCACGGTGGCGAGCTTGACCGGATCGCCGCGCCCCGAGAAATGCATGTACATCGTCATCGGCGACGAGCGCAGCAGGTGGTTGTGCACGGCCGTGATCTCGATGCCACCGTCGATGAGCTTCTTCATCACGGGATTGACCTCTTCCTGCAGCAGCACGAGGTCCCCCATGACCATGCCGTCGCTACCCATGCGCTGGAACGCGAGGTAGGAGCCGAGCGCAAGCGTCGGCCGGAGCTGCACGCCGTCGAGCGTCACCTTGAGGTCGCTGCGCCCGAGGCCGACGCGGTATACGCCGCCGGGCATCTCGGTGCCGGAGCGGCCCAGCGCCTTGGCGACCGGTTCCCATGAGCCCTGGGCAAGGGCCGGGGAAATCAGCGCTGCGCCAAATACCGTTGCGAATAGACGAAGAACGATGCGCTTCATTTTTCTGCCTCCAGAACTGACTGCAACCCTACGAAACCACAAGCCCTGTGAACACACCACCATCGGAGCCATTCCATGACAGGTGCGCGACAGAAAAGCGGCACAGGCATTGCTCCTCCTTGGCGACCCAACCTGAAAGGAGTCGTCATGAAACTGCGTGCCATCGAAACAGCAATCGCTTGCGCCTTCCTTGCGTTCTCGGGCTTCACGCTCGCCCAGTCCACCACGGCCGATCAGCCGGCGGACTCTTCGGCTCAATCGGCGCAGCCCGCGCCATCGACACCGGCAACCGAGGAAGCGAAGAAAGACGAGCCCGCGGGCGCCGGCTCCACTTCGGCGCCGGCGAAGTCCGAAGACTCGTTCACGCACGGCGAATCCGCGCGCTGCGCCAGCCTGACCGGCGCCGACAAGGATCAGTGCGACAAGGAAGAAGCTACCAAGACCGAAGGCTCGGCCGCGCAAGACGCGTCCAAGCCGGAGGAGCCCGCGACCAAGCAGTAGCAGCGGGTGAAACAAAAAGGGCCTGCGATGCAGGCCCTTTTTATTTAGATTTGCCGTGCCACTTCGGGGGCGTCCAGGGCACGGATTGCCGCGCGCAGCACCTTGGCCGCCGAGCACAGGAATAGCACGCCGAGAGCGAACCCGACGACGAGGTCCGGCCATGGCGAGCCGACCAGCCAAACGCCCGCGGCGGCGACCAGCACCGACAGGTTGGCGGCGATGTCATTGCGTGAACAGTGCCAGACGGAACTCATGTTTACGTCTTCGTCCCGGTGGCTCCACAGAAGCCACAGGCACGCACCGTTCGCGGCAAGGGCGACAAGGCTCGTCGCCCCCATGACCTCGTATATCGGGGTTTCCGGGTGAAGCGATTTGTAGAGCACCTGGGCCAAGACCCCGATACCGGCGGCGAGGATCAGCACACCCTTGAACAGGGCCACGCGGGATTTTGTCCGTATCGATTTGCCGACGGCGTACAGGCTCATCGCGAAGGTGAGTGCATCGCCAAGATTGTCCAGCGCGTCGGAAAGCAACGCCGTGGAGCCGGCGTAAATCCCCATCGCCAGCACTACGAAGAACATGACCGCGTTGATCCACAGAACGGCCTTGAGGGTGGACGCCTGCCTTTTCTGCAAAGCGTCCAGGGCGCAGGACTTGTCCTCGCAGCAATCAGCCATGCTCCCAGACTACCCCTCAGAATCAGAGCGAGGAAGCTCTGATGAAGAGAATGCTCTTCGCCTCGGGGGCGGGGTTCCGACGCGAACGCGCCGGGAAGACGGTGCCGAGCACCAGGACCAGTCCCCAAAGGACGAACAGCAACGAACCGGCTTGAGCGAGGGTTATCAGTGTATTGAGCATGTTTGCCGTCTCCGTGGTCGATTGACGGTGCCATTGTTCGGCGGACGGCCGCGGCGGCCAATACGGCTCGCGTACTATGCCTTTCGGTATAGTGGCCGGGTCGAGCACGTACGGGGTAACGTGCAGCGCCGTGAAGATCCTCATCGCCGACGATCACGCTTTGTTCCGCGACGGGCTGCGGTACATGCTCGCGGGCCTGGCCGACGAGGTGACGATCCTCGAGGCGAAGGACAGCACCGAGGCGCTCGCCACGGTCGGCGCGACGCCGGATCTCGACCTGGTGCTCCTCGACCTCGCCATGCCCGGGATGGACGGCCTGGCCGGGCTGCGCGCGCTGCGCGGGCGCCGGCCCGCGCTGCCGGTGGTGATCCTCTCGGCCTCGGAAGAGCCGATCGACGTGCGGCGCGCGATCGAAAGCGGCGCCATGGGCTTCATCCCCAAGGCGTCGAGCTCCGCCGTGATGCTCGGTGCGCTTCGCCTGGTGCTCTCGGGCGGCGTCTATGTGCCGCCGGCCTACCTCGCGCGATCCCGCGCCGGCACGACGCCGATCACCGCGCCCTCGGCCGACACGCTCGGGCTCACGCCGCGCCAGCACGACGTGCTCAGGCTGCTCGGCCAGGGCCAGTCCAACAAGGAGATCGCCCGCGTCCTCGGCCTCGCCGAAGGCACCGTCAAGCTGCACATCAGCGCGATCCTGCGAGCGCTCGGCGTAAGCAACCGCACGCGGGCGGTGGTGGCGGCGGCCAGGCTGCTCGGGCTCGCCGCCGACCCTCCCGCTCAGAACAAATAGCTGTACTGCACGCCCACGACCTGGGCGCTCGACTTGTAGGTGCCGACGACGTTGCCGTTGACCTGGCCCGCGGCCGGATTGTTCTGCGCGTTGTTGATCGTCGCATCCTTGAACCAGACGTAGGAGTAGCTGACGTCGAGCGTGCCGGCGTGCGAGTGGTAGCCGCCGCCCACGGAAAACCGCGTGCGATCGCTGTCCGGCAGCCGGACGCTGCGCGACTCGGCGTCGGCGACCGGCGAGCGGTCGAAGGCGAGCCCGGTGCGCAGGGTCCAGGCCGCGCTCCTCTGGTAGTTCGCGCCGACGATATACGTCATCGTGTCCTTGAAGTTGAAGACGAAGGTGTCGACCGTCGCGCCCGTGTCGCGCACCAGCGGCAGCGCCTGCAGCTTGCCCCAGCCGGTCCACATCACCGTGCCGAGCAGGGTCCAGCGCTCGCCCGCCCGGCTGGCGACGCTGACCGATGCGTTGTCCGGCGTCTTCACCGACAGGTTGACGTTGCCGTCGGCGGTGCCGGCAGCGAGCATGGGGCTGAGAGCGAATGAAGCGGGAACGTTGGAGAAGCGGGTCGTGCCGCTCAGGTGGTACTTGAGCGAGGAGCGGTACGCGATGCCCAGGCGCGTGCCCGCGCCCAGGTCCCACAGCGCGCCGAGGTTGTAGCCCCACGCGTCGCCGTCGACGTCGGTCTGGTTCTGCCCCTCGGCGTTCGCCGGCACCGCGGGATCGAGCGGCGTTCCGGCGACGAAGCCCTTGTAGTTCACGCCGGTGAGAAGGCTGATCTTGCCGGTCTGGTAGTCGAGGCCGAAGCCCACCGCCGCGCGCTCGGAAAGCTTCCACGATACGGACGGGTTGACGTTGATCGTCTCGATCTCGGAGCGGATGCCCTGGAAGCGGCCAAGCCAGTTCGGGTTGTACTCGGATCGCAGGCCGAACGGCGCGTTGATGGCGACGCCGAGCTTCGCCGCCGGCGACAGGTCAGTGGCGAAAAAGCCCGCCGGCACCCACGCGCTGCGCCCGGCGTCGCCGCCGGTGCCGCCGAAATCGCTGCGATTGATCGCCGGCGCGCTGCCGCCGTCCGTGAACTTGAACGACGGCGCGATGTAGTGCGCGGCGGCGGCAAACTGGCTTCCCGCCGGCAGCTTGGCCATGCCGGCCGGGTTCCAGTACAGCGTGCTCGCGTCCTCGGCGAGGGCGCCGGCGCCGGCGTAGGCGTTGCCGGAGCCGCTCGCGCTCTGCTCGAAGAGCGCGAAGCCCGCGCCGAAAGCCGCGCTGCCGCAGAGGGCCGCGGACAGCAGCGCGCAAACGACTATTGCGGGCCGCAGCAACTGAAATTCTCCAGCTGGTAGTTGGCGAAGCGTCGATCCCATTTGTTCTCCACGATCGGTTCGGCCGGCATCGGCGTGATCTCGGTCTCCACCAGCATGACTTCGACATGGTCGGCGCGCGCCGCGGAGCTCACCAGCATGCCCGCCGCAGCCGCGGCGATGAACATCAGAACGTGTGCGGCGATCAAGACTTTTTTCATGATCCGTCTCCCGTGAGTGATCAGGCGAGCGGATTGTCGGCGCGCCGCGGCGCGGCCTCAATATGCATGGCGCCGTATGTCCTTCGGCATACCTCATGCGCCGAGAACGAAGCTCAGCAGCGCGCGCAGCTGGATCGGCCGCACCGGCTTGTGCAGCAGGTGATAGCCGCTTGCCTCGGCCTCGCGCAGCCGGTCGGGCGCCGTGTCGCCGGTCACGATCACGCCGGGGATCCCGGCGCCGTGCGCCGCGCGGATCCTGCCGATCGCGGCGATGCCGGTCTCGCCCTCGCGCAGGCGATAGTCGGCGATGACGGCGCCGGGCGTCGAGCGCACAGCCGCGAGCTGCGCGAGCGCTTCGTCCGCCGAGGCCGCCAGCAGCGGCCGGCATCCCCATTGCTGCAGCACTTCCCGCATGCCGTCGCGCACCGCGGCTTCGTCGTCGATGACTACCACCAGCGCGTCGCCGAGCGTGTCCTGGATGACTTCGGCGACCTGGACCGGGGCCGCCTCCACCAGCGCCGCGTCGCCGCGCGGCACCGCAATCGAGAAGACCGAGCCGCGGCCGGGCGCCGACCAGACGTCCACCTTGTGATCGAGCAGCGTCGCCAGACGCTCGACGATGGCGAGGCCGAGGCCGAGGCCCTTGCTGCGGTCGCGCTCCGGATTGCCGATCTGGAAGTACTCCTTGAAGATCTCGGGCAGGTGCTCGCGCGCGATGCCGATGCCGCTGTCGTGCACGGCCACGCGCAGCCGGCCGGCGCCGGCGCGGCGGCAGCCGACGACCACGCCGCCGCGCTTCGTGTAGCGAATCGCGTTCGTCGCCAGGTTGCGCACGATGCGCTCCACCAGCGTCGGGTCGCTGCGCACGATCGCGCGCGTCGGCGCGAGCCGCAGCCGCAGGCCCTTGCCCTCCGCCTGCGACGCGCAATCGCGCTCGACGCGGTCGAATACCGCCTGCAGGGGAAAATCGCGGATCTCCGCGCGCACGATGCCCGCGTCG
>DASXKY010000108.1:0-55878 GCA_036496555.1 Burkholderiales bacterium | reverse complement strand
AGTCCCGACAGGTCGATCGGCTCCCCCGCGGGCGTTTGCTCGACCGAAAGCTTTTCCGCCTGCGACTGGTAGAAGAGGCAGAGCGAGCCGCCGCCCGACCAGCCGCAGAGCAGGATCTTCTCGTAGCCCCATTTCTCCTTGGCGTGCTGGAGGTATGCGCCGAGATCGAGCACCACTTTCTCCATGATCAGCGGCGTGTCGTTCTTGGCGAAGCGCGAGCCGGCGCAGAGGACGTGCACGCCCGCCTGGGCCAGCGCGCGCGGCATCGGCATCAGCTGCAGCGTCGTCGCCGGGTGCATGAACACCGCCAGCGTCTTCGAAGGCTTGCCCTTCGGGATAAAGCGGATGCCTTCGCAGTTCACCATCCCCTGCGAGCCGGCGAAGCCGTAGACCTCGGTGAATTTGGCGCTTTCCGGATACTGGATATGCACCCATTCGGGTGATATCTCGAAGCTCACTTCTTGTGGAGCCAGTCTGCGTGGTGCGGGGCCTTCTTCGTCTTCGTCCACTCGTCGAGCATCGCCTGGCTGACTGAAGACAGCTGCTTCCTCATCTCCGGCGTGGTCGTATCGACGGCGAGCTCGAGCCGGTGGCCGTTGGGATCGAAGAAGTAAATCGACTGGCAAACGGCGTGGTCGACCGGGCCGAGCACCTCGATGCCCATCGACTCGAGGTGCGCCTTGCGCTTCAGCAGGGTCGCCATGTCCGGCACGCGCAGCGCGAGGTGCTGCACCCACAGCGGCGTCTTCTCATCGCGGCCCATCGGCGGGGACTCTGGCAGCTCGAAGAAAGCGACGCAGCTGCCATCGTCCATGCGGAAGAAGATGTGCATGTAGGGATGCGCCTCGCCGGTGCTCGGCACGTGGTCTTCCGAGATCGCCATGGCGTACTCGAGACCGAGCGCCCGGGTGTAGAACTCGGCGGTCTGTTTCGCATCCTTGCAGCGGTAGGCGACGTGATGCAGGGATTTCACGTCCATGCCCTATTGTATAGTCGGACTCCTCGACAGGAGCGGAAGACCCATGGACAAGCGAGATCACAAGCAGCGTTTCGATTCGGGCCTGAAGACGCGCCGCGAGGTGCTCGGCGCGACCTACGTCGACAAGGCGATGGCCGGCGTCGACGAGTTCAGCCAGGAATTCGTCGAGCTGCTCAACACCTACTGCTGGAACGACATCTGGAACCGGCCGGGGCTGCCGCGCAAGACGCGCTCGATCCTCAACCTCGGCATGCTTTGCGCGCTCGGCAAGGAACACGAGCTGAAGCTCCACATCCGCGGCTCGCTCAACAACGGCCTCACCAAGGACGAGATCAAGGAAGTGTTCCTGCAGGTCGCGATTTACTGCGGCGTGCCGGCGGCGGTCGTCGCGTTCCGCTGCGCCAAAGAGGTCTTCGCCGAGGTCAAGTAAAGAGCTGCAAGTGGCCACCGTCGCGTTCATCGGACTCGGGGTGATGGGCCGCCTGATGTCGGCCAACCTGGCCGCGGGCGGCTACACGGTCCGCTCCTACGATCTCAACGGCAGCGGCAGCTGCAAGTCGGCGAAGGAAGCCGCCGACGGCGCCGGCATCCTGATCACCATGCTCCCGGACGGCGCGGCCGTGCGCAAGGCAGTGCTCGCCGCCCTGCCCGGCCTCGAGCCCGGCGCCATCGTGATCGACATGAGCTCGTCGAACCCCGTGGCGACGCGCGAGCTGGAGAAGGATCTGCGGAAGAAGCAGGTGCTGCTGCTCGACGCGCCCGTGTCGGGTGCCAAGGGCGGCGCGAAGGACGCGACGCTTGCGATCATGGTCGGCGGTGACAAGGCGATCCTGCAGCACGTGCGGCCGGTGCTCGAAAAGATGGGCAACCGCATCTACCACTGCGGCCCGCTCGGCGCGGGGCACGCGCTCAAGGCGCTCAACAACTACATCGGCGCCGCGGGCACCGTCGCCGCGTTCGAGGCGGTGCTGGTCGGCAAGGCCTTCGGCCTCGATCCGGCGCTGATGGTGGACGTCATCAACAACTCCACCGGCTACAACAGCACCACGCAGCGCAAGCTGCCGCAACAGGTGTTCACCAACGCGTTCGCTTCCGGCTTCTCGGCCGCGCTGATGACGAAGGACGTCGGCATCGCGGAAGGCATCGCCGGCGCGATGCGCGTTCCCGCGCCGTACCTGAAGCAGACCTCTAAGCTATGGCGCGAGGCGCTGCGCCGCCTGCCACCGGGCGCGGATCATACCGAGATGTACCGCTTTCTCGAGAAGCTGCGGACTCCATCTCGCGCCGCACCCGCACGGCGGTCGAGTTCGCGTCGAAAGCGACGTCGCTCCACCTGAGCGGCTGCCCGGCCTTCACCGGGTTGAGCATCTTCCAGCCATGCGCCAACCCGAGGGGCAGAAGATTTTCTTTGAGAGAAACATCTGAAGGTGTCAGGCGGCCGACGACTGTGTAGCCGCCTTCGCCGTCGAGGATTTCCCCGGCCCTGAGATCTTTCTTGGCGGTCGCCACGGCGTCGGCGCGCCAGCCAGTCGCGCACCCGGTCGGCTCGCCGCGCAAGCCCACCGAAGCCACGGAGATACCGAGTTCCAGACCAATCAGGTGCCAGCGCTTGTAGAGGCAGGCGTACCGTCCCGACGGATCGGTCTTCACGCCGTACTCCTCGAAGCAGCGCTTGATGTAGTCGGTATCGGCTTCGAAGACGACGAACACGCCGAAGCGGATGTCGTACGGAATGACCGTTCCGTCCCTCTTCAGCGAAGAGATGACTTCGACCTGGCCCTTGTGATGCAGCACGCCGCCTTCGCTCTTCGGCCGCATCAGCGCCGGGATCTCGTCGACCGCGCCTGCCGGATAGAGCAACCCTTCCGGCGCGGGCGTAAGCCCCGTCGCGTTGCACACCGCGCTGGTCTCGATCGCCGGCTTGGAGCCGTCGAGGAACGAGTTGAACATCTTCGGATTGAGCCCGCCGACCTTCGCCTGCTCGGGCGTCAAGCCGTAGTAGTCCCACACCGTTTCCGGCGTGGACTGCGCGAAGTGCGGCAGCCATTTGTGGCCGCGTCCCGCCGCCACCACCGGAAAGCCCGCCGCGCGCGCCCAGTCTACGAGGTCGCAGATCAGCGCCGGCTGGTCGCCGTAGGCGAGGCTGTAGACGACGCCCGCCTCCTTGGCCTTTTGCGCGAGCAGCGGCCCGCAGAACGCGTCGGCTTCAACCGTAACGTTGACCACGTGCTTGCCGTGCTTGAACGCGCCGAGAATGTGCTCGACCGCCGCCATCGGGTTGCCGGTCGCCTCGATGACGATGTCGATCTGGGGGTTGGAGACCAGCTTCTGCCAATCCTCCGTGATGAGCGGAATGCTCGCCGCATCCCAGCCCACCCGCTTCAGGTTCTCGCGCGCGTTGGCGGGCGAGAGATCGGCGATGGCCACCAGCTTTACCCCCGGCGTCTTCGGCACCTGCGCGAGGTACATCGCGGCGAACTTGCCGGCGCCGATCAGGCCGATCCGAAGGGGATTCGCTTCTCTTTCTCTTAATTTGGAATACAGATTCATGCGGCTTTGAGATTGCCCGCAAGCTCATCGGCTGGCGTCCCATCTTTCCAAGGCAATGGAACGTCGTAGTGCTTCAGCAGGCAATCGTCGGGCAGTGTCTTGATCGGCGCGAAGTCGCGGTGCGCGATGTAGCCGGGGCGCTTGAAGCGGCGGATGTGGTTCGATACCGCGCACAGCGACAGGTAGACGCTCACGCGGTTCCAGGGCGACAGGTTCGACGTCGAGGCGTGCACTAGGCAGCCGTGGAACAGGATCATGGAGCCCGCCGGGCCCTTTGGCGCGACGATGCCGCCTTTGGCGACGAGTTGGCTGATGACGTCATGGTTGATCGTCCACAGCGGATAGCTGGTCGTGCTCGTGTCGTGCGACGCATCGAGCACGCCCTGCTTGTGGCTGCCCGGGATGAACATCAGCGGGCCGTTGAACTCGTTCACCTCGTCCAGGAAGATCGCCACGTTCATGGCGCGCGCCTCTGGCATCTGGTCGTCGTTCAGCCAGGTGCCGTAGTCCTGGTGCCACTGCCAGACGTCGCCGTCGAAGGCCTGCTTGCCGTTGATCTTGAACTGGTGCATGTACACGTCCTCGCCGAACAGCGTCTTGATCGGCTCGACCATGCGCGGGTGGCGGGCGAGCTTGGCGAAGGGATAGCTGTACAGGTGCGCCGCAAAATTGGTGCGCACCACGTCGCCGGTCTTCTCGCGCACGTTCTCCGGACGCCGCTGTGCGTAGAGAGAGGGCACCTCGTCGGTCAGCACACGAATTTCTTCTTTGGAAAATAAAGAAGGAAAAAACAGATAGCCGTCCCTGTCGAACTGCTGGAGCTGGTCCTTGGAGATTTTCATGGTGACCTCTAGCCGCAGGTCGGCGGCAGGCCGTGCTGCCGGCGCGCGTTCTGCACCTTGATGACGCCCTCCAGCGCATCGGCGCGCAGCTTGTCGACGCTGCCACGGCTGGAGTCTTCCTGCTCGATCTTCGGGTAGATGGAGGACGCGAGCTGCTTGTCGCCCGACTCTTCGGCCGCGACGCTCTGAATCAGCCAGGCGTACTGGCGCTCCTGCTGATTCTTGCTCGACGCAAGCGTCTCCTGCGTCGACGCGATGGCCTCCTTGTGGCGGCACTGGGTGAGCAGCACTGCGGTCGAATAGTTGCGATCGCCTATGCGCTTCCGCAACTCGGCCTGGTTCGTATCGAAGTCGTTGGCGGGTGGCTTGGCGGCGCTTTTCTCTTTCGCCGCCCGGTCGCGCTGCGCGCCGGACATGCCGCCGACGGCCGCGCCGGCGGCGGCGCCGGTGATGCCGCTCTTCACCGCGCCCTCGACCGGGTTGCCGCCCCAGAGCAGGCTGCCGACCGCGCCGGCGACGGCGCCGCCGACCATGCCGACGGATGCGCCCTGCGCCGCGCCCTTGCCCGCGGACGAATCCGACGCACAGCCGCCCGCCAGCAGAGCGGTCCCCAATGCAGCGGCGATCGCGAGAAATCTCATTCAACTAGTATAGGCCCATGCAGGCCGATTCCCTCCGCACGGTCCTCTACGCGCTCGGCGCAAACCTCGCCATTGCTGCCGCGAAAACGGGGGCAGCGGTGTTCACCGGGTCGAGCGCAATGCTGGCGGAAGCGATCCACTCCTATGCGGACAGCGGCAACCAGCTTCTGCTGCTCCTCGGCATGCGGCAGGCCAGGCGCGCGCCTTCGCCGGAGCATCCGCTCGGCTGGGGCAAGGCGGTGTATTTCTGGTCGTTCCTGGTCGCCGTCGTGCTCTTTTCGCTGGGCGGCCTGTTCTCGCTCTATGAAGGCTGGCACAAGCTCGCCGAGCCGCAACCGCTGCAGCATGCGTGGGTCGCGGTCGGGATCCTGGTCTTCGCACTCGTTGCCGAGACTGTTTCCCTGCGGGCATGCCTGCACGAGATCGGCAAGGTTCAAGGCAGCAAGACATTGTGGCGCTGGTTCCAAGAGAGCCGGCAGAGCGAGCTGGTCGTGATCCTGGGCGAGGACCTGGCCGCCCTGCTCGGCCTGGTGGTCGCCCTGAAGGCGGTGCTGCTGACCATCTACACCGGCAATCCGATGTGGGACGCGCTCGGCTCCATGTCGATCGGCGCGGTCCTGGTCGTCGTCGCGGTCCTGCTCGGCAACCAGATCCGCGCGCTGCTCATCGGCCAAAGCGCGGATGCCGAGACCGAGGCTCGTTTGCGCGCCTTCCTGCTCGGCCAGCCCCGCGTCGAGAAGGTCTTCCGCCTGTTGACGCTTCAGCTCGGCGCGTCGCTGATGGTCGCCGTGAAGGTCAAGATCGACGCGAGCACCGCCGATGAGCTCGTCGCCGCGATCAACCTCGCCGAGGCGGCGACGCGCGCCGAGTTTCCCGAAATCCAGTGGCTCTTCGTCGAGCCCGACGTCGCCGACTAGGCCGGGAGAACGATCTCTACAGCCCTCCGCCCCAGACGTGCTGCCAGATCACGCCGACAGTCTCGAACTCGGAGCCGGTGCGGGCATACAGGCCGCTGCTTGCCGAGAGCTTGATCGAGTTCCGCCGGTCGACGGGGAATGAAAAGGTCGCCGCCACGCGGTTTCCCGCGAGCTGATCGTTGCCCTGGGTGCCGTTGAGCGTAGTGCGCCCGCCTGCGTAGTACGTAGTGCTGAGCGCCCCCCACATGCCGCGGCCGAACTGCCGCGTGACATGCGCCTGCACCGAATCGACCGGGTCCTGGCTGCGCGTGTTGCCGCCGAAGTACTCGTCGTTGCGGGTGAACCAGGTGACGCCGCCGGCGAGCTCGACCGTCCAGGGGCCGAGGCCCTTCGACAGGCCGAGCTCGGGCTTCAGCGACCAGCGGTTGGTCCCGATGTTCACCAACCGTTCAGGGTCGTACTGTCCGAGCGGGGCCGTGACGGTGAGGCTCGCGCCCAGGATCAGGTCCTGGCGGTAGGCCGCGAACTCGGCTGCGCTCAGAGCCGGCGCGCCGAAAAAATTCACCGCCAGCCGCAGCGCGGGATCGCCCAGACCGCTCACTTCGCGCCGCGCCTCGCTCGTTCCGTTGAGCGACGCCGTGGCGGTCATGTCCACGAGCGGCAGCACGACGGCAAGGCTGCCCGCGTTGCCGAACACGTCGAGCGAGCGCACGTAGCCGACCGGCACGGCGTGCACGCGCGAATGGCCGTCCTGCAGCGGCGACGAGGCATCGAAGCCGACGTCGCCCCAGGAATAGGTGTAGCCGACGAGCAGGAAATTCAGGCCCACCGGCAGGTTGGAGTACGCGCGCGGCTCCATCGACTGGGCCGCCGCGAGCAGCGGGGCAAGGAGCACCAGGCCGAGCGCCTGTCTCATTTCAACGGCTCGAGCTCATAGGTGCCACCGTCGGCCATCAGCGAAATGAAGAGATGTCGGTCCCTGATCACGTACGAGCGGATGTTGGGCATTTGCCTGACGACATTGTCGTGCATCGAGCCCGGCGCGCACAGCGCGCGCGTCATCGCCATCGGCCCGAGCTCTAGCTGGCCTGGCCCGCTCGACTTCCACGAGCCGCGGCCGCGGTTGCAGTCGATGCGGGCAGTGAAAGAGCCGTCGGTGTTGAAGGCGAAGGTGTACTGCGAGCGGTCGACGGGGAATTCCGTCTTGCCGTCGCCGCCCTGGAACTTCACGAGCCGCCACGAAGTGCCGGCCAGGTCGCTCGATCCTGGCGCCACCTGTGCGCACCCGACAACCAAGAGCAGCAGTGCCGCCAGAAGTCCGCGCATAAGCCCTCCTAATAGAAAGTCGCTGTTAGCGCCGAGGTCATATCCTCGACGAGCGTCCGGGTGCCCTTGACGACGAACGCTCCGCCGTTCTGCCAGTGCGTGCGCAGCTCGGCGAGGGTCCGGCCGCTGCGCCCGTCGGTCACTTTCGACTCGAACACCACTTCCGTGCCGCCTTCGACCGGCACCGGCAGGCCGATGCGCAGCACCGGCCCGAGCTCACGCACGGTGATGGCCACAACCTTGCCGAAGCCGCGCGTGTCGGAGGGAGTCGTGTCGGCGCTGCGGATTTCGGTCCGGCAGCTGGAGCGGACGAAGAACTGCTGGATACCCTGCCACGCGGCCGTCTCGCGCTCGGCGACGTCCTTTTGGTCGGGACGCCATTTGGCGCTCCACAGTACCAGCACCGGCGAGCGATCCTGCGGCGTGCAGAGGAGCACGCCGGCGCCGGGCCCGGTGACATCGGCGCTCGTCGTAGCGCAGCCGGCCGCGGCGAGGCAGGCGGCGAGCAGGCTGCTCCTACTTGCGGGTCGGGTCAGCGTACTGGAAGAAGGTTTCGTCGCCGCGCACCATGCCGAGCTCGGAGCGCGCGCGCTCCTCGATCGCCTCGGTGCCGGTCTTCAGGTCGGTGACCTCGGCGGCGAAGCCGGCGTTGCGCGCGACCAGCCGGTCGTTGGCGACGGCCTGCTTCTGCAGCTCCTGCTCGACCTGCCAGGCGCGCATCCAACCGCCCTTCCCCAGCCACAGCGGGTACTGGATGAGGACGATGAGCGCGCTCAGGATGCCGGCGAGGATCTTCATCTGAGCAACGCGTAGGCCTCCCGGCCGATATAGGAGACGGAGTCGCCGAGGTCTTCCTCGATGCGCAGGAGCTGGTTGTACTTCGCCACGCGGTCGGAGCGCGAGAGCGAGCCAGTCTTGAGCTGCAGTGCGTTGCTGCCGACCGCGATGTCGGCGATGGTGGTGTCCTCGGTCTCGCCCGAGCGGTGCGAGATCACCGTGCCGTAGCCGGCCCGCTTGGCGAGCTCGACCGCGGCGAAGGTCTCGGTGAGCGTGCCGATCTGGTTCACCTTGATGAGAATCGCGTTGGCGACTTTCTGCTTGATCCCCTCACGCAGGAGCTTCACGTTGGTGACGAACACGTCGTCGCCGACGAGCTGCACCTTGCCACCGAGCTTGGCGGTCAGCAGCTTCCAGCCGTCCCAGTCGTTCTCGGCCATGCCATCCTCGATGGAGACGATCGGGAAGCGGCCGGCCAGGTCGGCGAGGTAGTCGCAGAACTGGCCCGCATCCAGGTTCTTCTTTTCCGAGTCGAGCAGGTAGCGACCGTCCTTGAAGAACTCCGAGGCTGCGCAGTCGAGCGCGATCGCCACGTCCTGCGCCGGCTTGTAGCCGGCGCTCTCGATCGCCTGCAGCAGCAGCTCGATCGCCGCGGCGTGGCTGGGAAGGTCGGGAGCAAAACCGCCCTCGTCGCCGACCGACGTCGACAGGCCTTTGGCATCGATGAGGGATCTGAGCTTGTGAAATACCTCTGCCCCGCAGCGCAGCGCCTCGCGGAACGACTGCGGCCCCAGCGGGACGATCATCATCTCCTGCATGTCGAGGTTGTTGTTCGCGTGCGCACCGCCGTTGATGACGTTCATCATCGGCACCGGCATCTTCATCGCGCCCGAGCCGCCGAAGTAGCGATAGAGCGGTAGTCCCGACTCCTCGGCCGCGGCCTTGGCGGTGGCCATCGAGACCGCGAGCAGCGCGTTGGCGCCGAGGCGGCCCTTGTTGTCCGTCCCGTCGAGGTCGACGAGCGTCTTGTCGATGAAGGCCTGCTCGCTGGCGTCGAGGCCGACGATCGCCTCCGAGATCTCGGTGTTGACCGCCTCCACCGCCTTCAGCACGCCCTTGCCGCCGTAGCGGCGCTTGTCGCCGTCGCGCAGCTCAAGCGCCTCGCGGCTCCCGGTCGAAGCGCCCGAAGGGACCGCGGCGCGGCCCATGACGCCGGACTCGAGCAGCACGTCCGCCTCGACGGTCGGGTTGCCGCGCGAATCGAGGATCTCCCTTGCCACCACGTCCACTATGGAGCTCATTTCACTTTGTCCTCGATAAAGTCTTTTTTCTTGGTGGTTCGATCCAGCTCGGCAAGCGTCTCCAGCAGCTCGGGCATCAGATGCAGCGGGAACGAGTTCGGACCGTCGCACAGCGCGTTGTCGGGATCGGGGTGCGTCTCCATGAACACGCCGCTGACTCCGGCGCCGACCGCGGCGCGCGCCAGCACCGGGATGTGCTCGCGCGCTCCGCCCGAGGCGGTGCCCTGCCCGCCCGGCAGCTGCACCGAGTGCGTCGCGTCGAACACCACCGGGCAGCCCGTGCCACGCATGATCGCCAGGCCCCGCATGTCCACCACCAGGTTGTTGTAGCCGAAGCTGAAGCCGCGCTCGCAGACCAGTATCTGTTTGTTACCGGTACTGGCGGCCTTCTCGACCACCTGCTTCATTTCCCAGGGCGAGAGGAACTGGCCCTTCTTGATGTTTACCGGCTTGCCCTGCGACGCCGCGTTGCGGATGAAGTTGGTCTGGCGGCAGAGAAAGGCCGGCGTCTGGATCACGTCCACCACGGCGGCGACTTCGTTCAGCGGGGTATCCTCGTGGACATCGGTCAGGACGGGTACGCCGGTCTTTTTAATAGAACTCAATATTTTCAAACCCTGCTCCATGCCGGGTCCCCGATAGCTCTTGCCGGAGGTGCGGTTGGCCTTGTCGAAGGAGCCCTTGAAGATATAGGGCATGCCGAGCTTCTTCGTCGCCTCCTTCAGCTTGCCGGCGACGTCGAGGCAGAGCTGCTCGCTTTCCAGCGTATCGGGCCCGGCAATGAGAAATAGCGGCCGGTCGAGGCCGACGTCGAACCCGCAGAGTTTCATTTGGGAAATTAGGCCGCTACGACCGACAGTGTGCCGCCGGGGCGTTTGACAGTCGCGCGGTACTTCAGCGCAGCGGCGACGAAGGCCGTGAACAGCGGATGGCCGGCGCGCGGCGTCGAGGTGAACTCGGGGTGGAACTGCACGCCGATGAAGAACGGATGGCCCGTCAGCTCCATCATCTCGGGCAGGTTCTCGGTCGGGGTATGCGCGGAGACCTTGTAGCCCTTGGCCTCGAGCTGCGGGAGATAGACGTTGTTCACCTCATAGCGGTGCCGGTGCCGCTCGTTGACTTCAGGCCCGTAGACCGAGAACGCCAGTGTGTCCTTCTCCACCGGGCATTTCTGCGCGCCGAGGCGCATGGTGCCGCCCAGGTCGGAGGCTTCGTTGCGCTGCTCGATCTGGCCGGTGCGGTCGAGCCACTCGGTGATCAGCGCGACCACCGGGTGCGGCGTGTCGCGCTCGAACTCCGTGCTATTGGCGCCCGCCAGGCCGCAGACGTTGCGCGCGAACTCGATGGTGGCGAGCTGCATGCCGAGGCAGATGCCCAGGTACGGGATGCCGTTCTCGCGCGCATAGCGGATGGCGCGCATTTTCCCTTCAGTGCCGCGCTTGCCGAAGCCGCCCGGCACCAGAATCGCGTCCATCTTGTCGAGCGCCCCTACCCCGTTCTTCTCGATCTCCTCTGAGTCGAGGTAGTGGATGTTGATCTTGGTGTGCGTGTGGATACCGGCGTGCTTGAGCGCCTCGTTGAGCGACTTATAGGAATCCTGCAGGTCGACGTACTTTCCCACGAACGCGATGTCGACCTCGTGCTCCGGATGCTCGAGCGCGTAGACCAGCTTGGTCCAGGCCGCCAGGTCGGCCGCGCGCGCGAGGATGTGCAGCTTGTGGCAGACGATCTCGTCGAGCATCTGCTGGTGCAGCATCATCGGGATCTTGTAGATGTGGTCTACGTCCCAGGCGGAGATCACCGCTTCTTTCTGCACGTTGCAAAACAGAGCGATCTTGCGGCGCTCATCTTCAGGCAGAGGGCGGTCGGTGCGGCACAGCAGCGCGTCGCACTGGATGCCGATCTGGCGCAGCTCCTTCACCGAGTGCTGGGTAGGCTTGGTCTTGATCTCACCGGCCGAGGCGATATAGGGCACCAGCGTGAGGTGCAGATAGCAGACGTTGTCGCGGCCCATGTCCAGGCCCATCTGCCGGATCGCCTCGAGAAACGGCAGCGACTCGATGTCGCCCACGGTGCCGCCAACCTCTACGATCGCCACCTCGGCATCGCCTGCGCCGCGCTTGATGTACGCCTTGATCTCGTCGGTGATGTGCGGGATGACCTGGACGGTGCCGCCCAGGTAGTCGCCCTTGCGCTCCTTCTTGATCACCGACTCGTAGATCTGGCCGGTGGTGAAGTTGTTCCAGCGCCGCATCTTCGCGCTGGAGAAGCGCTCGTAGTGCCCGAGGTCGAGGTCGGTCTCGGCGCCGTCCTCGGTGACGAACACCTCGCCGTGCTGGAATGGCGACATCGTCCCGGGATCGACGTTGATGTAAGGGTCCAGCTTGATGTTGGTGACGCGGATGCCGCGCGACTCGAGGATCGCGGCGAGGGAAGCGGCGGCGATGCCTTTCCCCAATGAGGAAACTACACCGCCTGTTACAAAGACATATTTAGCCATCTACCCAGCGCGTGTAGGGATAGAGGAGTTTACACGAAATCAGGCCACCGCAAGTTCGGACCGGTCGCGGAAAAACTCCAGCGCCTCCGGATTGGCGAGCGCCTCGAGGTTTTTCGGCTGGCGCCCGTGCACGACGTCGCGCACCGCCAGCTCGACGATCTTGCCGCTCTTGGTGCGCGGGATGTCGGCCACCTGCAGGATCTTGGCCGGGACGTGGCGGCTGGTGGTGTTGTCGCGGATGCGCCTTTTTATTCTATTGGCCAAGTCATCGCCGAGCGCCGCGCCTTCGCGGAGCTTGACGAACAGCACCACGCGCACGTCGCCCTCCCAGTCCTGGCCGATGACCAGCGACTCGACCACCTCGTCGAGCTGCTCGACCTGGCGGTAGATCTCCGCCGTGCCGATGCGCACGCCGCCCGGGTTGAGCACCGCGTCGGAGCGGCCGTAGATGATCATGCCGCCGTGCTCGGTGACCTCGCACCAGTCGCCGTGGCGCCACACGTTGGGGAATTTCTCGAAATAGGCCGCGCGGTAGCGGCTGGCGTCGGGGTCGTTCCAGAAGCCGAGCGGCATCGCCGGGAAAGGCTTGGTGCAGACGAGCTCGCCCTTCTCCTTCGTGGCATGGCCGTTTTCGTCGAACACGTCGATCGCCAGCCCGAGGCCCTTGGCCTGGATCTCGCCGCGCCAGACCGGCCCTATGGGATTACCCAGCACGAAACAGGAGACGATGTCGGTGCCGCCGGAGATAGACGACAGGCAGACGTCGGCTTTCAGATCTCGATAGACATAGTCAAAACCCTCCGGGGCCAGCGGCGAGCCGGTCGAGAGCACCGCGCGCAGCGCGCCCAGGTTGTGCGTCTCGCGCGGCCTGACTCCCGTTTTGGCGATCGCGTCGATGTACTTCGCCGAGGTGCCGAAGTGCGTCACGCCCTCGGCCTGCGCCAGGTCGAAGAGGATCTTGCCGCGCGCGACGAACGGCGAGCCGTCGTAGAGGATCAGCGCCGCCTCGCTCGCCAGCGCGCTCATCAGCCAGTTCCACATCATCCAGCCGAGGGTGGTGAAGTAAAAGACCTTGTCGCCCGGCTTGACGTCGCTGTGCAGCCGGTGCTCCTTGAGGTGCTGCAGCAGCGTGCCGCCGGCGCCGTGCACGATGCACTTCGGCACCCCGGTGGTGCCCGACGAGTAGAGGATGTAGAGCGGATGGTTGAACTCGCAGCGCTCGAAGGCGATGTCGCCCGCGGCGAAAGGCTCGAGGAAGCTGCCAAAGCCGCCGTCATACGACGCCTGCACGCACTTCTTCACGGTGGGCAGGCGCGCCAGGATCTCGGCGTTCTTCGGGGCGAGCTCGAAAAGCTTGCCACCATATAGGTAGCGGTCGGCGACGAACAGCACCTTCGGCTCGATCTGGCCGAAGCGGTCGAGCACACCCTGCACGCCGAAGTCCGGGGAGCAGCTCGACCACACCGCGCCGATGCTGGCGGTCGCGAGCATCGCGGCGGCGGCTTCCGGCAGGTTCGGCAGGTACCCGGCGACGCGATCGCCCTTCCCCACGCCTTCTGCCCTGAGCGCCTGGGCGAGCCGCGAGACGAGGTCGTAGAGCTGGCGCCGCGAGAGCTGCCGCTTCACCTTATCCTCGCCCCAGAAGCTGATGGCGAGCGTGGCGTCGCGGCTGCGTAGGAGGTTCTCGGCAAAGTTGAGGCGGCCCTCGGGGAACCACTTGGCGCCGGGCATGCGCTCCGGGTTGATGAGGCGGCGCAGGCCGGGCTCGCCGCGCACCTGGCCGAAGCGCCACATCAGCTCCCAGAAGTCCGCCGCCGACTCGACCGACCAGCGGTGCAGCTCGGCGAAGCTCGCCTTGCCGGCTAGCCTCATGAAGCGGGCGAGCTCGGTGCGCGCCGCGCGCTCCGGCGAGGGAGTCCAGAGAGGCTCTACTGCAGCACCTATTGGAGCAATGAGCGGATTCCTTCCGGGATGCGCACCGGCTTCTGGCTCTTCATGTCGATGAACACCACCACCGCGGCGCCGTCGGCGTAGAGCATGTCGTCCATCATCAGCTCGTAGAACGTCGGCACGCTCGAGCCGCCGGGCGGGTCGATCGTTATGCGGACCTCCACGGTGCCCGGATAGTTCAGCGCGCGCTTGAAGTTGCACGAAGCGTTGGCGATCACGATGCCGGTGTTCTTCCACGCTTCATCCGCGGGCACCAGGGCGTCGAACCACGAGATGCGCGCCTGCTCCATGTAGCGGAAGTAGACGGTGTTATTGACGTGCCCCATCGCGTCCATGTCGCCCCAGCGGATCGGAATGCGCTCGACATGGACCAGCTTTTTTTCAGCCATTTCAAGGCGATTATAATTCCTCGATGGCTCGCGAATCGATGCAATACGACGTCGTCGTCGTCGGCGCGGGCCCCGCGGGCCTCGCCGCGGCGATCCGCATCAAGCAGCTCTCCGCCGAGACCTCGGTCTGCGTCCTCGAGAAAGGCTCCGAGGTCGGCGCGCATATTCTCTCGGGCGCGGTGATGGATCCGCGCGCCCTTTCCGAGCTGATTCCGGATTGGAAAGCCAAGGGCGCTCCGCTGAACACTCCGGTATCGGAGGACCGCTTTCTCTTCCTCAACGAAACGGGTTCCCTCCAGGTCCCGGCCGCGCTTCTTCCAGGGTGTTTCAAAAACCACGGGATGTATGTGGGAAGCCTGGGCAATCTCGTGCGCTGGCTGGGCCAGCAAGCCGAGGCGCTCGGGGTCGAGATCTTTCCCGGCTTCGCCGCCACCGAAGTCCTCTACGAGGGAAACAAGGTCAAGGGCGTCGCCACTGGCGACATGGGGATCGGCAAGAAGGGCGAGAAGACCACCGCGTACCAGCCCGGCATGGAGTTGCACGGCAAGTACACCTTCTTCGCCGAAGGCTGCCGCGGCCAGCTCGGCCGCCAGCTCGAGGCGAAGCTCGGCCTGCGCGGCGGCGCCGATCCCCAGGTATACGGCATCGGCATCAAGGAGCTGTGGGAGGTCAAGCCAGAGAAGCACAAGCCCGGCCTCGTCATCCACACCGCCGGCTGGCCGCTCGCGAGCGACACGTACGGCGGCTCGTTCCTTTACCACCAGGAGAACAACCTCGTCGCCGTCGGCTTCGTCGTCGGCCTCGCCTACGAGAATCCCTACCTTTCCCCCTTCGAGGAGTTCCAGCGCTTCAAGACGCACCCTTCCATAAGAGGGTTCTTTGAAGGCGGAAAACGTATTTCTTACGGCGCAAGAGCGATAGCGGCTGGAGGGCTGCAGTCCCTGCCTGGATTGGTGTTCGGCGGCGGCGCTCTAATAGGAGACGAGGCGGGTTTCCTGAACGCCTCCCGGATCAAGGGCAGTCACGCCGCGATCAAGTCCGGCATGATGGCCGCCGAGGCGGCGGTCGATGCGCTCAAGGCGGGCCGCTCCGCTGACGAGCTCTCGGCGTATCCGGCAGCCTTCCGCTCGAGCTGGCTCTACGACGAGCTCCACAAGGCCCGCAACTTCAAACCGTGGATGTCGAAAGGCTTGTTGTTGGGTTCCTTAATGGTGGGCTTGGACCAAGTCCTCTTTCGAGGAAGGGCACCGTGGACGCTGCACCACGGTCACGCGGACAACGAGACCCTGCTGAAGAAGACTGCGGCGCAACCGATCCAATATCCCAAGCCCGACGGCAAGCTGACGTTCGACCGCCTCACCGACCTTTCCTTCTCCAACACCAATCACGGCGAGGACCAGCCGCCGCACCTCACGCTCAAGGATGCTTCCGTTCCGGTCAAAATAAACCTGGAACAGTATGGGGGCCCCGAGAGCCGCTACTGCCCCGCCGGCGTCTACGAGTTCGTCGACCTCGAGACCAGTCCGAGGCTGCAGATCAACGCGCAGAACTGCGTGCACTGCAAGACTTGCGACATCAAGGACCCGGCGCAGAACATCGTCTGGGTCGCGCCCGAAGGCGGCGGCGGGCCGAACTACTCGAACATGTAGCGCCGCTTCCGGCGCCACGGCGTCCGCGCCACGATCAGGCGCAGGGCGATCCCGCCGATCAACGCCGCGGCGATAGCGCCCGGGTTCGGACGTTGAAGCTTCTTCGATCCCGGATAAAAAGGCCCGATCAGGGGCTCATTCGCGGCCGATGTGACCGGAATCTCCTCCACGTCCGGGGCGACGCCTCTGCGCGAGCCGTAGTTGCGGGCGTAGACCCAGGTGAACTCGGCGCCCAGGAGGAAGATCTGCGCCGAGTAGTAGACCCACACCATCACGATGACCAGCGAGGCGAATGCGCCGAAGCTCGACGCCACCGTGCTCTTACCCAGGTATAGGCCGATCGCCCACTTGCCGATGGTGAAGAGGGCGGCGGTCACGGCCGCGCCGACCCACACATCGCGCCACTTGATCGTCGCGCGCGGCACGTAGCGGTAGATGAGTGCAAAACCGACGACGAGGAGCGCGAAGCTCAGGCTCAGGTCGAGGACGTGCGCGACGCCCTCGCTGAAGAGCGGCCCCCACCATTTGCCGAGCGCAGCGATGGCGGTGGTGAAAAGCAGCGACACGATGACCAGGAAAGCCATGCCGAACACCATGCCGATGGGCAGCAGGCGCGCGCGGAGGAAATCCCAGACGCCGCTCGCCTTCGGCGGAATCGGCACCTGCCAGATAGAGTCGAGCGCCGATTGCAGCTGGCCGAAGACGGTCGAGGCGCCCAGCAGAAGCAGTGCTATGCCGACCCCGGCGCCGATCAGGCCGTGCTTCGGGCGTTGCAGGTTGCCGAGCATCTCCTGCACCGCCCGCGCGCCGTTTTCCCCCATCAGGTCGGCGAGCTGGCCGAACACCGCCCCCTGCACCGCGTCGGTCCCGAACAGCAGGCCCGCCACCGAGATCGCGATGAAGAGCAGCGGTGCGATCGAGAAGGTCGCGTAGTAGGCGAGTGCGGCTCCCTTGCTCGGCGCACTATCATTGATCCAGGCGTTGACGGCCTCTTTGACCAGGGCGAGCCACTGCTTCATGGCCCTGCCCCAGCAACTTCCGGACCGTCGCTTTCTGGGCGACTCAGGCTGCTGCGGTATGCCCCATCGTCGCCTGGCCGCGCAGCAGCGACTCCACCTGGGCGGCGGGCAGCGGCCAGCTGATGAGGTAGCCCTGAATCTGGTCGCAGCCGAGGTCGCGCAGCATGCGCATCTGCTCGTCCTCCTCCACCCCCTCGGCGACGACCTTGAGCCCGAGCGTGTGGGCGAGCGACACGATCATGGCCACGATGTTGCGCGGGTAGCCCGCCTCGCGCATGCGTACGACGAAGCTGCGGTCGATCTTCAGCGTGTCGACCGGCAGCCGGGCGAGATAGCTGAGCGAGCAGTAGCCGGTGCCGAAGTCGTCGACCGCGACCTCGATGCCGGTATGGCGCAGGATCTGGAGCTTGCGCGTGCAATCCTCGTCGGCGAGCACGCTCTCGGTGATCTCGAGGTCGAGCAAAGGCACCTGGTTGCCGAATGCGGCCACCGCCTGCAGCACCGAGTCGGTGAAATCGTCCTGCCGCAGCTGCAGCGCCGACACGTTCACCGCGGTCCGCGGAACGCGCAGCCCGAGGCGCTGCCAGTGGCGGATGTCGGCAACCGCCTTGAGAATCGCCCAGCGCCCGGCGGCGAGGATCAGGCCCGTCTCCTCCATCAGCGAGACGAAGCGCGAGGGCGGCACGACGCCGAGCTCGGGGTCGTGCCAGCGGATCAGCGCCTCGAGGCCGGCCAGCGCGCCGGTGTGCACGTCCACCTTCGGCTGGTAGTGCAGAACCAGCCTGCCGTCCTCCAGCGCGCGCCGCAGCCGGTGCTCGAGCGCGAGCGACTCGGCGACCTGAGCGTTCATGTGCGGTGCGTAGAACAGGTAGCGCTGGCCGGTCTCCTTCGACTTGCGCAGGGCGGTCTCGGCGTGCGCGCAGAGCGCCTCGGGCGACTCGCCGTCGGTCGGAAACACCGCGACGCCGGCTTTCATGGTCACCAGCAGCTCGACGCCGTCGATGACGATAGGCCGGGCGAACTCGCGCTCCAGCCGCTCCATGAACCAGTGCGTGGCGTCGCCCGGGTGGTCGAACGCGGCCACCGCGATGGCGAAGTGGTCCGCGCCAACGCGCGCGACGGTGTCCTGCTCGCGTGCCGCCGCCTGCAGGCGGCGCGAAACTTCGCGCAGCAGCGCGTCGCCGGAGTTGCGGCCGAAGGTCTCGTTCACCATGCGGAAGCGCTCGACGTCGAGGAACACCGCGGCGGCGAAGCGGTGCTCGCGGCGCGCCGCGCTGACGGCCTGCGCGACGCGGTCGGCGAACAGGCTGCGGTTCGGCAGGTCGGTGAGCGAGTCGTGGCAGGCGAGATAGTCGAAGCGCGCCTTCTGCGCGAGGTGGTGCAGCGCGAAGGAAAGGTCGGCGGCGAGCTCGTGCAGCAGCCGCATCTCCTCTTCGTCGAAGAAATCGGCCGCGCGCGCGCTCAGACGCAGGCTGCCGATCTCCTCGTCCGCCATCTTCAGCGGCAGCGCGGTCTCGGCCGGAAACACCCCGTCCGCCTCGCCGCGGGACACCAGGATCTCGCTCGCGCCGTCGTGCAGGCTGATCTCGGCGAAGCCGAAGCCGCCCTTCTCCACCGCGATGCGGCACGCCTCCTCGAGTAGCGCCTGGCGTTCGGGCAGCCGCGCGATGAGCGCGTTCACCGCGCTCATCACCGCCAGGGTGCGGTTCAGCCGCTCGACGCGCCGCTGCTCGGCCTCCAGCGCGCCGGTCTTCTCGAGCAGCTGGTCGACCATCATGCGCAGCCGGTCGCGGTCGAGGTCGGGCGCTACCGCGGCGAGCGGGGCCGCCTTGTCCTGCAACGCCTCGCGCACCTCGCGCAGGATCACGTCGTTGTCGGAGGGCTTGGCGAGCACGCGCGCCACGCCGTGCGCCTGCGCGAGGTCCTTCGCCTCGCGCCGGTCGAAGTAGGCGGTGTAGAACATCAGGCGCGTCGTCGCCGTCGCCGCGTCGGCGCGCAGGCGCCGCGCCAGGCCGTAGCCGTCCATGGCCGGCATCAGCACGTCGGAGATCACCAGGTCGGGGCGGTGCTCGAGCGCCATCGCGAGCGCCTGCGCACCGTCGGCCGCCTTCAGCACGTCGTAGCCCGCGCTCTCCAGGAGGGAGCCGAGCGCTTCGCGGTTGGCGCGATGGTCGTCGGCGATGAGGATGGTGGCCATGGGAAGTCGGGCGACCGGTGTTAGGCCCGGCGCAGCCACGATCGTTCCAGATTGCCGTTACGCGCTGGCGAACGCGCCGTAGGCCGCGCGTCGCTGTCCGGCAACAGTTCCCTTCACGGTGTCCCCCGCGCGCGGCCGGCTTGCGAGCGTTTTGCGAGGGAAACTGTAGAATGGCCGCTACCGTTCAGTCGCGCGTCCGACTACAAGGACAGATGAGCGCAAGCACTTTTTCACGCTTCGCATGACTACCGGAAGGATCAGGTTTTGAGCTTCGGTGCGCTACTCCACTCCGAGCTGCCGTGGCTCACGCTGCTCGCGCTCGGACTGACGGCGGTGCTGCTGCACCTGCGCCCGAGCGAGCGCTCGGTCTACCAGAACACCTTGTGGCTGTTCCTGATCGGCGCGGCCGGCCAGCTCGCCGCCACCGCGGTGCACACGGTGGACTTCGCGGCCGCGGCGCGGCTGATCGACATGGTATTCCGCGTGGTGGCTACCATCGCGCTGATCCGCCTGCTCGGCATCGCCGCATTCCGCCTGCTGCTGCCTGCGCTCGGCCGTACGCCGCCGCGCATCGTCGAGGACCTCACCATCATCGCGGTATACCTCGGCTACGGCGTGTCGCAACTGCGGGGCGCAGGCGTCGACCTGACGAGCATCATCGCGACCTCCGCCGTCCTCACCGCCGTGATCGCGTTCGCCGCGCAAGACACGCTCGGCAACATGCTCGGCGGCATCGTGCTGCAGCTCGACAACTCGGTACAGGTCGGCGATTGGATCCAGGTCGACGGCCAGGTCGGCCGCGTGCGCGATATCCGCTGGCGCTCGACGCTGATCGAGACGCGCGACTGGGAGACGGTGGTCATCCCGAACAGCGCGCTGATGAAGGGCCGCGTCGCCCTCCTCGGCAGGCGCGAGGGCGCGCCGATGCAGCTGCGCCGCAGCCTCGAGTTCATGGTGGACCCGTCGGTGCCACCGGCGCGCGTCATCGTCACGGTCGAGGACGACATGCGCGAGGTGGCCATCCCGAACGTCGCGCGCGCGCCGGCGGCGAGCTGCGTGCTGATGAATTTCGAGGAAGGCAACCTGAACTACCGGCTGCGCTACTTCCTCACCAACCTCAACGAAGACCATCTCACCGATTCGATGGTCCGCATCCACCTCTTCGCCTCGCTGCAGCGCGCCGGCATCCGCGTCGCCGAGCCTCAGCGCACCGTGCACGCGGTGCAACGCGACGAGGCCCATGCGCAGACAGTGCGGCGCCGCGAGCTCGGCCGGCGCCTCGAGATGCTGCGCAACGTCGACATGTTCGCGGCGCTCTCCGACGAGGAGAAGGCCGAGATCGCCGAGCGGCTGCAGTACGCGCCCTTCGCCCGCGGCGACGTGGTCACCAAGCAAGGCGACGCTTCGCACTGGCTCTACATCATGGCCTTCGGCGACGCCGAGGTGCTCTACGAGCCGCCGGGCGGCACGCCGCGCGTCGTCGGCGTCCTGCATCCGGGGCAATTCTTCGGCGAAATGGGGCTCCTCGCCGGCGAGGCGCGCTACGCCACGGTGATCGCCAAGACCGACGTCGAGTGCTACCGCCTTGACAAGTCTTCGTTCCAGGGCCTGCTGCTCTCGCGGCCGCAGATCGCCGAGGAGGTCAGCCGCATCATCGGATCGCGTCGCGGCGACCTCGACCAGGCGCGCGAAGCCTTCGCCGGCACCCGTTCAGCCGCTCCGGGACAGCCGGCGGACCTGCTCGCGAAGATTCGCCGCTTCTTCGGCCTGCGGCGCGCCAGCTAAGCAGCGAGGAACTGGTCCTCGGAAAGGGCCATTACTCCGGCCGCGCCTTTCACCACGGTATCCCGCAGCGCCGGCGCCTGGACCAGCACCTGCTCAGCGAAGAATTGGGCGGTGATGATCTTGGCTTTTAGAAAGGATTCCTCTCCTTTTCGGGAGGACAGAAGCCGTTCAGAAGCCAAAGCCGCCCTCGCGAGCTGCCAGCCGCCGGCGACGATGCCCATCAGCTTGAGGAACGGCACCGCGCCGGCGAACACGCCCTTCACGTCCTTGCCGGCGTTGGCGACGATGTAGTCCACGCAGTCCGCGACGGCCTGCACGCCCGTGGCGAGGTTCTTCCGGATCGACTCGAATTGCGGAACACGGGCGAGCTCGGCGTCGAGCTTCTTCACCTCGGCGAGCCACGCGCGCGCGGTGGCGCCGCCTTCGCGGGCTACCTTGCGGCCCATCAGGTCCATCGCCTGGATGCCGGTGGTGCCCTCGTAGATGGTGGTGATGCGCGCGTCGCGCAGGTGCTGTGCCGCGCCGGTCTCCTCGATGAAGCCCATGCCGCCGTGCACCTGCACGCCGAGCGAGGCGACCTCGATGCCGGTTTCGGTCGACCAGCCCTTGACCACCGGAATCATCAGATCAATAAAGGACTGGTGTTGTTTCGCTTCCTCTTTGTTTTTACTTTTTACAGAAAAATCCATGGCAGCCGCCACCACATACGCCAGCGCGCGCATCGCCTCGGTCTGCGACTTCATGAGCATCAGCATCCGGCGCACGTCGGGGTGATGGATGATCGAGACCGTTCTGCCGCCTTCTACCAGGTCCTTGCCCTGCATGCGGTCGCGCGCGTACGCGAGCGCGCGCTGGAAGGCGCGCTCGGCGATCGCCACGCCCTCCAGCCCGACGCTGAAGCGGGCCGCGTTCATCATGATGAACATGTACGACAGCCCCTTGTTCTCCTCGCCCACCAGGTAGCCGACCGCCTGGTCGAACACCATGACCGCGGTCGGGCTGGCGTGGATGCCAAGCTTGTGCTCGATGGAGGCGCAACGCGCGTTGTTGCGTTCGCCGTTCGGCAGAACTTTCGGCACCAAGAAGAGTGAGATTCCCTTCACACCTTCCGGAGCATCTGGCGTGCGGGCGAGGACGAGATGAAGGATGTTGTCCGCTAGGTCGTGCTCTCCGTAGGTTATGAAGATCTTCTGCCCGGAGATCAGGTACTGCTTTCCCGAGCGCTCGGCCCTGGTGCGCACCAGGGCGAGGTCGGAACCGGCTTGCGGCTCCGTTAAGTTCATGGTGCCGGTCCACGTGCCCTGTACCATCTTCGCGAGGTAGGCCTCCTTTAGCTCGTCCGAACCGCACAGCTCGACTGCATGGATGGCGCCCTGGGTAAGCAGCGGGCAGAGCGAGAAGGACATGTTGGACGAGGTCAGCATCTCCTCGACGGCGGTGGCGACCAGCTTTGGCAGCCCCTGACCGCCCCACGCCGGCTCGAAGGGCAGCGCGCCCCAGCCGCCCTCCACATACTGTTTGTAGGCTTGCTTGAAACCTTTGGGCGTCGCGACTGCGCCGTCCTTCCAGACCGACCCTTCCTGGTCGCCAGAATAATTCAATGGATCAAGCACTTCCGAAGCAAACTTCGAGGCTTCCTCGAGGATTGCATCGACGGTATCTACGGCGGCGTCCTGATACCCCGGCAGCTTTGCAACCTCCGCCAGCCCCGCGAGCTCGTTGAGAACGAACCGCATGTCCTTGAGCGGGGCGACATAGCCGCTCATTTCTTCAGTTCCTCCACTAGCGCCGGTACCAGCTGGAACAGGTCCCCGACCAGGCCGTAGTCGGCCACCTGGAAGATCGGGGCTTCCTCATCCTTGTTGATCGCCACGATCACGCGGCTGTCCTTCATGCCGGCCAAGTGCTGGATGGCGCCCGAGATGCCGACCGCGACGTAGAGGTCCGGGGCGACGATCTTGCCGGTCTGCCCCACCTGCCAGTCGTTGGGGACGAAACCGGCATCGACCGCCGCCCGCGAGGCGCCCATCGCCGCGCCGAGCCGGTCGGCGAGCGGCTCCAGCACCTTGGTGAAGTTCTCGCCCGATGCCATGCCGCGCCCGCCCGAGACGATGATCTTGGCCGAGGTCAGCTCGGGCCGCTCCGATTTGGAGACTTCTCGGCCGACGAAGGAAGAGAGCCCTGAGTCTGCCGCCGCAGCGACGGCCTCTATCGGTGAAGAGCTTCCCGAAGAGGCAACCGCGTCAAACGCCGTGGTCCGCACGGTGATCACCTTGATAGCGTCCTTCGACTTCACGGTAGCGAGCGCATTACCCGCGTAGATCGGGCGCACGAAGGTGTCGGGTCCTTCCACGCCGACGATGTCGGAGATCTGCTGCACGTCGAGCAGCGCCGCCGCGCGCGGCAGGATGTTCTTGCCGTTCGACGTCGAAGGTGCGAGCACGTGGCTGTAGCTTTTGGCCAAGGAAACAACTACCGCAGAAACGTTCTCCGCCAGAAACTCACCCAGGTGAGGCGCATCGGCGTGCAGCACTTTCTTGACGCCGGCGATTTGCGACGCGGCTTTGGCCGCGTCGCCCGAGCCCTGCCCCGCGACCAGGACATGAATGTCGCCGCCCAGCTTCTGCGCCGCGGCGACTGCGTTGAGCGTCGCCTTCTTTATGGTCTTGTTGTCGTGCTCGGCGAGAACCAGGATCGACATTCAGAGGACCTTCGCTTCGTTGCGCAGCTTGTCGACCAGTGCCTTGGCGTCGGCGACCTTCACGCCGGACTTGCGCTTGGAGGGCTCGACGACCTTCAGCGTCGTCAGCCTGGGCGAAACGTCGACGCCGAGCGCATCAGGCTTCAGCGTCTCGAGCGTCTTCTTCTTCGCCTTCATGATGTTCGGCAGGGTGACGTAGCGCGGCTCGTTCAGGCGCAGGTCGGTCGTCACGACCGCGGGGAGCTTGATCGAGATGGTTTCGAGCCCACCGTCCACCTCGCGCGTCACGTCGATTTTTTCAGAGTGAGTTTTGATTTTCGAGGCAAAAGTCGCCTGCGGCCAGCCGAGGAGCGCGGCGAGCATCTGGCCGGTCTGGTTGCAGTCGTCGTCGATCGCCTGCTTGCCGAGAATGACCAGATTTGGTTGTTCTTTGGTGCAAATAGCCTTAAGAAGCTTTGCGACGGCCAACGGCTGCAACTCCGCGTCGGTCTCGACGAGGATCGCGCGGTCGGCGCCGATCGCGAGCGCCGTGCGCAGCGTTTCCTGGCAGGCCGCCGTGCCGCACGAAACCACCACGATCTCGGTGGCGATGCCGCCCTCCTTCAGCCGCACCGCCTCCTCCACCGCGATCTCGTCGAACGGATTCATCGACATCTTGACGTTGGCGGTCTCGACGCCGCTGCCGTCGGACTTGACGCGCACCTTGACGTTGAAGTCGACGACGCGCTTCACGCTCACCAGGATTTTCATGCGCGCGATTATAGCCGCCGCGCGCGCAGCACTGCCGCCCGCTCGAGGTCAGCGCTACGGTCGTAGAAGGGCCGCTCGGCGAGCGCGAGGCCGGCGGCGCGCGCTTCCTCGACCAGCATCTGCAGGTACCAGACGAGGTTGGCGGCGGTGCTCTCGTTCGCGTCGTGAAACGCGAAAACGATGGGCGTGGCACCGTCGGCCTCCGGCAGCTCGCCGGCGAGCCATTGCCACCTGATCAGCTCGAGCTGGGCGCGGATCAGGAGTCGCTTGCCGGGCCAAACGTCGACGCCCAGGACAGCGGCCCCATCGCGCGCCGAAACGTCCGTAAGCAGCATCGACAGGTGGACCCGCGTGTAGGCCTCGAGCGAGGTGTCGTCGTAGTACCAGTACGGCGGCCGGACAAAGCGCGGCGGCGCGCCGGTGATGGCGGCGATGTCTGCCTCAGCCAGCTTGAGCGACTGCTCGAGCTCTTCCGGCGAGAGCAGCGGATGGCGGATGTGGCCCGGCGTGCCGGTGTGGACGGCGAGGATGTGGCCCTCGGCATGGCTGCGGCGCATGACTTCCCGGCCGCTCTCGCAGCCGCCCGCCTCGGGCAGGCGGGTCTGCACGAAGAAGATCGCCTTGATGCCGGGTTGCACCGGGTTGGCGGCCAGAGTGTCGAGCACCCGCACGGTGGAAGGCGCGGGGCCGTCGTCGAAGCTGAGCGCGAAGCGGATCGGCGCGAGCGGGCGGACCGGCTCCACCGTCCCGCAGGCGGCGAGGCACGCTAGGGCAGCGGCGGCCAAGGCTCGTTTGAGCATCCTGGATAGGCATAATACGGCCATGAGCGATCTTTCTCTGTTGAAAATTCCCTCGATGCGCGAGCGCGTTTCGAAGGAAGAATGGGCCACGCGCTGCGACCTCGCGGCGTGCTACCGGCTGGTCCACCACTTCGGCATGGACGACCTGGTCTACAACCACATCTCGGCGCGCGTGCCGGGCGAGGAAGGCCGCTTCCTCATCAACGCCTACGGCATGACCTACGACGAGGTCAGCGCCTCGAGCCTCGTGAAGATCGACTTCGACGGCAATGTCGTGCTCGACTCCGGCACCGGCCTCGGCATCAACCGCGCCGGCTTCGTCATCCATGGCGCCGTCCACCGCGGCCGCCCCGACGTCGCGTGCGTCATCCATACGCATACCCCGGCCGGCATGGCGGTGTCGGCGATGGACTGCGGCCTGCTGCCGCTCACGCAAAACGCGATGTACTTTGCCGGGCTCGGCTACCACGACTACGAGGGCCCGGCGGTCGACCTGGCCGAGCAGAAGCGCCTGGTGCGCGACCTCGGCAAGCACGAGGCGATGGTCCTGCGCAACCACGGACTGCTCTCGGTCGGCACCACGATCCCCGAGGCATTCATCACCATGTACTGGCTGGAGCGAGCCTGCCAGGCGCAGGTGTTCGCGCTCTCCACCAAGACGAAGCTGCCGAAAAAGAAAACCATCGCCACTACCAACGAGCGCTACAAGCGCGGTCAGCGGCGCAACATCGGCATCCTCGAATGGCAGGGCCTGCTGCGCCTGCTCGAAAGACGGTACCCGGGTTTCCGCGATTGAAGCCGCTCGAGGGTAAGGTCGCCCTCGTCACCGGCGCCGGGGGTGGCATCGGGCGCGACCTCGCGCTCGCCATGGCGGCGGCCGGCGCCAAGGTCGTCGTCAACGACCTCGGCACCTCGGTCAAGGGTGAAGGCAGCGACGCCGGGCCGGCGCACCAAGTCGTCGAGGAAATCGAGGCGAGCGGCGGCAGCGCGGTCGCCAGCACCGACAGCGTGGCCGAGTGGCCTTCCGCCAACCGCATCGTTCAGTGCGCTTTAGACAGGTATGGAAGAATAGATGTCGTCGTCAACAACGCCGGCATCCTGCGCGACCGCTTCTTCTTCAACATGTCCGTGGAGGAATGGCGCGCCGTCGTCGACGTCCATCTCAACGGCTCCTTCTACGTGGCGCGAGCCGCCGCGCCCTACTTCAAATCGCAGAATTCGGGCGCCTACGTTCACATGACGTCGACCTCGGGGCTGGTCGGCAACCTCGGGCAGGCCAACTACTCCGCGGCGAAGCTGGGGATCGTCGGTCTGTCCAAATCGATTGCACTCGACATGGCGAAGTACGCCGTGCGCTCGAACTGCATCGCGCCCTTCGCCTGGAGCCGCATGATCGGCTCGATTCCGGCCGAGACCGAAGACCAGAAGGCGCGCGTCCAGAAGCTGAAGTCGCTGGAGACCTCGAAGATCGCTCCGCTCGCGGTTTTCCTCGCCTCCGGGCTGGCGAAGGACATCACCGGCCAGGTGTTCGCCGCGCGCGCAAACGAGCTGTTCCTCATGTCGCAGAGCCGCCCGCTCAAGGCGGTTCACCGGTCCAAGGGCTGGACGCCGCAGGCGATCGCCGACGAGGCCTTGCCGGCCTGGCGCGAGGGCCTCTACAAGCTCGACCGCTCGCAGGACGTTTTCTCGTGGGATCCGCGCTGAAGCGCGTCCTCGTCGTCGATCCGATCGCGGCCGCCGGCGAGGCGCTGCTCGCCCGCAGCGCCGAGGTGTTGCGCTCGCCGGACAGCGACCCCGCGACCATCCGCCGCCTCGCTGGCGAGGTCGATGGCATCATCACCCGCAGCAAGCTGCCCGAAGACGTCTTCCAGTCGGCACCGCGGGTACGCGCGGTCGCGATCCACGGCACCGGCACCGACCTGGTGCCGCTCGCCGACGCCACGGCGCGCGGGGTGATGGTGTCGAACATCCCCGGCGGCAACGCGCAGTCGGTGGCGGAGTACTGCGTGATGGCCATGCTGATGCTTTCACGCAGTGCTCTTGGAATTATCACTACTTTGAAAACCAAGCCGTGGGATGACGCCCGTGCCCTCGGCGCCGGCACGCATGAGATCTCCGGCATGACCCTAGGCCTGGTCGGGGTTGGCGAGATCGGCAAGCGCGTCGCGCGCATCGCCCGCCAGGGATTCGGCATGCGCGTTCTCGGCAACCAGCGGCACTTGGAGCGGCTGCCATCGGATGCCGAGCCCTCGGCTTTGGACGATTTGATTTCAATCTCCGATTTTGTGGTGGTGACCTGCCCGCTCAACAAGGACACACACCACCTTTTCAACCGGTCGAGGATCGAGGCGATGAAGCCGACCGCCTGGCTGATCAACGTCGGCCGCGGCCCGGTAGTCGACGAGCAGGCGCTGATCGCGGCGCTGCGCGAGCGACGGATCGCCGGCGCGATGCTCGACGTCTACGAGCACTACCGGCTGCCGCCCGGGCACCCGCTGCTCGCGCTGGACAACGCCGTGCTCACGCCGCACCTCGCCGGCATGACGGTGGAGTCGCGCGCGCGCATGAGCGTCGCCGCGGCCGAGGAGATCCTGCGCATGCTCGCCGGCGAGCGGCCCAAAAACTTCGTCAATCCGGAGTCTATCGACATTGCGCATCACTGAGGTTCGCGCCTTTCCGGTCTCGTTCGCGATCCCGCCCGCCGACCGCGTCTCCCTCGGCATCGGCACGGCGGTGAAGCGCGATGCCGTCGTCGTCAAGATCACCTCCGACGAGGGCCTCGTCGGCTGGGGCGAGGCGCACCACGGCCGCGCCCATACGGCCGTAGCGAAGCTGATCGAATCGACTCTTAGGCAACTAGTTCTCAATTTGGAAGTGCACGATGTGGTGGGCATCTGGCAGAAGATGTACCGCTACCAGCTCGCCAGCCACGGCATGGGCGCCGGCGCCTGCCTCGCCATCAGCGGCATCGACATGGCTCTATGGGACCTTCGTGGAAAGGCTTTGAACCTCCCCCTGTACCGCCTGCTGGGAGGCGCCCGGAGGGCAATACCTGCCTATGCCGGGGGCGTTTCGCTTGGATACCAGGCGCCCGCGGCGTTGGTGGAAGAGGCAAGGAAATCCATCGAGCAAGGCTACAAAGCAATCAAGCTGAGAGTCGGTGACTCGGTAAAGCGGGATATCGAAAGAATGCGAGCGGTGCGCAAGGCATTTGGCGATGAGCTGGAAATCCTGACCGACGCAAATATCGGCTACGAGCTGGAAGACGTCCGGCGCGTGATGCCGGCGATGGACGAGCTCGGCATCGCATGGCTCGAGGAGCCTTTCCCCGCCCACGACTACCGCAGCTACCGCGAGGCGAAGGGATTCGGCCGTACGCCGCTCGCCGCCGGCGAGAACCACTACACGCGCTTCGAGTTCGACCGCGTCATCGAGGACCGGGCGATCACCATCCTGCAGCCCGACCTGTCCAAGAGCGGCGGCCTGACGGAGTGCCTGCGCATCGCGGCGATGGCTTCGGCCTGGAAGCTGCCGATCCACCCGCACAGCTCGATGACCGGCCTCAATCACGCGGCCAGCATCCACGTCCTCGCCGCGATCGACAACGGCGGCTATTTCGAAGGCGACGTCTCGAAATCGAACCGCTACCGCGACGAACTGGTGGAAAATCCCGGGAACATCGACAAGGACGGCAACGTCTGGCCGCTCGAGAAGCCGGGGCTCGGGCTGGAGGTGAACGAGGAATTCCTGGCCAAGCACCCCCCGATAGAGGGACCTGGCTATGTATAGATCGGTTTTTTTCGCGCTCCTTCTTCTTTCTTTCAACGGCGAAGCGCAAACATGGCCCTCGAAGCCGCTGCGCTACATCGTTCCCTTCCCGCCCGGCGCCTTCAACGACACCCTCGCCCGCACCCTCGCCGCCGAGCTGCCGAAAACACTCGGGCAGCCGGTGATCGTGGAGAACCGTCCCGGCGGCAACACCATCATCGGTACGGAGATCGCCGCGAAGTCGCCGCCCGACGGCTACACGCTGTACGGCGCCGCGCTGCCGTTCTCGGTGATTCAGTCGCTCTACAAGACGTCGTTCGACGTCACGCGGGATTTCGCGCCGATCACCCTCGCCGGCGTCACGCCCAACCTGCTGGTCGCGAACGTGAACGCGCCGGTGAACAGCGTGAAGGAGCTGATCGCCTATGCGAAGGCGAACCCGGGCAAGCTGAACTACGCCTCGACCGGCAACGGCACGTCGAACCATCTTTCCTTCGAGCTCTTCAAGGCGATGACCGGAACGCAGGTCACGCACGTCGCCTACAAGGGAAGCGCGCCCGCCGTCACCGACCTGATAGCAGGACAGGTCGAGCTTATGTTCGACAACACGCCGAACGTGTTGCCGCACGTCCGCTCGGGAAAGCTCAAGGCGCTCGCCGTATCTTCGAAGACGCGCAGCGCGCTGGCACCGGAGATTCCGACGGTAGATGAGGCCGGTGTGCCGGGGTATGACGTAGGTGTCTGGTTCGGCGTACTGACCGTAGCTGGAACTCCTCCGGACGTTGTCAGGAGGCTCAACCAGGAGATGGTGAAAATCCTCACCTCGGCGGAAGTAAAGGAGAGATTCGGCAAGATCGGCGTGGAAGTGGTCGCCGGCACGCCCGAGCACTTCAGCGGCTTCCTCAAGAGCGAGGTCGACCGCTGGGCACGGGTGATCCGCGAGGCGGGCATCAGGGCCGACTGATGGCGCGCAAGCCCATCCGCTCCGAGCTCGCCTGGTCGACCGCCGACCGGATCGTGGTGCGCGGCCTGGATTTGCCGGGCGAAATCCTCGGCAAGGTGAGCCTGGGCGACATGGCCTTCCTCGAGATCACCGGGCGGCTGCCCGACGCTAAGGAATCGCGCCTGTTCAACGCCATGGCCGTGACGCTGGTCGAGCACGGCCTGACGCCGAGCGCAATCGCCGCGCGCATGACCTTCCTCGGCGCGCCCGAGGCGATGCAGGCGGCCGTCGCCGCGGGCCTGAGCGGGCTCGGCAGCGTGTTCGTCGGTTCGACCGAAGGCGTGGCGAAGATGCTGGGCGAGACTACCGACGTGAAGAAGCTCCTGGAAAACAGGCGTATCCCGGGCCTCGGCCACCCGCTGCACAAGCCCGTCGACCCGCGTACGAAACGCTTGTTCGAGATTGCGCGTGAGACGGGCCACTATGGCAAGTACTGTAAAACCATGGAAGAACTCGCCTCCGCCAAAAAGCTGACGCTCAACGCGACCGGCGCCATCGGCGCGCTCGCCTGCGAGCTCGGGCTCGACTGGCGCGCCGTGCGCGGCATCGGCGTCATGGCGCGCGCGGTCGGCCTGGTGGGACACCTGCTCGAGGAAGCGCGCGAGCCGATGGCGCAGACGATCTGGGAACAGGTCGAGGAAGAAGCCTCCGCGCACCTCAAGCCGAAGAAATGAACCTCGGCCGCGAAAACTTTCCTGAGTTGAGAGACGCCGTGAAGGCGCTCTGCAGTCAGTTCGATTCGGCGTACTGGCAGGCGATCGACGAGAAGCGCGCTTATCCCGAGAAGTTCGTCGACGCGCTCACCCAAGCAGGCTGGATGTCGGCGCTGATCCCCGAGGAGTACGGTGGCTCGGGCCTCTCGCTGACCGAGGCCACGGTGATCATGGAAGAGGTCACCCGCTCCGGCGGCAACGCCGGCTGCTGCCACGGCCAGATGTACAACATGAATACGCTGCTGCGGAACGGCTCTCCCGAGCAGAAAAAGAAATACCTGCCGAAGATCGCCGCGGGCGAGCTGCGGCTGCAGGCGATGGGCGTCACCGAGCCGACCGCCGGCACCGACACCACCAAGATCAAGACCGTGGCGGTGAAGAAAGGCGACCGCTACGTCGTCAACGGCCAGAAGGTGTGGACCTCGCGCCTACAGCATTCCGACCTGATGATTCTTCTTGCAAGAACAAAACCAATAAATGAATGCGCGAAGAAATCAGACGGGCTATCAGTTTTTCTGGTCGACACCAAAAGCAAAGGCATCGAGGTCAAGCCGATCCGCAACATGGTCAACCATGAGACCAACCAGGTGTTCATCGACAACCTCGAGATCCCGGCGGAGAACCTGATCGGCGAGGAAGGCCGCGGCTTCCGCTACATCCTCGACGGGCTCAATGCCGAGCGCATCCTGATCGCCGCCGAGTGCATCGGGGACGGGTATTGGTTTACCGACAAATCAGTAAAGTACTCCTCCGAAAGAATTGTTTTCGACCGCCCGATTGCGCAAAACCAGGGCGTGCAGTTCCCGATCGCCGAGAGCTACATGGAGATCGAGGCGGCGAACCTGATGCGCTACAAGGCTGCTGCCTTATTCGACAAGAAAATAAATTGCGGTGCTGAAGCCAATATGGCCAAGCACCTCTGCGCCAAGGCGGCGTGGGAAGCGGCCAACGTGTGCCTGCAGACCCACGGCGGCTTCGGCTTCGCCGCCGAGTACGACGTCGAGCGCAAGTTCAGGGAAACGCGGCTCTATCTCGTCGCGCCGATCTCCACCAACCTGATTTTGTCCTATCTCGCCGAGCACGTGCTCGGCCTGCCGCGCTCCTTCTAGAGCACGCGGCCGAACCAGAAGAGCGAAAGGCCGGCGGAGAGCGTCGCCGCGAGCGCCGCCGCGGCGCATAGCAGCGCGCCCACCTCGGTCTCGGTTTTCGCCAGCACCACCCGCGAGCCGAGGCTGGCATAGACGCCGCGTAGGTCGGGCGCCGAGCTCGCGTAGAAATATTCGCCGCCGGTGAGCGAGGCGATCTCGCCAAGCGACTTCTCGTCGATGCCGACGTTGGTGCGCCAGCCGCGTTCGTCGCCGATCTGACCATAAGCTGTACCGATGCCTACCGTGTAGACGCGGACACCCAGGCTAGCCGCCAGGCGTGCCGCATCGAGCGGATCGGCGCCGGTGCTGTTCTGCCCGTCCGTGAGCAGGATGACCGCGTACGCCGCCCCTTCCGGCGGGCGACTCATGGCCGCCGGGCGGACGTCGAGCCGCAGCCGCTCCTCGGGAAAGAGCGACTGCAGCGAGATCAGCAGGCCGCTGCCGATGGCCGTGCCGCCCTGCGGCTGCAGCCAGTCGATGGCGGCGACGATTTCGTCGCGGTCGACGATCGGCGGCTGAGCGAGGTAAGCGTCGTCGCTGAAGGCCACCACGCCGACGCGCACGCTGGAGGGCAGCCGGGCGATGAAGTCGCGGGCGGCGGCCTTGGCTGCGCCGAGCCGCGTCGGCGCGACGTCGTCGGCGTGCATGCTGCCTGAGACATCCATCGCGAGGATCACCGTCGCCGTGTTCACCGGCAGCATGACGGGCAGGGTCGGCCGCGCCGCGGCGGCGAACAGCAGCGCCATCGCAACGGCGAATAGCACCGGCGGCACGTGGCGCACGAGCCGGCGTCCATCCTGCGCCGCCTGCAGGCCGGGGTGGCGCGCCGCGCCCGTCAGCATGCGTCGACAAGCCGCGACAACGCCGGCCGCAATCGCGACGAGCCAGAAGCTGTGCGGCCAGAGAAAGTGCATGCAGATTTTCTGCGCAGCAACTAGCCGGCCGCTTGCCTTAGGCAGGTCGGCTCATGCTACTGCGGCCTGAACTTCTGCACGCGCTTGCCGGTGGCGACTTCCGCCGTGTAGAGATTGCCTTTCGAATCGATGCCGATGTTGTGCAGCACCAGGAACTGTCCCGCCATGCGTCCCGGACGGCCGAAGCTCGACACGACCTTGCCGGTGTCGCGCTCGACGGTGAGAACCTGATCGTTGCTGCCATCCGCGAGGTAGAAGTACTTCTGCTGCGGGTCGTTCGAGAACACCAGGTCGAACGACGAGCCGGAGCCGAGCGACTTCTCCTCGAAGACGAACTGCTTCACGAAGGTGCCGTCCTTCTTGAACACCTGCACGCGGTTGTTGGCGCGGTCGCAGACGTACACCAGCCCGTCGTTGGCGAGGCGCACGCAGTGCACCGGGTTGGCGAACTGCGGCGACTGCGGGTTGTACATCGGCAGCTTGTCGTCACTCGGTGTCTTGCCGTAGGCGCCCCAGTGGCGCTTGTAGGCGCCGGTAGTTGCGTCGAGCACGATGACGCGCTTGTTGCCGTAGCCGTCGGCGATATAGAGCTCGTTCGCCTGCGGGTCGATCTGCATGTGCGCGGGGCGGCCGAGGAGCGTAGTCGAGTTGCTGCCGGCCGTCTGCCCGGCGCGGCCGACCTGCATCAGGAACTTGCCTTCGGGCGTGAACTTGATGAGCTGGTGGTCCTTCGGATCGTTGCCGCCGACCCACACGTTGGCCTGCTGGTCGATGTAGATGCCGTGCTCGTTGTCGGGCCACTCGTAGCCCTGCCCCGGCCCGCCCCAGGCGTGCACGACGTTGCCTTCCGGGTCGAACTCGATGACGGCGGGCGCCGGCGCGCAGCACTTGGCGCGCGGCGGATTGAGCGAGCTGCCCTTCTCCTCGTCGATCAGCGTGCGCGGGCGATGGATCAGCCACACGTGGTCCTTCGCGTCCACCGCGATGCCCGCCACCTGGCCCAGGATCCAGTTATTCGGCAGCGGCTTGGGCCACGAAGCATCCACCGCGTAGCCACCCTCTGCGCTTGCGCCGCTTATGGGCGTCTGCGAACACGCCGTGGCTGCGAGCGTCATGGCGGCGACCAGGATCAACCTCAAGCCAATCGTCCTCATTTGAATCCTCTCGATGGTGGTGAGCAGCAAACCATTCTATCGGCTGACCGGCAGCGCGAGCTCAAGATATGCGGTGCCCGGAACCGGATTGAAGCGGTACGCCGCCGTCGGCACGAAACCGAGCGATGCGTAGAGCGCTCGCGCCTCCTTCATCGGCGGCAGCGTGTCGAGCACGAGCCTTTCATAGCCGAGCCGCCGCGCCTCGACGATTACCGCCTCGGCGAGCAGCCGTCCGGCGCCCCGGCCGCGCGCCGCGGGAACGGTGTACAGCCGCTTCATTTCACCGACGCCGTCACCGAAGCGACGCAGGCCGACGCAGCCGAGCGCCAGGGTCGCCTCCACGGCCAGGAAAAAGGCCCCCGTTGGGGGCCCGTACTCCTCCGCGAGATGCGCCAGCTCGTGGTCGATGTTCTGGAAACACAGGTCGATGCCGAGCGAGCCGGCGTACTCCTCGATCAGGCGCCGGGCCTCGCGCCAATCCTCCTCCGACCGTGGACGCATCAGCTCGATGCGAGCTCCTATTGCGGCGGACTCTCCGAAGGCGGCGTCTGCGCGGCGCGCTGCAGCCATTTCTCGGCGAGCTGCCTGCAGACCGGCAGCAGCACGATCAGCGCGAGCACCTGATAGATCGGCGTGAAGAAGACCGCGATGCCGCCCTGCGGATCGGGATGCAAGAGGATGACGTCGGTGAGAAACAGCAGCCCGGCGGCGGCGACGATGGCGCTCGTCACCGCGCCGGCGATCTGCCCCGCCCGGCCCGCGCCGAGCCGTACGGCCACGGCCAGCATCGCGTACGGAAGCACGAGCCACGCGGCGAGCAGCGCTGCCAGCCAGGCGCTCGGCCTGAGGAGAGCGACGAACAGCCAGCTCGCGACGGCGGCGAATCCGAGGACTGTATAAGCGATGCGGTTCATTGCGCGAGCGTCCTACTTTACGCCAGCGCGCCGCCGGCGGCCTAGCGCCTGGCGAGCTTGAGGTTGGCCTGGGTCAGGCGGTCGATCAGCACGCGCATGAAGGCCTTGTTGAAGGCCACCTGGCAGCCGTCGGTCGCGCTGCGTAGCGCGTCGGACTTGATCTCGAGGACCGTGATCCGGTCCATGGCAACGATGGTCGTCGTGCGGCGGGCGTGCTGGCCGGCGAAATACAGCACTTCGCCGAAGCAGCCGCCGCGCTCGATGGTGGCGAGCGGCTTGCCCATCAGGGTGACGCCGACCTCGCCGTCGACCAGCAGGAACACGCTTTCGCCCTGCTCGCCTTCCTTGATCACCACCGTGTCGGCGTCGAAACCGCGCCAGCTGCCGATGCGGATCGCCTCCCACAGCGCCACGTCGCCGAAGTCCTGGAAGAACGGCATGTCGCGCAGCTTGTTGAATTTCTCGGAGTCGGAGACGGTCTCGCCGGCGAAGCGCAGGCCGGAGAAGGCCTGGCTCAGGTCCTTGCCGAACTCCAGCCACGACGGGTAGCGCTCTTTCAGCTCCTTGGCGATCGCCTTCATCACGATATCCGAGAGCACCTTGGGCAGATCCGGACGCAGGCGGCTGATGTGCGGCGGCGGCGTGTTGAGGATCGCGTACGTCAGCGCGGCGTGCGTCGACGCGGTGTAGGGCAGCCGGCCGGTAAGCAGCCGGTACATGGTGACGCCGAGCGAGTAGATGTCGGTCTGCTGGGTGAGCGTCTCCATGCGGATCTGCTCGGGCGACATGTAGGCCGGCGAGCCGACGCCCGTGATCTGCGTCGTCTCCTGGCCGTGGCGCTGCTGGAACGAGGCGCCGAAGTCGCCGACCTTGCTCTCGCCGCCCTGTGACAGCATGATGTTGCCGGGCTTGATGTCGCGGTGGATCACGCCGTGCTGGAACGCGTACTCGAGCGCGCGCACGCACTTGAAGATGATCTCCACCACCTTGCCGAGCGGCAGCAGCGTGTCGACGTCGGAGTGCGCCTCGAGCGTCACGCCCGGCACGTATTCCATCACCAGGTAGCTGAAGTCGGGCTCCACCACGGCGTCGAAGATGTCGACGATGTGCGGGTGGTTGAGCTTGCCGGCGAGCGAGGCCTCGGTGACGAAGGCCTTGTGGGTCATGCGCTCGGTCTGCGGGTCGGTGTCCTCGGCGAAGAGGAACACCTTGATCGCCACCTCGCGGTTGTTGAACGGGTCGCGCGCCAGGTAGACACGGCTGGTTGCGCCAGAGCCGATTTCCTTGATGACCGGGTATTTCCCGATCGTCTCCTGCAGCTCGAACTTCAAGCGGCGAGGTATTTTGCGACGTGCTGGAGGAGCTCCGCTTCCTGGTACGGCTTGCCAAGGAAGGCGTTCACCCCAAGCTGGATGGCCTGGTTGCGGTGCTTGTCCGCGGTACGCGACGAGATGATGACGATCGGGATGCCCGCGGTGCGCGGGTCGCCGCGGACGTTGCGCGTGAGGTCGAAGCCGTCCATCCGCGGCATCTCGATATCGACCAGCATGACCCCGGGCAGCGTCTCGCGCATCTGCTCGAGCGCGTCGACGCCGTCCTTCGCCGTGAGCACGGTATAGCCCTCGCGCTCGAGCAGGCGGCTGGTGATCTTGCGCACGGTGAGCGAGTCGTCGACCACCATCACCACCTGGCCGGCGTGGTGCGAGCCCGCCGTGGTGTCGATGCCCTGCGCGGCGAGCGCCGCGGTGGCGCCGAGCTTGACCACCATCGTGGCCCCCAGGCGCGCGGCCGAAGTGCGCACGCGGCTCGCCAGCGCGACCGGGTTGAGAATCAGCACGATCGCGCCGTCGGCGAGCACGGTAGCGCCGCTCACCCCCGGCACGCGCGCGAGCTGCGGGCCGACGTTCTTGACGACGATTTCCTCGTTACCGACCAGTTCGTCCACGTGCAATGCGATGCGCTGCACGCCCGAGCGCAGCAGCAGCACCGAGTTGTAGGTCTGGATCTCTGCCGCGCCAGAGGCGCCGAGCAGGTTCTGCAGGTAGTGCAGCGGATAGGCGCGGCCCTGGAACTCGACCGACTTGGCGGCGTAGAGGCCGGTCATGCCGTCGGTCTTCATGCGCAACACCTGCTCCACCATCGCCGAGGAGACGGCGAACAGGTTGTTGCCCGCGCGCACCAGCACTGCCTGCGTCACCGCCAGGGTGAGCGGCAGATAGATGGTGAAGCTGGTGCCCTGGCCGCGCTGCGTGGCGATGTCGACGCGCCCGCCGATGGCGGTGATCTCGTTCTTCACCACGTCCATGCCGACGCCGCGGCCGGCGAGCGAGGTGACCTTGTCGGCGGTCGACAGGCCCGAGGCGAAGATCAGCTGCGCGATCTCGGCCTCGCTCGGCTCGTCGCCCGCCTGCACCAGGCCCATCTCGACGCCCTTCTGCTTCAGCTTGTCGAGGTTGAGCCCGGCGCCGTCGTCGGCGATGACCAGCGCCATTTCGTTCGATTCCTGGCGCAGCACGATGCTGATGCGGCCGCTCTCCTCCTTGCCCGCGGCCACCCGCTCGGCCGGCATCTCGATGCCGTGCGCCATGCAGTTGCGGATCATGTGCTCGAGGGGCGCGCCGATGCGCTCGAGCACCGAGCGGTCGAGCTCGAGCTCGGCGCCCTCCAGGGTCAGCTCGGCCTTCTTGTCGAGCTCGCGCGAGGTCTGGCGCACGATGCGGTACAGGCGCTCGCTCAGGTTGTTGAAGGGCACCGCGCGCATGCGCATCAGCTCCTGCTGCACCTCGCGGTTGATGCGCGCCTGGGCGAGCAGCGCCGCGTCGGTCTCGCCGACGTTCTTGCCGAGCGTCTGCTGGATCGCCACCACGTCGCCGAGACCTTCGGCCATCATGCGCGTGAGCTCTTGCAGGCGCGTATAGCGGTCGAACTCGAGCGGATCGTATTCGCGCTGCTGCTCGCTGACGGCGAGGCGCGACTGCATCTGGCTGTCGGCCTGCACCTCGATCTCGCGCAGCTGGTTGCGCAGGCGCGTGATCGACTCGCCGAGGTCGATCATTGACTGCTTGACGCCGCGCAGCTCGGCCTCGACGCGGGAGCGCGCGATGGCGACCTCGCCCGACTCGGTGATCAGGTGGTCGAGCGTGTCGGCGTTGACGCGCAGCATCGCCGCCGGGCTGGGCAGCGGCGCCTCCGCGGCGCGCGCCTGCGCCGGGACGGCCATCTTCTGGGTGATGTCGACCGGGGCAGCCGGCGCCGCCGGTGCGGGGGCGACCTTCTGCTGGGTGATATCGGCCGCGGCAGGCAGCTTCTGCGAGGTGTCCACCACTACGGCCGCGGGGCCGCCCCCAGCCTGCATGCGCTCGACGTCGAGGCTCAGGCGGTCCATCTTCTCTTCCAGCTCGGCAAACAGCTCGGGCGTCAGCTGGTTCGCCTCGATCGCCGCTTCCATGCGGCTTTCCATGATGTGCGTCAGCTCACCGAGGCGTATCGCGCCGGCCATGCGCGCGCTGCCCTTCAGGGTGTGCAGGCCGCGGCGCAGCGAAGCAACCACCTTGTCGTCCGCCGGATTCGCCTTGAAGTCGCGGATGTCGGCGCCGATCTGCGGCACCAGCTCGGTCGCCTCTTCGAGGAAGATCGGCAGCAGCTGCGGGTCGATGTCATCGCGCATCACGCGCTTGGAGCGGCCGGCGGCTTCGACTGCCTCGGCGGCCGCCGCGGCAGCGATCGCTTCGGGCGCCGGGGCGGACGCAACGGCCACCGGCTGCGTGCGCTCCTTGTCGAAGCGCAGCTGCTGGGAAATCTCCATCGGCGGCGGCGGCGACGCCTTCAGGCGTCCGGTCACCTCGCGCAGCCGGCGCGCTTCCTCGGCGCCCGAACCCTGGGCCTCGCCGCGCGTCACGGCGTCGACCATCTGGCGCAGCTTGGTGATCGCGTTCTGCAGCACCTGGGCGTTGCCCGGCTGGTTCGCCTGCGCGGCGAACGGCATCCATTCCTCGAGCGTGTCGGCGAGGTCGGCGATCTCGCCAAAGCCGGCCGTCTGCGAGCTGCTGGCGAGCGTATGCGCGGCGCGCATGAACTCGTGGGAAGCCGCCGACGGCGCCTTGCGCCAGGCGGCGAATTCGGTCTCGAGGGCGGCGACGTGCTGAACCGCCTCGCCAAGGTAGATTTCCGCGAGGCTCGGCATCGCATCGTCGAGGTCGATCACCAGATCGGGCACCGCCGCGGCGGCGCGCGCCGGGGCCGGCGCGGCTTGCGTTTCGGCCGGCGCCTCCTTGAGCTTCTTCACCATGGCGACGAGCGCCTTGCCGTCGACCTCGCCTTTCAGGCTGTTGTCGCGCAGGCCGCCGACCCACTCGGCGAACGAGGCGCTGGACGCGGTGACGAGGTCGAGCAGGCCCGGCGTCGCCGGCCGCTTCTGCTCCAGCCAGCCGTTCAGCAGGCGCTCGATTTCCCACGCCACTTCGCCCAGGTCCATCAGGCCGACCATGCGGCCGCTGCCCTTCAGCGTGTGGAAGCTGCGGCGGATGGTGGTAAGCGCTTCGGGGTTGTTCGGCTCGGTGCGGCAAAGCGGCACGGTGTCGTTGATCGTCTGCAGGACTTCGTCCGCCTCGTCAAGGAAGATGCCGAGGAGCTCCTCGTCGACCTTGACGCGCGGCGCCTTCGGCGCCACGTCGGGGCGCGCAGCTTGCTCCGCGGCCGGCGACGCCATCTTGTTGGTCAGGTCCGCCGCGGCGGCGGCGAAGTCGATCTTGATCGTCTGGTCGATTTCCGCCGGCGCCGCCGTGGAGGCCGTCACGGCCATCGCGGCCTGCGTCGCCGTCCGCTTGCCGTAGCGCTCGAAGAACAGCTGGATCGCCTGCTCCGCCGGCTCGCGGCCGTGCAGGCACGGCTCCAGGAAGAAGCCCAGGCTGGAGAGGCCCTCGGCGATCCAGTCGATGTCCTCGGTGGAGGAGGCAAGCTCCTTCTCGGCCACCCCGGCGATCATCTTCTCGCAGATCGCGAGCGATTCGGCGGCACGGTCGAAGCGCAGCACCATCAGCGCGCCGTGGATCTGCCTGAGGTAGGGCGGCAGCGCGGCGAGCGTGTCGCGCCTGGAGCCGTCGCGCACGTAGGCGTCGAGCACCTGCTCGACGTGCTGCAGGTTGGCGATGATCTCCTTGGCCACCTGCGCGCGCAGCTGCAGCGCGCCGATCTGCTGCGTGAGGTCGGGCCGCAGGCCTTTCGGCACCTCGCCGGTCGACTTGCCCTTCGCCGCGTCGAGCAGCCAGCCGCCCATGATCACGATCTGCGGCGCGAGGTCTTCGGGCGGCGTGGTGAAGTGGTCGATGACCTGCTCGATCAGCAGGAACGCCGACGCCATCTCGATCACCATGAACTGGTTCTGGCGCGGATACGGATCCGGCAGCTTGGCCGCCACCAGCGCGATGGCGTCGAGCAGCTTGATCAGATGCTGGTTGCCCAGCGTCACGGCCTTCGCCTTGAAGGCGCTCACCAGCTCGCGGAAGCGCCCGGCGCTCTTCTGCTCGCCCGAAACGTACTGCACCCAAGCGCCTTTCAGCGCCTCCAGGCGCGAGTGCAGGTCATAGAGCGCGACCTCGAGGAACTCGATGTCGAACTCCATCACCCCGCCCACGGGCGCGGCCTCCGGGAACAGGCTGTCAAGCTGGAACAGCTGGCGCACTTCCTTGATCTTCGGCGTCACCGGCTTGCACTTGGCAGCGGCGTAGAGCACGTCGCGCAGCAGATTCTCCTGCATCTTCTCGGAGCCGGCGGCGAGGTCGCGGATCTGGAAGTCGACCTTGTTGCAAAGCGGCTTGGCCGTGTTGAGCCAGCCCTCGTCCTGCGACTGGCCGATGCCCTCCAGCAGCGCGAGTGCGACCCACCACAGCGAGCGCGGCTCCGGTAGCTGGCCAGCCACCTGCCACAGACCATCGAGCGCTTGCCGCATCTCTTCGAGGCCGTTCGGCTGCTTCTTCAGCCAGCCCAGCATGCCGCGCTGGAACACCGCGCGCTGCGCCTGGAGATAGGCGCTGAGCTCGGCCTGCAGCACGGTCTTCGCCCGCGGGTGCGCCGGCGCCTGCGCCGTCTGGTCGGGGAAGAACAGCTCCTTTTCGGAGGCGTCGTTCTTGCCCGAAAGTGTCGCCAGCTCCCGGTAGACCGGGTACAGGCGCATGGGAACGTCGGCCTGGCCGCGCGCGAGGTCGGCGACGAACTCCTTGAGCGCGAGCACCGCGCGATCGATGGTGCCGATCGCCGCGCCGTTGCGCGGCGATTGCGCAAGCCCCGAGAAGCTGCCCTCGATCGCTTCGCAGAAGCGCGTCGCCCCGGCGAGGCCCACCATGCGCAGCGCGCCGCTCACCTGGTGCAGGTGGTCCGGGCACACGCGCAGCGGCGCATCGTCCTCCGGCTTGCCCGTCACCTTCGCGATGTTGTCCCGGACCAGCTTGAGAGCCTGGTCGACCTCCGCGTTGATCCAGGAGAGCAGCGTGGCGTTCGCCATTGCTTGCGGTCTTCCCTTTCGACTCTAGGCGAGCTTGAAGCCCGCCACCGAACTCTTCAGGCCGTCGGCGAGCGAGGTCAGGCGCGCGGCAGAGCCGGCGGTCTTCTTCGTGCCTTCGGTGGTGAGCTGGGTAATGCCGAGAATCACCTTCATGTTCGCTGCCACGCGCGTCGCCGCAGCAGACTGCTGCTGCGTGGAGGACGAGATCGAGCGAATCAGCTCGGCGAGCTGGTTCGACACCTGGCCGATTTCGCGCAGCGCCTGGTCCGCCTCGTCCGCCGTGCGGGTTCCCTGCACCACGTTGGCCGTGCTGCGCTCCATGGCTTCCACCGCGTCCTGCGTGTCGCGCTGAATCGACTTGACGATCGCGCCGATGTGCTTGGTCGCCTCGCCGGAGCGTTCCGCGAGGCGCTGCACCTCCTCCGCGACGACCGTGAAGCCGCGTCCCGCCTCGCCGGCGGAGGCCGCCTGAATCGCGGCGTTCAGCGCCAGCACGTTGGTCTGCTCGGTAATGTCCGAGATCAGCTGCACGATCTCGCCGATCTCCTGCGAGCTCTCGCCGAGGCGCTTGATCCGCTTCGAGGTCTCCTGGATCTGCTCGCGGATGTCGTTCATGCCCTTGATGGCGTTCTGCACCGCGAGGGTGCCCTTCTGCGCCGCGTTAACCGACGATTCGGCCACCTTCGCCGAGTCGTTCGCCTTTACCGACACTTCGGTCATCTGCTGCGCCATCTGCGTCACCGACTGGCCGGCGCCCTGGATCTCGGTCGACTGCTTCTGCGTCGCCTGCAGGAGCTGGCCGGTCACGGTCGAGGCTTCCTGCGTCGCTGCCGTCACCTGGGTCGAGGCCTCGGTGATGCCCGCTACGAGGCGGCGCAGCTCGTCGATCGTGTAGTTGATCGAGTCCGCGATCGCGCCCGTAATATCCTCGGTGACTCGCGCGCGCACCGTCAGGTCGCCGTTCGCGAGGTTGCCGATCTCGTCGAGCAGGCGAAGAATGGCCTCCTGGTTGGCGCGGTTCACCTTCTCGCTGTCTTCCGCGCGCAGCCGGCTGTCATCGACATACACCTTACCGATCAGCAGCAGCACGCCGAAGGCGATCAGCGAGATCACCGCCAGCGCGATGAAGTTCGTCTGCCGCCCGGTCAGCTCGCTCTCGTAGCGCTCGTTCAGCGCCTCGGAGGCGACCAGCAGCTTCTCGGAGTCGTTGAAGATGTCGCGCGTGGCGCGCTTCGCGTTCACCAGCCGCTGCATGTTGCCGAGGATGGCGCTCACCGCCGCCTGGTATTCCTTGAACCCCGACTCCAGCTCGGACAGCTTGCCGCGCATCTCGGCGTCGCCGACCCGCGTGATGCGCAGGGCCTCGTTGCCGCTGAGCAGCGCCTGCATGGCGTCGCGGAAGGTGTTGGTGTCCTTGCCGAGCAGGAACGCCACCTCCGGGTCGACGATGTCGCCCGCCAGCATCGTGTTGGCGTTCTTCGCCATGCGCTGGGTCAGCATCACCATCTGCGAGGTCACCGCGTTCTGCCGCAGCGAGCCGCCGGTCTGCACGCTCATCGCCGCGATCTCGTCCGCCAGCTCGAGCAGGGTCGGGTTGGACGCGTTGATCGAGCGCACCGCGCGGCCGAGGGCGACGAGGTTGGCTTGTTCGTTAATCACCAGGCCCGCGTTCTTCTCGGTCTTCTTCCATTCCTTGTCGAGCGTGTCGAGCGCCGGCCGCGAGGCGGGCGAGGTCGCCGGCAGGCTGGTGCCGGCGACGGCGCCGCCCTCGGCGAGCAGCTTCATCAGCGCCGCGAACTCGTCGCGCGACTCCTTTAGCTGCTTGAAGGCCTCCTCGTTACCCTGCGAGGCCTGCTGGGCCGCCTTGGCCAGCCGCTGCGACAGCATGCGGATCTTGCCGACGCTCGCGATGTAGAGCGTGCCGAAGGTGCCCTGCCGCGCGTCGAGGAACACGATAAAGCCGTCGACCGCCAGCAGCAGGATCAGCCCCACGATCAGCACCTGAAGCTTGCGGCCGGTGGAGACGCGAGGCTTTTGCTCGGCGGCCTCGGCGGCCTGCTGTGGCGCCTCGGCGTCGTCCGCGCTGCGGCGGCCGAAAAATGGAAGTTTCAGTGCGAATGCCATGGTGCTCCCCTTATCTCTGGAACTTGCCGTCGCGGGTAATGATGGTCAGGTCGACGAATTTCGACCCCGCGTGACTCTTGGGTGAATAGGTGACGAAGAAACCGCCCATGTCGACGTCCTGCATCTTCTCGACCGCGTCGATGAAGCTCTCCCGCGTCAGGTTCTTGCCAGTGCGGCGCAGGCCCTCGACGAAAATTTTGGCCACCAGGAAGCCCTCCATCGCGCCGAAGTCGACCTCCTTGGTGCCGGCCTTCTGCGACAACGCCTGGTACTCCTTCACCACCGGGATCGACAGGCCCCACGGGAACGGCACCACCTGCGAGATGGCGACGCCGATGCCTTCGCTGCCGAGCGCGCCGGCGAGCGCCTTGCTGCCGACGAAGGAGACGTTGTAGAACTGCGCGGGGCTTCCCGTCTTCTTCATCTGCTTGATGAATTCCGCGCACGAGGTATACGCGCTGATCATCACCACCGCGTCGGGCGAGACCTTGCTGATCGCGTCGACCGCCTTCTCCACCTTGACGGTGTTGCGCTCGACGGTGCCGAGCGCGGCGATCTTCAGGTTGCGCTTGCCCATCGCGAGCTCGACGCCCTTCAGGCCGGCCTGGCCGTAGGCGTCGTCCTGGTAGAACACTGCGATGCTCTTGCCGCCGGTCGACAGCACCTGCTCGACGATCTTGTCGGTCTCGTCGTAGTAGCTCGCGCGCACGTGGAAGATGTAGCGGTTGAACGGCTGGCGCAGCGACTCCGCGCCGGTGAAGGGCCCGAAAAACGGCACCTTCGCCTCGGTGAACACCGGAATCGCCGGCACGCTGGTCGGCGTGCCGACATAGCCGACCAGAGCAAAGACCTTGTTTTCCTCGATCAGCTTCTTGGTGTTGGGCACGGTGCGGGCAGGCTCGTAGCCGTCGTCGAGCGTGACCAGCTCGATCTTGCGGCCGTGCACGCCGCCCTTGGCGTTGACGTCGTCGAAGTAGGCCTTCAGGCCGTTACGCATGTTGATGCCGAGCTGCGCGGCGGGCCCCGTCAGCGCGACCGACTGGCCGAGCAGGATGCTGTTGGACGTGACGCCCTGCTGCGCGGCGGCCGGCAAGGCCGCCAAAGCCAAGACGGCGATGATCATTCTGATTGTCATGTGTGCTTATCCTCCTTCTCTCAAACGCTCACGGACAGGAACTCCGCGTGCCGCACCAGCTGCGGCACGTCCAGCTCCTTCCAGTTCTTTCCTTCCTGGTCCTCGAACGCGCCGCGCTGCCACGCCGGCGGTTCGCCCGCGGCGAGGGGCTTCAGATGCTCGGGATTACGCAGCCCGAGCGAGCGGTCGATCAGCAGGCCGGCCGAGGTGCGAAAGCGCTCGCCGAGCAGCAGCAGGCGCGAGTGCTCACCCAGAGCGACGGCGCCGACGCCGAGAAAAGCCGGGAAGTCGATCACGCCGAAGAGGTTGCCGCGCACGTTGGTCACGCCGCGAAACCACGATTTGGTAAGCGGCACGGCCGTCACCGCCGGCACCGGGATCACCTCGCCCGCGTCGCTCAGGTCGACGATCCAGGTCTCGCTGCCGATCTGCATGCCGAGCTTCGACGCGATGTGGCCGGCGCCGGCGTCGCGCAGGCGCTCCGCCAGCGCGCGCTGGTAGTCTTTGAGTGAGAGCCGCTCGGCCATTTTTTGTCTTAGCCGAGCGCCGTGATCTTGGCGAGCAGGTCGGCCTGGGCAACCGGCTTCACGATGTAGTCGCGCGCGCCCTGGCGCATGCCCCACAGGCGGTCGGTCTCCTGGCCCTTGGTGGTGACGATGATCACCGGGATGTGCTTGGTGGATTCGTCCTTGGTGAGCTGGCGGGTCGCCTGGTAGCCGTTCTGCCCCGGCATCACCACGTCCATCAGCACCAGATCGGGTGCCGCCTGCTTCACCTTGGCGTACGCCTCCTCCGCGCTGTTCGCGGTGGTCACCTTGTAGCCGCTCTTGGTGAGGATGTCGGAGATGTGCTGGCGATCGGTCGGAGAGTCGTCCACTACGAGAATGTTCTTGATTGGCATAACGGCCTTTCCCTTGGATGTTAGGAAGAGCTCACGGCGGCGGGCTTGAGCGTCTGCTCCACCGCTTCGATGAGGGCTTCCTTGGTAAACGGTTTGGTGAGATAGCGGTCGGATCCGGCGAGGCGCCCGCGCGCGCGATCGAACACACCGTCCTTGCTCGAGAGCATGATGACCGGCGTCGCTTTCAGCAGCGGGTTCTGCTTGATCAGCGCGCACGTCTGGTAGCCGTCGAGGCGCGGCATCATGATGTCGACGAAGATCACGTTCGGCTGGTGGTCGCTGATCTTGGCGAGAGCATCGAAGCCGTCCTCCGCGAGAATGACTTCGTATCCGGCCTGGCGCAGAAACATCTCTGCGCTGCGGCGGATCGTGTTGCTGTCGTCGATGACGAGAACCTTTTTCGGGCTCGTCGCGCTCACGGAGATCGCTCCCCCCTCTAAGTTATTTGCACTACGTTTGTGCCGGCCCCGAACCGCGATCTTGTTATTGGTTTGCGGATCAGGCTATTACCGCGCACTTCTCGCGTGGAATAATACCTGAAACACGATGTAGGCGCGGCGGACGAGACGTTATCCGACTATCGCCTGGAAATACATCGGGGTTATCAGAAACTCACACTAAGGGCGGGTATTTCTTACCTATTTTTACCCCTCGCTAGAATCCGGGGGTGGAATCGGTCTTCGCCGCCTTCGAGCGCACCGCGCAGCGCAACCGGGGCAAGCCGTTCCTCGATCCGCCGGGACTTTCGTACGCCGATTGCCTCGAGCAAGCCCGCGCCCTCGCCGGTCTTTATCGCGCGCGAGGCTATGGCCGGGGGCATCGCGTCGCGCTCAAGCTCGGCAACCGGCCCGAATTCCTCCTGCATTTCCTCGCACTTAACTCGCTCGGCGCGAGCATCGTGCCTCTCAACCCGGAGTACCGCCCGGCCGAGCTCGAGTATGTGCTGCGCCACAGCGAAGCCTGCCTAGTGATAGACGAATCGCGCGCGCAGGACTTGTCCAAGCTGCCGGCCGATTTGTCCGCCCTGCCGAAAGCGACGCCTCCAGGCGACGCTGCCGAATGCGCTCTGCTCTATACCTCGGGGACGACCGGTAAGCCGAAGGGCTGCCTCCTCAGCGATTTCTATTTCCTCAACATCGCGCGCCGCTATCTCGACGAGGGCGGGCTGTGCGCGGTGCGGGAAGGCGAAGAGCGGCTGATCACGCCGCTGCCGCTGTTCCACATGAACGCCCTCGCCGTCTCGACGGTGGCGATGATTCTTTCCGCGGGCTGCGTGGTGCAGCTCGACCGCTTCCATCCCCGCAGCTGGTGGGAGTCGGTGGCGCGCCACGGCGCCACCATCGTGCACTATCTCGGCGTGATGCCCGCGATCCTGCTCGCGCAGCCACCCGGCCCGTACGACCGGGCGCACCGCGTGCGCTTCGGCTACGGCGCCAACGCGAATCCGAAGGATCACGCGGCTTTCGAGGCGCGCTTCGGCTTCCCGCTGATCGAAGCCTGGGCGATGACCGAGACCGGCGGCGGCGCGCTGATTGCCGCCAGCCGCGAGCCGCGGCATGTCGGTACGAGGTGTATCGGGTCTCCTCCATCGGGGCTCGACATCAAAATCGAACCCGATAGCGGAGAGCTGCTTGTAAAGCAGTCCGGAGCCGAGCCGAGAAAAGGGTTCTTCTCCGGCTATTACAAAGATCAAGCTGCGACGGAGGATGCGTGGCGCGACGGCTGGTTCCATACCGGCGATGCGGTGCGCCGCGGCCCCGACGGCCAGCTGCACTTCGTCGACCGGCGCAAGAACATCATCCGCCGCTCGGGGGAGAACATCGCCGCGCTCGAAGTCGAGGCGGCGCTCGCCGGCCACCCGGCGGTACAGCAGGTGGCGGTCATCGCCGTGCCCGATCCCGTACGCGACGAAGAAGTGATGGCCTGTATTGTTTTGAATGACAAGATGCATTCAAAGCACGAAACGGCGATTTCGATTCAGGACTGGTGCCTGGAGCGCCTCGCCTACTTCAAGGCGCCGGGCTATGTCGCGTTTCTCGATGAGCTGCCCGTGACCTCGACCAACAAGGTGCAGAAGGCGAAGCTCGCCGATTTCCCGATCGACCCCGCCCGCCGCTTCGACCTGCGCGAGCGGAAGAAGCGCGCATGACCCGCCGGGGCTACGAGGGAATCGCGGTCGCGGTGCCGGTCACGGTGCCCTACGTGCGCTACTCCATTCGCTCGGCACACTGGTGGCTGGCGCGCTGCCTGGATTCTCTTCTAGTAAATTCCAAACTAAAAAAGGATGACATCGACGGCCTCACCATCTCCAGCTTCACCCTGCAGCCCGACACCGCGATCGGCCTGACGCAGCATCTCGGCGTCTCGCCGCGCTGGCTGGACCACATCCCGCTCGGCGGCGCGAGCGGCGTGGTGGCGCTGCGGCGTGCGGCCCGTGCCGTGCAGTCGGGCGATGCGAGCGTGGTGGCCTGCCTTGCAGGCGACACGAACCACGTCGACTCGTTCCGGCTGACCCTCGCCAACTTCAGCCAGTTCGCGCGCGACGCCGTCTACCCGTACGGCGCCGGCGGCCCGAACGCGAGCTTCGCGTTCCTCACCGCGCACTACATGCGCGAAAGCGGCGCGAAGCGCGAGGACTTCGGCAAGCTGTGCGTTGCGCAGCGCACGAACGCGCTGAAGTTTCCACACGCCCTCTTCAAGAAGCCGCTGTCGCTGGAGGACTATCTCGGCGCACGTCCCATTGCCGAGCCGCTGCATCTGTTCGACTGCGTCATGCCTTGCGCCGGCGCAGAAGGCTTTCTGGTCATGGAAGAGGCACGCGCAAGGAAATTGAATCTTGGATTTTCCAAAATCAAAGCCACCATTGAGCGCCACAATGCCTTTGCCGAAGACCCGATCCAGGTGCGCGGCGGCTGGGCGCTCGACCGCGACGAGCTCTATGCGCAGGCCAGCGCCGGACCCGCCGAGATGGACTTCGTGCAGACCTACGACGACTATCCGGTCATCGTGTGCATGCAGCTCGAGGACCTCGGCTTCTGCGAGAAGAACGCCGCCCCGGGGTTCATCCGGGCGAATACCTTCATGCACGACGGCAGCTTTCCGCACAACACCTCCGGCGGGCAGCTTTCGGTCGGCCAGGCCGGCGCCGGCGGCGGCTTCCTCGGACTGGTCGAAGCGCTGCGCCAGCTCACCGGCCAGGCGGGCGCGCGGCAGGTGAAGGATGCGAAGCTGGGAATGGTGAGCGGCTTCGGCATGATCAACTTTGATCGCGGCCTAGGATCCGGCGCAGCGGTGCTTTCGTGTTGACGAGACCCAAAAGAAGAAATCCTGTCCTGCGCACTCGCTTGCCAACGTTGCCGCCCGGGGCGCGCAGCCGCGTTGCCCTCGGGCTTACCGCCGCCGCCGCGCTTGGCCGCTTCGAGCTGCAGCAATGCAAGGACTGCGGAACGGTGCAATACCCGCCCCGGGAAGCCTGCCAGAAATGCCTTTCCACCCGCCTCCCGTGGAAGACACAGGACGGCAAGGGTGCGTTGCTTGCTCAAACCAATCTTCATCACAGCAACGACTTGTTCTTCCGCGAGCGGCTTCCCTGGCGATTGGGCCTGGTGCATCTCGATGCCGGCCCGACGGTTGTTGTCCATCTGCATGAAGGGGCGAAGGACAGAGTCTCGGTGCGGGCGATGCTCGATCGTGCCGGCCAGGCGGTGCTAGCCGCCGTGCCGGAAAAGGAGGATGTGAACATGGCAGATGACCGCCAGCTGCGCGAATTCACCTGCGACCCGAAGTTCCGCAAGGTGCTGGTCACCGACGGCAAAACCGCGGTAGGCCAGTCTTTGACAAGGTCGCTTGTAGAGGCAGGAGCAGAGCTGATCTGGGTCGGCTACTCGGAGCCGTGGAAGCAGTTCCCGGGCTTCGATGAATTGAAGAAGCTCCCCCAGGTCACCCTCCTCCCGCTCGACGTCACCGATTCGAAGAGCGTCCGCGAGGTGGCCGCGGAGATCGGCGGCAAGATAGACATCCTCGTCAACAACGCCGAGCTCCACCGGCCGTTCGGCATCGCCAACCGCGCCGGGGTGGAGACCGCGCGCTCGGAGATGGACGTCAACTACTTCGGCCTGCTTCGCCTCGCGCAGGAATTCGCACCAGCGATGCGCGCTCGCGGCGCTGACGGCCAGTCGAGCGCCGTGGCGTGGGTGAACCTGCTCTCGGTGTACGCGCTGGCGAATTTCCCGCCGCACGGCACCTTCTCGGCCTCCAAGGCCGCGGCGCAGTCCCTCGCGCAGTGCCTGCGCGCCGAGATGCGGCCCTCGGGAGTGCGCGTGGTCAACGTCTTCCCCGGACCGATCGACGACGAGTGGAACCAGCTCCTGCCGCCGCCGAAGATCGCGCCCGCGGCTCTGGCTAAGGCTATCGTGCGCGCTCTGCAGGAAGGGACCGAGGACGTGTATCCCGGCGACGTCGCGCAGGAGTGGCTCGAGCGCTGGCGGGACAATCCAAAAGCTCTCGAAAGGGAACTCTCCGCATGAGCGTCCTCAACGAGCTTGCGAAGGGGCTGCAAGGCAACAAAATCAGGATCGTGGATCTGACGCATACCCTCTCGCCAGACTTCCCGAGCATCTCGTTGCCGCCGGAGATGGGCCAGGCGTGGCCGTTCCGCATCGAGGAAGTCTCGCGTTACGACGAGCGCGGGCCGGCCTGGTACTGGAACAACTTCTCCTGCGGAGAGCACACCGGCACGCACTTCGATGCGCCGGTCCATTGGGTGTCGGGAAAGGACCTGCCGCGGGGCGCCGTCGACTCGATTCCCCCGCAGAACTTCGTCGGCCCGGCCTGTGTCCTGGATCTCTCGGAAGAAGCCGGGAGGGACGCCGACTTCCTGCTGACCAAGGCGCATATCGTCGCGTGGGAAAAGAAGCACGGGAAGATTCCGCCGCGCGCCTGGGTACTGATGCGCACGGACTGGTACAAGAAGGCGGGCGATCCGGCGGCCTATCAGAACTATGACGAGACGGGCCAGCACACGCCGGGCCCGGACATCGACGCGGTCAGATTCCTGGTCGAAGAGCGCGACATTCTCGGCTTCGGCACCGAAACCATCGGCACCGACGCCGGGCAGGCACAGCACCTGCGCCCGCCCTACCCCTGCCACTACTACATGCACGGCGCGAACCGCTACGGCCTGCAGTGCCTTGCGCACCTGGACGAGCTGCCACCGAGCGGCGCAATCATCGTCGCCGCGCCGCTCAAGATTCAAAACGGCAGCGGCAGTCCGCTGCGCGTCCTCGCTCTAATAGAGAAGCCATGAGCAAACACAAGATCTGGTTCCAAGGCGCCACCGACCGGGCGCTGATGTCGCCCTACATCGCCAAGGTTGAGGAGCACTTCAAGGCGATTCTCGATGCGGACTTCTCGTTCACCTTCAATACGACGACGCCGCCCGCGACCACGACGCATGCGCTCACCGAATATCGCGTCGGCCGCAACTTCATCCGCAATGTGGTGCAAGCCGAGCGCGAGGGCTATGACGTGGTGGCGGTGACCCATTTCCAGGATCCCGGGCTGTCGGAGGCGAAGTCGGCGGTCGACATCCCGGTGCTCGGCCTGGGGGAGACGACGCTGCATTTTTCGCTCACGCTCGGGCGAAAGATCGGGTTGGTCACCATCAATCCCGCCTTCATTCCGTGGCATGAGGACCAGATCGTCAAGTACGGGATGCAGCAGCGCGTCGTGGGCGTGAGGGCAGTGGATGCAGGCGTGCTGGAATACATCGACGCTTTTTCAAATAGATCGTCCTTTGAAAAGCTGAAACCCATGTGGGAAAGGGAATGTCGAGCACTTCTCGCTGCTGGCGCCGATGTCATCGTCCCCGCGGGCGGCATCCCGATGCTGCTCTTCGGCGGCGCGAAGGGCGCGAACATCGACGGCGCGCCGATCGTCAACGGCATGAGCGTGATCGCCAAGGCGGCCGAGATGGCGGTGAAGCTGCGCCGCGACTGCGGCATCGGCGTCAGCCGGCGATCCAACTATGCCAAGCCGCCCGAGCGCGCCCTGAAGGAATTTCTCGAGTAGCCGGAATTCCCCTCGTAGCCGTCAGCCGATATCGAGCAGGATCTTGCCGCGCGCATGGCCGCCGCGACTGAGCTCGTAGGCCTCGGCCGCCCGCGCGAGCGGAAAGCGCGCCTCGATCGGCACCTTCACGCGCCCCTGCGCCACCAGCGTCAACACCGCCAGCAGGCGCTTCTGCGTGGCGCGCACGTCGGTCGGCATCACCTTGATGTCCTGGCGCGTCGCCGGCTTGACGGGGTCGGCGTTGAGAAAGACCAGCTTGCCGCCGGGCTTGAGCACCTCGGCGGACGCGGCGTGCACCGGCCCGCCGATCGTGTCGAGCACCGCGTCGAAGATCTGGCCCGGCGCCGTAAAGTTCTGCTTCGTGTAGTCGATCACCTTGAAGGCGCCGAGCGAGCGGCACCAGTCGGCGTTGCGCGTACTGCAAGTGGTCCAGACCTCCGCGCCCCGCAACGCGGCGATCTGCAGGGCGAAGCTGCCGACGCCGCCTGCTCCCGCGTGGATCAGCACGCGCTGTCCGGCGGCAAGCTGCGCGTTCTCGGCGAGCGCGATCCATGCCGAGAGGCCCGCGACCCCGGTCGCCGCCGCGTCTTCGAACGAAACCTCGGGCGGGATCACGCACGACGAGTGCGCCTGCAGCACGGCGAACTCGGCGTGCGTGCCGTCGCGTCCGGGCGCACCGAGGCCCATCACGCGCTCGCCGCTGCCCACATCGGTGCCGGCGCCGTCGCGGCCGAGGATGCGCGGCAGCTCGAGCGTGAAAACCGAGCGCAAGCGCCCCTGCCGGATCTTCCAATCGATCGGGTTGATGCTCGCCGCGGCGAGGCTCACCAGCCGCTCGCCGGGCCCGGGCACCGGCATCGGCACTTCCTCGACCTTCATGACTTCCGGCCCGCCGTACGCGTGCACGCGCACGGCGCGCATCTTCAGTGACTGATCCGCGGCAGCCATGTGGCGATCGGCGGGAAGGCGATGATGAGCGTGATCAGCAGCAACACGCAGGCGATGAACGGCATGCCGGCGAGGTAGATGTCGCGCATGGTGGTGCCGCGCGGCGCGACGCCCTTCAGAACGAACAGCAGCAACCCGAACGGCGGTGTGGTGTAGCCGATCTCCAGGCCGAGCAGCATGATCAGGCCGAACCAGATCAGATCGAAGTGCAGCGTCTGCGCGAGCGGAAAGAAAATCGGCGCAGTGAGCAGCATCATCGACAGCTGGTCCATGAAGCAGCCGAGAAACAGGATCACGCCGAGCATCACCAGAAGCATGGCGAGCGGCGCCAGCTCGAACCCCGTCGCCCAGCGGATCAGCCCGCTCGAGGCGCCGGTGAAGGCGAGAATCTGGCTGAAGGTCGCCGAGCCGAAGATGATGAGGAAGGCCATCACGGTCACGCGCAGCGCCCCGTCGAGCGACTTCTTGAACGCGCGCCAGCCGAGGCAGCGGAAGCAGGCGGCGAGCGCGATCACGCCGACGCAGCCGATCGCCGCCGCCTCCGTCGGTGTCGCCCACCCCGCGACCATTGCGCCGATGCACAGCACGATGACCAGGAACATCGGCACCACGTCCACCGCGATCAGCCACAGCTTCTCGCGCAGCGACACCGATGCCACGGCGTAGCCGGGCGCCGAGTCGGGCGCGACCAGCGTCCAGACGAAGATCAGCGCGACGTACATGCTGGATAGCACCAGGCCCGGAATCACGCCGGCGACGAGCAGGTCGCCGACATCGATGCGGCCCAGCGTCGCCAGCAGCACCGCGAGCGCCGAGGGCGGGATGATCACCGCGAGGCCGCCGGTTCCCATGATCGGCCCGAGCGACAGGTACTTGCTGTAGCCGCGGCGCATCATCTCGGGCACCATCAGCGAGCCGAGCAGCGCCGTCGATCCCATGCTCGAGCCCGACAGCGCCGCGAAGCCCGTGCCGCCGGCGACGGTGACATAGGCGAGGCGGCCGGGCACATTGCCCATCAGCTTGTCGATGGCGTTGAACATGCGGCTGGCGAGCCCGGTGTGATAGTAGAGCTCGCCCATCAGCAGGAACATCGGGATCGGCACCAGCGCGAAGTTGGTCATCGCGCCGAAGCCGTTGTTGATCACCTGCACGATGCCGTTCGCGCCACCCATAAACAGCACCGCCGCCACGATGTTGGTGGCGAAGAAGGCGATCGCCACCGGCACGCCGACCATCATCAGCCCCACCCCGAGGCCGAACAGGATCAGCGTGCCCCAGTACCACGCCACGCTAGAGCTCTTCGGCGATCGGCGCGAGGAAGTTCTCACCTCGCACGAGGAAGCGCAGAAACTCGAGCGCCATCATGGCGAAGGACAGCGGGATGAAGCCGCTCACCATCCAGCGCGGCATGTCGAGCGAGCGCACGTCCTTCTCGTTCTGCAGCAGGTCATTGAGCGTCACGCCGGAGGCGTACCAGGCAAGGATCGCGCACACCGCCACGCACAGCGCGCCGATCGCCTGCGTCACCAGGCGGCGCCAGCGCGGCTTGAGGTACATCAGCAGGATCTCGACGTAGATGTGGCCCTTCTCGCGCACCAGCCACGGCGCGCCGAGGCAGGGAATGACGAGCAGCCCGTACTCCGTGAAAGTGAAGAAGTGCGCAGAGCTCTGGTAGCCCAGATTGCGCAGCACCACGTCGATGAAGATGACGGTCATCATCGCCGCCATCAGGAACCCTGCCACGTACGCCATGCCATAGAGCACGGCGTCATAGCCCTTCGCTGCGTACCGGAGCGCCTTCACTCCGGGGTGAAGAGGTGGACGACCTTGTCGTAGTTCTCGGTGCCGCCCGCCTTCTCCATGCGCTCCTTCATGCGCGCGAGCGACGCGGCGCGCGCGCCGGCGACGAACTTCTTCGACGCCTCGGGCGACTGCGAAAGGGTCTTGATGCCGCGCTTCTCGAGCTCGGCCCGCTCCTTCTCCCACAGCGCCTGCAAATCGCGCTCGCTGGAGACCTCGTGCTCGGCGGAGACGCGCTGCAGGATCTGGCGCGTCTTGCCGGAGAGCGACTGCCATTTCTTCTGGTTGACGAGGATCACCAGGTCGGTGGAGAAGAACTCCGGCAGGATGCGGTACTTGATGTAGCGGTCCCAGTTCAGGTCCATCAGGCCGATCTGCGTCCACGCCGTGATGTCGACGGTGCCGCGCTCGAGCGCCGTGTAGAGCTCCGAGGAGTTCAGGTTGATCACCTGGGCGCCGAGGTAGCTGGTCAGGAACGCGTTGTAGATCGGGTTGCCGCGCACCTTGAAGCCCTTGATGTCGATCTGGCCGTTGGCGTCGAACTTCGGCTCCTTGGTCGACCACAAATTGAATCGGATGCCGCTGTCCACCCAGCCGAGCAGCACCGTGCCCATGCGCTTCTGGTGGATCTGGTTGAGGAGGTCGATGCCGCCATTCTTGCGCGCCTTCGGGCCGTCGATGGAGGAAGCCGACACGGCGTCGCACTCGGGGACCACCGCGGCGTAGAAGGCGCACGGGGTATAGACCATGTCGACTACCCCGCTCCTCACCGCGCCGGGCTGCTCCATCATGCCGATCGCCTCGGGGCCGCCGCGCACCTCGATGGTGAACTCGCCCTTGCCGGCCTCGTTGGCCTTCTTCACATACTCGAGGAAGCTGCGGGAGTAGATGAGCGAGGCCGGGAAGACGTGCGTGGCCGAGATCGTGTCCACCGCCGGTGCAGGCGCCGCGGCGCTCAGCGCGGCCAGCGCCACGAACGAGGTAAAGGTGCGTTTCATCTCCGGATTCCTCCCCTGTTTGTCCCGATGTCTTACCATTCTAGCAACCATGTCGCAGACGCTGGCGCAAAAACTCGTCGCGCGGGCCGCCGGGCGCGCGGCCGTTTCGCCGGGCGAGATCGTCACCTGCAAGGTCGACCTCGCGATGATGCACGACTCGGGCGGGCCGCGGCGCGTGCAGCCGATGCTCGAGCGCCTCGGCGCGAAGATCTGGGACCCCTCCAAGGTGGTGCTCGTCACCGACCACTATCTGCCCGAGCACGACGAGGAAAGCCGCAGGATCGTGCGCATCGCGCGCGACTGGGCGAGGGACAACCGCCCGGCCGGCTTCTACGACGCGCAGGGCATCTGCCACGTCGTGCTGCCCGAGCGCGGCCACCTGCGGCCCGGGATGTTCGCCGTCGGCGGCGACAGCCATTCGCCCACCGGCGGCGCGTTCGCCGCGTACATGTTCGGCGTCGGCGCGACCGAGATGCTCGGCGTGCTCGTCACCGGCGAGATCTGGCTCAAGGTGCCGCACACGATCGCGATGGACTTTTCCGGCCGCTTGGGCGCCGGCGTCTCCGCCAAGGACGTCATGCTGTTCCTCATCGGGCGCTTCGGCCTCGACGGCGGCCAGTATCAGGCGGTCGAATACCGCGGCGAAGCGATCCGCGCGCTGCCGATGCAGGAGCGCATGACTCTCTGCAACATGGCCGCCGAGCTCGGCGCCCAGAC
>DASXKY010000107.1:0-8232 GCA_036496555.1 Burkholderiales bacterium | reverse complement strand
GTCGCGGCGCTCGAGGTAGCAGTCGATGAGCTTCTCGATCACATCCACCACATCGGCCCTGGCGAACGAAGGTCCGAGCACCTTGCCGAGCGACGCGCCCTGACCGGGGTAGATCTCACCCTGGTTGCCGCCGATCTGGATCTGGTACCACTCTTCGCCGTTCTTATCGACGCCGAGGATGCCGATGTGGCCGACGTGGTGGTGGCCGCAGGCGTTCATGCAGCCGGAGATATTGAGGTCAACCTCGCCGATGTCGTGCTGGTAGTCGAGGTCCTCGAACCGCTCCTGCAGCGCCTGCGCAACCGGGATCGACTTGGCGTTGGCGAGGGAGCAGAAGTCGCCGCCGGGGCAGGCGATGATGTTGGTGAGCAGGCCGATGTTGGGCGTCGCCAGGCCGAGGGCGCGCGCCTCTTTCCACAGGACTTCGAGGTCGCTCTGGCGCACGTCGGCGAGGATCAGGTTCTGCTCGTGCGAGACGCGCAGCTCACCGAAGGAGTACCGGTCGGCGAGGTCGGCGATGGCGTCCATCTGGTCGGAGGTGACGTCGCCAGGTGGCACGCCGGTCTTCTTCAACGACAGCGTGACTGCGGCGTAGCCCGGCACCTTGTGCGTGTGAACGTTTCGCTTCGCCCATGCTCCAAAAGCGCCTTCACTTGAGATTTTTTGATTCGAGAGCGTTTGATACTGGGGGCGCGTGAAGCGCGAGGCTATGCGCTGCACCTCCTGCTCGATCACCGTCGCCGGGCCGTCCTTGAGGTGCGCCCACTCGGCTTCCACCTCTTCGCGGAACTTGTCGGCGCCGCGCTCCTTGACCAGGATCTTGATGCGCGCCTTGTGGATGTTGTCGCGCCGGCCATAGCGGTTGTAGACGCGCAGGATGGCGTCCAGGTAGGTTAGCAGGTGCCGCCAGGGCAGGAACTCCCGGATCAGCGCTCCGATCATCGGCGTCCTGCCCAGGCCGCCGCCGACCAGGACCTTGAAGCCGACTTCGCCGTTTTCATCCTTCACCGCGTGCAGGCCGATGTCGTGCACGGCCACGGCCGCGCGATCGTGCACCGCACCGTTGACCGCGATCTTGAATTTGCGCGGTAGGAAGGTGAACTCGGGGTTGAACGTCGACCACTGCCGGATCAACTCGCACCAGACGAAGGAGTCGACGATCTCGTCGGCGGCGACGCCGGCGAAGTGATCGGTGGTGGTGTTGCGCACGCAGTTGCCGGAGGTCTGGATGGCGTGCATCTGCACCGTGGCGAGGTCGGCGAGGATGTCGGGCACCTCTGCCAGCTTCGGCCAGTTGATCTGCAGGTTCTGGCGCGTCGAGAAGTGGCCGTAGCTGCGGTCGTATTTGCGCGTGATCTCGGCGAACTTGCGCAGTTGCCGGGACGAGAGCAGACCGTAGGGAATGGCGATGCGCAGCATCGGCGCGTAGCGCTGGATGTAGAGGCCATTGCGCAGGCGCAGCGCGCGGAACTCGTCCTCGGCGAGCGTGCCGGCCATGAAGCGCCGGGTCTGGTCGCGGAACTGCGCGACCCGCTCATCCACCATTCTTTGATCGATTTCGTCGTAGCGATACATGTTCTTCTTGTTCAGGCTGCCGCGAGCGCGGGGCGACCGCGGCTGCGGAAAAAGTAGTAGAGCAAGTAAATGTCGAGCAGCCCGGCGGCAAGCATCGGGCCGTAGGCTGCGCCGCCCTGCGCGAGCTTGAGCTCCAGCAGCACGCGGCCGAAGCCGAAGCCTACCACCCAGACGTCGAAGCTCATGCAAACGCGGCGAAACGTCTCGGCATCGAGCTTGCGGATAATGTAGGCGCCGAGCGGGATGCCGATGATCACGCTGGGCAGGATCGCGAGCAGGATCGACTGGCTCTCGGCGACGAAGAGGCCGAGGTGCCAGTAGGCGATGGCCGTCAGCACGGATTCGCCGACGCGGATCAGCGCCAGCCCGGCGCGGAAGTCCTTCTTGACGAATCCCTGGTTGTTGAACAGCACCGCCATCGGCGGGCCGGAGATCGTCGTCACCGAATACAGGAAGCCGAGGCCGGCGCCGAAGGGCACGCCGAACAGGCGCTCGGACTTGATCGGGCGGCGCAGCCCGGCGGCCTGCACGAGAATCAGCGGTAGCAGCATGCCGTAGGTGCCGAGCTTCAGCCAGGCCGGATGCAGCGATGCAATGAGGTAGCTGCCGAGCGCGATGCCGGGCGCGAGACCGAGCAGGATCGGCAGCACTCGCTTCCACACGGCGGGGATCGCCGATCGGTTCAGGAAAAGCACATAGAGGTTGATGAACACCTCGACGACGACGAGCGCGGGATTGAGCAGCCGGTTGCTGTGGAAGAGCAGCGCCACCGGCACGGTGATCGACGAAAAACCGTAGCCGAGCGCGCCATTCACGAAGGCCGCAAACAGGGTGATCGCGATCAGCGCGACGGTTCCGACGCCTAGTTCCATGCCGCAGATGCTATCGGCCCTCGATATTCTCTCAAAGACTAATGTGTTAGGATGTTATTACTCACAGATATATAAGGAGCCGTAGTCCATGAAGCTCCAGCAGCTGCGTTGCCTCACGGAGGTCGTGCGCCGGGGCCTGAACGTTTCGGAGGCGGCCGAGGCGCTTCATACGTCCCAGCCAGGGGTTTCAAAGCAGATCCGTGCCCTAGAGGATGAGCTGCAGGTGCAGGTGTTTGCGCGTCACGGTAAGCGGCTGGTGTCGATCACGGAGCCCGGCAAGGCAGTGATCGCGATTGCCGAGCGCATTCTCTCCGAGGCCCAGAATCTGCGCCGAGCCGGAGAGGAGTTTGCCAACGACCAAGTGGGAACCTTAACGGTAGCGGCCACTCACACTCAGGCTCGATATGCGCTCCCCAAGGCGGTAGCCGCCTTCAAGCGGCGCTATCCAAAGGTCGAGCTGGTCATCCATCAGGGCAACCCGACGCAGATCTGTGACCAGGTGCTGGCCGGCGAAGCCGACATGTGCGTTGCGACAGAAATGATCGCCAACTATCCGGAGCTGGTGTCCCTGCCCGTCTACCAATGGAACCGGGTCGCAGTGGTGCCGCCGAAGCACCCGCTTCTCAAGGGCCCGCTCACCCTGGAAGCGCTCGCGGAGCATCCGATCGTCACCTACGACTTCGCGTTTGCGAACCGCTCGCTGGTGCAAAAGGCGTTCGAGAATCGCGGCCTCAAGCCGCACGTTGTGCTCAGTGCGCAGGATGCCGACGTGATCAAGACCTACGTCGAGCTCGGCCTGGGGGTCGGGATTCTCGCGAAAATGGCCTTCGATCCGAAGCGCGACCGCGAGCTGCGCGCCATCGACGCCGGCCATCTCTTCGAATCGAGCACCACGCGGCTGGGTATCAAGCGCGGCGCTTACCTACGACGCTACGCCTACGAGTTCATCGAGCTGTTCGCGCCCCAGCTGCCGCGCAACATCGTCGAGCGCGCGGTAGTCGGCGCAGAAGGCTCGCGCTACGAGCTATGAGTGCTTGCGGATGAAGTCGCGGACGCGCGGGAAGATCATCTCGCGCCAGCGACGGCCCGAGAAGATGCCGTAGTGGCCGACCCCCTGCGCGAGGAAGTGGGCGCGCCGCTCGCGCGGGATGTTGAGGCACAGTGCATGCGCCGCCTCGGTCTGGCCGTTGCCCGAGATGTCGTCGAGCTCGCCTTCGATGGTCAGCAGCGAGCAGTCGCGGATCGCCTGCGGCCTGACCAGCTCGTCGCCGACGAACATGCGTCCCTTCGGCAGCGCAAACTCCTGGAACACTGTCTTGACCGTATCGAGGTAGTACTCGGCCGGCAGGTCGAGCACGGCGTTGTATTCGTCGTAGAAGCGACGGTGCGCTTCGGCCGAATCGTCGTCTCCCTGCACGAGGTGCCGGTAGTAGTCCCAGTGCGAGGTAAGGTGGCGATCGGGATTCATCGCCACGAACCCGAGGTGCTGCAGGAAGCCGGGATAGACGCGGCGCATGCAGCCCGGATACTTCGCCGGAACGCGCTGAATCACGTGCTGCTCGAACCAGGAATACGGCTTGGTGCGGGCGAGATTGTTGACCGCGGTCGGGCTGCGCCGCGCGTCGATCGGACCGCCCATCATCACCATCGTGCTCGGAAGCGATTCCTTGCGGGCCGCCATGAGCGAGATCGCCGCCAGCACCGGCACGGTGGGCTGGCACACCGAGATCACATGCAGATCCGGCCGGGCGGGATCGTTGAGCATGCGGATCCATTCCTGCACGTACCCAACGTAGTCGGCGAGGTGGAACGCGCCCGCCGACAGCGGCACCATGCGGGCATCGACCCAATCCGTCACCCACACGTCGTGCTCGGCAAGCAGCGCCTTGACCGTATCGCGCAGAAGCGTTGCGTGATGGCCGGAAAGCGGCGCCACGACCAGCACCTTTCGCTTTCCGGCGGTGTCCTGCCTGAAGTGGATCAGCTTGCAGAACGGCTTCTCCTGCGCGACCTCGAGGCCGGGAATCCCCCACTCGGGCTTCTCGTAGCGGCCGGTCACCCGGAGGAAGAGGTCGCTCGCGGCGGCGAACCTGCTCGCGAGCGGAAGATAGTGGAGCGGGCTGAACGGATTTCCGTACCAGCCGCGCGTCAGCTCGGCCAAGTACCGGTACGGCGTAAGCGCCGTATGCTGCGCTTCGTAGAGGCTATAGAGCATCTAAGTAATTGTTATAACAGAATTGACGCACCGCCGCAGCGATGAAAGTCATAGCCCGTTTCACCCTTTACACGCTCCTCGCCGCCCTGGCGGCGGGCTTGGCGGCCTATGCCTACCTGCGCCAGTCCCTGCCACGGACCATGGGGGAGGTTGTCGTCGCGGGCCTTTCGCAACCAGTAGAAGTCCTGCGCGATGCCTACGGGATTCCGCACATTTACGCTGCCTCGCTCGAGGACGCGCACTTCGCGCTGGGCTATGTGCACGCCCAGGACCGCCTCTGGCAGATGGAGATGAACCGGCGCATCGCGGCCGGCCGGCTCGCTGAGATTCTCGGCTCGCGCGCCCTCGAGTCAGACCGCTTCCTGCGCACGCTCGGCGTGCGTCGCGTAGCCGAAGCGAACCTCGCGCACTACGACGCTGAAACGCGCCGCCTCCTCGATGCCTATGCCGCTGGCATCAACGCTTTTCTCGCCGGCCGGCCGGTGCTGCCGCCCGAGTTCTGGCTCACCCGCGCCTCGCCCGAGCCGTGGTCGGCGGCGGATTCCGTCGGCTGGATGAAGATGATGGCGTGGGACCTCGCTACGAACTGGCGCAACGAGCTGCTGCGCATGCGCCTTGCGCGCACGCTCCCCAATGGACGGATTCATGAGTTTCTGCCGCCGTATCCCGGCGATCCCGCGCCGGACATCGCCGACCTCAAAGGACTCTACGCGGGACTCGAGAAGCAGCCGATTCGCCTCGGCGGCTTGAACCTCGACCCGGAGGCGCTCGGCGGCTCGAACGGCTGGGCCGTTTCCGGCGCGCGCAGCGCGAGCGGCAAGCCGCTCCTCGCGAACGATCCGCATCTGGGCCTCGCCGCGCCGCCGGTGTGGTACCTCGCGCACCTGCACGCCCCGGGCCTGGACGCGATCGGCGCCACGCTGCCCGGCGTGCCGGCGATCCTCGTCGGGCGCAATGAGCGCATCGCGTGGGGTCTGACCAACACAGTGTCCGACGTGCAGGACCTCTACCTCGAAAAGCTAGGTGGGTCCTTCGCGCAGCACGACGAGGTCATCAGGGTGCGGGGTGCGCCGGACGAGAAACTCGAGGTACGCGTCTCGCGGCACGGCCCGGTGATCTCGGACGTGCTCGGCACTGCGCTCGACGCCGCGCCGCGCGGCTATGCCGTCGCACTCGCCTGGACCGCGCTCGCCGAGAACGACCCCAGCATGCAGGCAGCGCTGCGCCTGTCCCGCGCGCGCGACTGGCGCGAGTTCAACGCCGCGCTGCGCGACCTGCACGCGCCGCAGCAGAACGTGCTCTACGCGGACGTCGACGGCAACATCGGGTTCGTCGCCGCAGGCCGCGTGCCGGTGCGCAAGCCGGCGAACGACTTGAAAGGCCTGGCGCCGGCGCCCGGCTGGGACGCGCGCTACGACTGGGCCGGGTTCGTCCCCTTCGACGAGCTGCCGCGCGCGTTCAACCCGGTCTCCGGCGCCATCGTCAACGCCAATCAGAAGATCGTGCCGCCCGGCTATCAGCACCACATCAGCTACGAATGGCAGCCGCCCTACCGCGCGCAGCGCATCGAAGCGCTCCTAGCCGCGGGCCCGCAAACGCTCGACAGCTTCTCGCGCATCCAGCTCGACGTCGTGTCGCTGGCCGCAAAGGAGTTGTTGCCGAAGCTGCTTTCAACCGCGCCGGAGGATGAGGATTCGCGGAAGGCGCTCGCCGCGCTCGCCGCATGGGATGGTTCGATGTCGGCCGAGCGCGCCGAGCCGCTGATCTTCGTTGCCTGGTGGCGCGAGCTCGCGCGCTCGATCTATGCGGATGAGCTCGGCGAAGCTTTCGAGGCTGCCTGGGGTCCTCGCATCGTGTTCACGGCGAACGCGCTCGGCGCGAACTCGCGCTGGTGCGATGACGTGCGCACCTCGGCGGTGGAAAGCTGCGCAACCGTCCAGGCGCAATCGCTGCGCAAGGCGCTTGCCGATCTGCACCGGCGCTACGGTGACCCGGCCGGATGGCAATGGGGAAAGGCGCATCTGGCGCACCACCGGCACGTGCCGCTGACGCGCCAGCCGCTGCTCGCGCGGCTTTTCGACTATTCGGTGCCGAGCCCTGGCGGCACTTACACCGTGAACGTCGGCCGCTATGACTTCAACGACGAAGTCGAACCTTTCGCGGCCCACCACGGTCCGAGCCTGCGCATGCTGTGCGACCTCGGCGACCCGGAGTCGTCGCTCTTCATCCAGTCCGGCGGCCAGTCGGGCAATCCGCTCTCGTCTCACTACCACGACTTCACGGCGCCCTGGTCGCGCGGCGAGTACATTCCGATGATCACCGACCGCGCCCGCCTGGTGGCCGCCGGCGCCGAGCGCCTGGTGCTACGGCCCGCCGGGGCGCGCTAGGCCGCTTTCTTCTCGTCGCGTAGCGCGCGGCGCAGGATCTTGCCGACGTTGGTCTTCGGCAGCTCGCTGCGGAACTCGACGTACTTCGGTCGCTTGTAGCCGGTGAGCATCTTTCTGCAGTGCTCGAGCACGTCGGCCTCGGTGAGGCCGGGATCCTTCTTGACGACGAATACCTTCGGCACTTCGCCCGAGTGCTCGTCGGGCACGCCGATCGCCGCGACTTCGAGCACGCCGGGATGCATCATCACCACTTCCTCGATCTCGTTCGGGTACACGTTGAAGCCCGAGACGAGGATCATGTCCTTCTTGCGGTCGACGATGCGGATGAAGCCCTTCTCGTCCATCCTGCCGATGTCGCCGGTGTGCAGGAAGCCGTCCGCGTCAAGCACCTTGGCGGTCTCGTCGGGCTGCTGCCAGTACCCCGACATCACCTGCGGCCCGCGGATGCAGATCTCCCCCGCCTCGCCGAGCGCCACGTCGCGCCCGGCGTCGTCGCGCAGCACGATGTCGGTCGAGGGCATCGGCACCCCGATCGAGCCGGTGAAGTTAGCCAGGTCGAGCGGATTGGCCGTCGCCGACGGCGCCGTCTCGGTAAGGCCATACCCCTCGATCAGGGTCGTGCCGGTCACCTGCTTCCAGCGCTCAGCGACCGCCTTCTGCACCGCCATGCCGCCGCCGATGGCGGCTTTCACGCTGCTGAAATCGAGCTTCGCGAACTGCGGGTTGTTGAGCAGCGCGTTGAACAGCGTGTTGACGCCGCTGATCAGGGTGTACTTGTGCTTCGCGAGCTCCTTCACGAAGCCCGGGATGTCGCGCGGATTGGTGATCAGCACGTTCTCGCCGCCGACCACCATCATTACCAGGCAGTTCACCGTCAGCGAGAAGATGTGATAGAGCGGCAGCGCGGTGATGATCACCGGCCGTCCGGTCATCGCCGGCCTCAGCCAAGCGGTGTACTGCAGCAGCGCCGCGATGACGTTGCGGTGCGTCAGGATGGCGCCCTTCGAAACGCCGGTGGTGCCGCCGGTGTACTGCAGGAAGGCGATGTCGGCGTGACCCAACGCTGGCGTAGCGAGTTTTTGATTTCTCCCAAGATCCAGAACTTCCCTGAACGTGAAGGCGCCGGGCAATTGGTAAGGCGGCACCATCTTCTTCACCTTGCGCACCACCAGATTGACGATCA
>DASXKY010000106.1:0-23328 GCA_036496555.1 Burkholderiales bacterium | reverse complement strand
ACGCCAAAGCGAAAGCCGCTGCGTCTACGGCTTCTTCAGGCCGATCTGCTGCATCAGGCGCGACAACTCGGCGTCCTCCTTCGCAATCAGCGCGCTGAACTCGTCGGCGCCGAGGAACGCCGGGCGCACGCCCAGATGTTCACTGCCTTTTTGAAATTCGGTTGAATTTACAGAAGTCTTGATCGCGGATTCGAGGGCAGCAACGACGGCCTTCGGTGTTCCCTTGGGGACCGCGATGCCGCGCCAGGCTTCGAGCGAGACGTCGATGCCTTGCTCCTTCGCGGTCGGCACGTCGGGCAGCGCCGGATCGCGATTGGGGATGAGCGCCGCGAGCAAGCGCACCTGGCCCTGCTTCACCGGAGCGGAGAGCGCGGCCGGGAGCTGAACCACCGCATCGACGTGCCCGCCGAGCAGGCTCGGCACCACCTGCGCCGCGCCGAAGGGCACTTCGTTGACCTCCACGCCGGCAGCGCTGAATAGCGCCGCAAGCGAGATGTGCGTGTGGCTGCCGATGCCGGAATGCCCGACCGAGATGATTTTCGGCTTGGCCTTCGCTTCGACGATGAGATCGTTCAGGTTCTTCCAGCGCGCGTCGCTGCGCACCGCGAGCACCACCGATTCGACCAGCACGCGCGCCACTGCGTCGAACGCCTGATAGTTGAACTCGAGCTGGCCGGAATGGAAGGTGGTGGAGATCGAGTTCGAGTTCCACACCAGCGAGTAGCCGTCGGGCTTCTGCTGCGCGACGTAGCGGTAGCCGATGGCGCCGCCGGCGCCGGGCCGGTTCACCACCAGCACGCGCTGGCCGAGCGCCCTGGACATGCCGTCGGCCAGCATGCGCGCGGTCACGTCGGCCGAGGAGCCCGCCGGGAACAGCACGGTGATTTCGAGCGGATTACGCTGCGGAAACTCTTGCGCCTGTGTTGTTATTGAAAAAACAAATAAAAAAATGCAAAGCGCTCTCATGCAAGGATCTCCTTCACTTCCACTCTCCGCCCCTCGCGCGCCGACTTGATCCCCGCCAGGATCACCGCCAGCGACTGCGTCGAGCGCTCGCCGTCCATCTCCGCCTCGGCTTCGCCACGCACCGCGGCGGCGAACTCGTCGAGCTCGTCCATGATCGCATCGTTCTTTTCGGTCGCGATTTTTTCCACCTTTTCCGAACTGCGCTTCTGCAGCCGCAAACCGTTGTGCAGATCGTAAAAGGCCGTCGCTTCCTTGCCGTAAATGTTCATCAGGTAATACTCGCCGGCGGACGCGTAGCTCGCGTTGAGGGTCGACTGCGCGCCGCTCTCGTGCTCGAGGACCAGGCTCGCCACGTCGGGGTTGTCGCCGGGGAGAACCAGCTGCACGAAGCGGCCGCTGACGGCCTCCACCGGCCCCATCAGGTACTCGAGGACGTCGGTGTAGTGGATGCCGATCTGCAGCATCACGCCGCCGGGCATGCCCTGCGCCTGGTAGCGCCATGAATTGAGATCGATCTTGCCGAGCCGGTCTCGACTGATATTCGCCTCGGCATTGACGAGTTTGCCGAATTCGCCGATTCGCTGCTTGATCAATCGAAAATGACTTTCCCGCCTTCTTTGATATCCCAGGGCGAGAACCACTTTTGCATCGCGGCACGCCTTGGTGAGGGCGCGAGCGTCGGCGATGGTGTTGGCGATCGGCTTGTCGAGGAACACGTGCTTGCCCGCCGCCGCCGCGGCGCGGGTGGTCTCCAGATGGGTGGCATTGGGCGTCGTGTTGATGATCGCCTCGATGCTCTTGTCACGGAGGATCTCTTCGTAGGATTCGGCGGCTTTGCAGTTATATTTTTTGGAAAAACTCGATCTTTTTTCTGCCGAGCGGCTGTAGCACGCGGCGATCGTCATCTTGCCGGAGCGCTGGATCGCATCCGCGAGCACGTCGGACCACCACCCCATCCCAAGGCAGGCGACGCGGACGGTCATGCCGCCCTGGCGCCGATCGCTTCGACCGCTTCGCGCGCGACCTTCTGGTCGTGCTCCCAGCTGCCGCCGGCTATGCCGATGCCGCCGACGCACTCGCCGTCGACGAGTACCGGGCAGCCGCCTTCCATCGCCGTCCAGCGTTCCGGGCCGGCGGCGAGGGCGAGGCCGATGGCGTGCGCGACGTCGAGCGGCTGCCCGACCGCGCCCTGCGAAGTGGTCTGGCGGCGGTTGGACGCCGCGCAGACCGCCTTGGTGGTCGCGGAATGCACGGTGTGGAAGCGGCCGCCCTCCATGCGCTCGAGGAGCATCAGGTTGCCGCCCGCGTCTACGATCGCCACGGTGACGGCGATGCCGGCTTTCTCCGCGCCGGCGAGCGCCGCCGCCATCATTTTCCGGGCGCCGGCCAGCGTGAGCCGCTTGGCGTCGGCGACGTACACGTTTTCTCTCATCGTTATATATTAGTGCATGCCGATTTCGCACATCGAGCATTTTCTCGTCGCCGCCGACGACATCGACGTCACTCGCGACTGGTATGCGCGCGTGCTCGGCATGAAGCCTGGCGCGCATCCGGATTTCGGCTTCCCGGTGCACTGGATGTACCTCGGCGACGTCGACATCGTCCACATCGGCCCGAGCGCGAAGCAGGCGGGCGAGATCCAGAAGAAGTACCTGGGACGCACCTCGCAGGACGCCGGTAGCGGCACGGGCGCGCTCGATCACATCGCGTTTCGAGCGACCGGGCTGCGCAAGATGCTCGAACACTTGAAGAAAGAAAAAGTGCCGTTTACGCAGAGAAAGGCCAATGGGCAGGCGCTGTTCCAGCTTTTCTTCTACGACCCCAACGGCATCAAGATCGAGCTGAACTACGCCGCCGCGGAGGCCGAGGGCATCGCGCCCGAGCTGATGGCGTCAGATCTGATCAAAGCGGCCCAGACGTAGCCGCCGCCGGCGGTTGTGCAGCCAGGCAAAGGCAGGCACGCCGCCGAGGATCGCCGCGAAGAGCGCAGGCTCGAATACGGGCTGCTCCTCGAACCAGGCCTCGAGCCACGGCTCGCCCGTGATCATCCGCGCCGCAGTCCAGGCGAGCACCGCGCCGCCGAAGTAGTGCAGCGCGGGGAAGCGCTCGAGGCAGCCGAGGATCAGCGTCGAGCCCCAGACCACGATTGGGATCGAGATGCCGAGGCCCAGCATGACCAGCAGCACATTGCCGTGCGCGGCGCCGGCGACACCGAGAACGTTGTCGAGGCCCATCACTGTGTCGGCGACGACTATGGTGCGCATCGCCGGCCAGAAACCCGCGGCTGCGGCGAGGTGCGGCCCGTCGTCGGCGTTCTCCACCGCGAGCAGCCGGTACGCGATCCAGGCGAGCAGGGCGCCGCCCACGGCCATGAGTCCAGGTACCTGCAGCAGCCAGACCATGGCGGCGGTGAGGCTCCCGCGCACGACGACCGCGCCGACGGTGCCCCAGACGATGGCGCGGTGCTGCACCTCCTTCGGCAGGCTGCGCGCGGCAAGCGCGATGACGACGGCGTTGTCGCCGGCGAGCACCAGGTCGATGACGATGATCGCGGCGAGGCCGGAAAGGAAATCCATGCGCCGATTCTGTCGTCGCCGCGCCGCGGAGAAATGAGTAAACGCAATGGCATTGCGAAGCGCAATACCGGCGCGCCTGCTAAGATGCCCTCGTTTTCCCGCGAGGGGAGTAGCTTCGACGGGGATGGCCGTCAATACGGGGGCCTGTAAGCCCTCCGGTCCTCCCGGCGGCGCCGCCAGGCGCCGCAAGCGAGACCTCGGTTACCGAACAGGAGCCGAAATGTCACGCACCAAGCTGCGCCGTTTCTTTCGTCATGGGCTGCTGCCGCAGCTCTTCGCCTTCGATGCCGTCGCCCGCCTGGGCAGCGTAACGCGCGCCGCCGAGGAGCTTCATCTCGCGCAGCCGACCGTGTCCCTGCAGCTGAAGAAGCTCGCAGAGGCGCTCGGCGTGGCGCCGCTCGAGATCCGCGGCCGCACGATCCGCCTGACCCGGGCCGGCAAGATACTGCAGGAGCTCTGCGGCGAGCTGGACCTCGCCTTCTTGCGCGCCGGCGAACGGCTCGCGATGCTTGACGCCTTCGCGGCGGCTGCGAACAATGGCGCAGCCAAGGAGGAGGCGAATGGAGATTCCGCGCAGCTATAACGCGGCGGTCGACTTGATCGACCGCAACCTCGACGCCGGGCGCGGCGCGAAGACGGCTTACATCGACGACGCGGGCATCTGCACCTATGCCCAGCTCGCCGAGCGCGTCGACCGCGCCGCCAACACCCTGCGCTCGCTCGGCATCGAGCGCGAAGAGCGCGTCGCCATCGCCATGCTCGACTGCGTCGACTGGGTGGCGCTGTTCCTCGGCGCGATCAAGGCCGGCATCGTGCCGGTCGCTCTCAATACGCTGCTTACGCCGGCGGACTACGAATACCAGATCATGGACAGCGGCTCGAAGGCCCTGTTCGTGTCCGATGCGCTGCTGAAGAGCTTCTCGTCCATCCGGGTAGAGCACGTCGTTCCGCACTCGCAACTCAAATCTTTACTCGAAAAGCAAAAATCCACGGCCGAGCCTGCGCCGACCACCTGCGACGATATCTGCTTCTGGCTCTATTCGTCGGGCTCCACCGGCAAGCCGAAGGGCACCGTGCACCTGCATTCGCACCTGATCCTGACCGCCGAGCTCTACGCGAAGCCGGTGCTCGGCATCCGCGAGTCCGACGTGGTGTTCTCCGCGGCGAAGCTCTTCTTCGCCTACGGCCTCGGCAACGCGATGACGTTTCCGCTCGCGGTGGGCGCGACCACCGTGCTGATGGCCGAGCGGCCGACGCCGGACGCGGTGTTCAAGCGGCTGGTCGAGAAGAAGCCCACCATCTTCTACGGCGTGCCGACGCTGTATGCGGCCTTGCTCGCCAACCCCAATTTCCCCCAGAACAAGGATCTTTCGCTGCGGGTCTGCACGTCTGCGGGCGAGGCGCTGCCCGCCGAAATTCTCAAGCGCTGGGGCGAGCGCACCGGCACCGAGCTGCTCGACGGCATCGGCTCGACCGAGATGCTCCACATCTTCCTCTCCAACCGTCCCGGCGACGTGAAGCCCGGCACCACCGGCAAGCCCGTGCCCGGGTACACGCTGCGCCTCATCGACGACAACGGCAACGTGGTGTCGAAGCCCGGCGAGCTCGGCGAGCTGCAGATCAGCGGCCCCACCTCGGCGATCATGTACTGGAACCAGCGCGAGAAAACCAAGAACACCTTCCAGGGCCCCTGGACGCGCAGCGGCGACAAGTACTCGATCGACGGGCAGGGCTACTACGCTTACGGCGGCCGCTCCGACGACATGCTCAAGGTGGGCGGCATCTACGTTTCGCCCGTCGAGGTGGAAGCTGCGCTCATCACCCACGAGGCAGTGCTGGAATGCGCGGTGGTGGGGGCGGAGGACGAGCAGAAGCTGGTCAAACCGAAGGCCTACGTCGTCCTCAAGCCGAACCATTCCGGTGACGACAAGCTGAAGACCGTCCTGCAGCAGCACGTAAAGGACCGCCTGGCGCCGTACAAGTACCCCCGCTGGATCGAGTTCCTCCCCGAGCTGCCGAAGACCGCCACCGGCAAGATCCAGAGGTTCAAGCTTCGCTAAGAGCGGCGTTAGAATCGACGGATGGCTACGAAACCCGAAACCACCAACGACATCAAGGTCGATCCGAACTCCCTCTATCTCGAAGAGGTCTTCACCGACCGGCGCGTCGGCACGATCCGGCGCATGACGCCGGTGAAGGGCGACGGCGAGCGCGACCAGTCGCGCGCCGTGCTCTACGTCGGCGAGACGCAGGTGCTGACCCCCGCGGGAGCGCTGCCGATCGGCTTCGAGATCGGCGCCGGCTCGCTCGAGGAAGCGGCCGAGAAGTTCGGCCAGCTCGCCAGGGAAGCGATCGAGCGCACGGTGAAGGAGCTGCAGGAGCTGCGTCGCCAGGCCGCCTCGTCGATCGTCATCCCGCAGGGTGGGCTGCCGCCCGCCGGCGGCATGGGCGGCGGTGGCAAGATCCAGATGCCCTGAGGTGATCGAGCGGGTCAGAAAGTGGATCGACGGCGCGCAACGCGTCGTCGTGCTGACCGGCGCGGGGATTTCGACCGACTCCGGCATTCCGGATTTCCGCGGGCCGCAGGGCCTGTGGACGAAGAATCCGCTCGCCGAGAAGATGTCCAACATCCACTACTACCTCGCCGATCCGGAGGTGAGGAAGCTTTCCTGGCAGAACCGGATGAGCAGCCCGGCATGGAACGCGAAGCCGAACGCCGGGCATTTATCTTTATTTAATTTGTTCAAAAGACAAAAACTGCATGCGTTGATCACGCAGAACATCGACGAGCTCCACCAGATGTCCGGCATTCCGCCCGAGCTCGTGATCGAGGTGCACGGCAGCATGCGCCGGGTGATGTGCTGGGACTGCGGCATGCGGGCGCCGATGCAAAAGGCGCTCGACCGCGTGCGCGCCGGCGAAGACGATCCGAAGTGCCGCGTCTGCGGCGGCATCCTGAAGAGCGACACCATCTCGTTCGGCCAGCAGCTGGTGCCGGAGGTGATCGACCGCGCGATGCGCGTCGCAGGCGAGGGCGACGTGTTCATCGCCATCGGCAGCACGCTGCAGGTCTACCCGGTCGCCGGAGCGGTGGAGGTCGCGCGCGATGCGGGCGCGAAGATCGTGATCGTCAACGCGCAGCCCACGCCATTCGACGATATTGCCGCCGCGCTCTTCGACGGCTCGATCAGCGAGGTGCTTCCGGCAATCCTAGGAAGCGCTTCGCGTTCGCAGACGTAATGAGATTCTTTGTTTGTGAATCGAAACCGGCTTTGTCCAGCCGGCCCAGCGGGTCCTGCTCGCCGAGGGCGAACGGATAGTCCGAGCCGACGAGCACCTGGCCCGCGCCGAACCGGTTGACCAGGAACTTGACCGAATCGGAGTCGAACAGGACATTGTCGTAGTAGAAGCGCTTCGCCGTGACGGCCGGCGACTCGGTCAGCGACTCTTTCGTTTTCTGCACCATGTTCCAGGCGTGCACCAGGCGCGGCAGCAGGATCGACATGGTGCCGCCGCCGTGGCTGAAGGCGATGCGCAGCTTCGGATGGCGCGCGGCGACGCCGCCGGTGATCATCGAGGCGCAGGCGATCGCGATCTCGTTCGGGAACAGCACCGCCTGCTCGGAGAACGCGCCGACGATCCGTTCCATGCCTGCGGGGCGCAGCGCGTGCACGAACACCGCCGCGCCCAGCTTTTCGCACGCGGTGAAAAATGGCTCGAAACGGGCATCGCCGATCGAGGTGTCGTTCACGTGGCTCGCGATTTCCACCCCCGAGAATTTCAGGTCCTTGATGACGTGCTGTAATTCCCGAATTGCAGAATCCGTATCCTGCAAGGGAACACAACCTAGTCCAATGAAGCGCCCAGGCGCCTCGCCGATCATGGCCGCGATCTGCTCGTTCAGGTAGCGCACCATCACCTTCGCATCGTCGAGCGGCAGCCAATAGGAGAGCAGCTCGGGCATCGGCGAGATCGCCTGGCGCGCGACGCCCTGCTTGCCCATGTCCTCGATCCGGCGCGGCACGCTCCAGCAACCGTCCGACACGGTGCGGTAGACCTTGCCGGAGATCATCACGTGCTTGTGGCAGGCGTGCGCGTCGGCCATCGAGGGCCAGGGGACGTTGGTTCCCTTGCCGGCGTACTTCGGAAACTGCTCGGGGACTACGTGGTTATGGACGTCGATTGCGTCGCTCATAGCATGGCCGATCCGCCGTCTACGACAAGGGTTTGTCCGGTGATGAAGGCTGCATCGTCGCTCGCGAGGAAGCTCACCGCGCCGACCAGGTCTTCGGGCATCTCGTCGCGGGCGATGGCGCGCGTCGCGCGCGTGATTTCACCCTGCCGGCGGTGCGCCGGGTCCTGCGCGACGTTTTCAGAGAGCGTGAAGCCGGGCGCGAGCGCGTTGACGGTGATGCGGTCCTTGCCGAGCTCGCGCGCCAGGCCGCGCGTCATGGCGATCACCGCTCCCTTGCTCGAGATGTAGTGCAGGAACAGCGGCACGCCCTTCAGCGGCGCGCCGGAGGCGAGGTTGATGATGCGTCCGCCGCCGGCGGCGCGCATGTGCGGCGCGCAGGCGCGGCAGCAGAGGAACACGCCGAGGGCGTTGACGTCCATCACCTTGCGCCACTCCGCGGCGCTGATCTCCTCGAACGGCTTGAGCTTGAGCGAGCTGAACAGCGCCGCGTTGTTGACCAGGATGTCGATGCGGCCGAAGGTCTTCACGGCCTGCGCCGCCATGCGCGCGACCTGGTCCTCCGCCGACACGTCGATCTCGAGGCCGAGCGTCCTCGCGCCGGTCGCTCTTGCGATCTCGGCCGCCGCCTGGTCGAATTTCTGCAGATCGGCGACGACGACGGAGGCGCCGTCCGCGGCGAGGCGGGTGGCGAGCGCCTTGCCGATGCCGCCGCCGGCGCCGGTGACGATCGCGACGCGTCCTTTCAGCCTTTCCATACCACGTCCTCGTAGGAGGCGTTCTTCGACAGCAGCCCCAGGCCGGCCGCGAAGCGGTTCATCGACTCGACGGCCTGCGGCGGGATGGCCGGGTCGTAGAACGGCGCGTCGCGCCGGACGAGCTCGGCGATCATCGCGGCCTCCTCGGGCGGGAACAGCTTCCTGCCCACTGCGGTGGCGCGGCCCGGATCTTCCTTCAGGAGCTGCTGCGCGTGCTTCACCGCGTTGATCGCGGCGCGGGCCGCTGCAGGCTTTTCCTCTATTATTTTTTCTGAAGTGACCAAAGCCGGAAAGGTGTAACCCTTCATAAGCGGCGCGCCGTCGCGGCGCGCGTCGAGCACCAGCGTGCCGTAGCCGCCTTTCACTGCGACCTCGGCGCCCATGCCGTTCGCCCAGAAGCCGTCGATGCGCTCCTCTTTCAGCGCCTGGGCGGCGAGCAGGCCGAAAGACGCGTTCGCGCCGGACGTGCCCGGCACCGGCCCGATCGTCACGTCCCTTGCCGGATCGATGCCGGCGACTTCGAGCAATTTCTTCAAGCCGTCGACCGGCCCCGGCGCTGCACCGATGCGTTGTCCTTTCACGCAGGAAAGATCGCCTTTCCTGGCGTTCAAGGATTTCTTTACTACCAGAAACCAGTACATGTGCTGCGCCAGCGAGCACAGCAGCTTGCCGCCGCGCCAGTTCTTGAACGCGTAGAGCGCCGCGTGCGCGGCGCCGCCGATGAAGTCGAGCTTGCCCTCGCGCAGGTCCTCGTAGGTCCTGGTGACCGGATAGAGGAGCGAAAGCTCGGCGTCAAAGCCCTGCTGCTCGAAGCAGCCCATCTCGACCGCGGCGATCGCCGGGAAATAGGAGGGCGAGATGAGATCCGGAACGGCGACGCGCAGCTTCATTGCTGTTTCATCCCGGCGGCGGCGACGGCTTCCTTCCAGACGATCAGGTCCTCCTTGATCGCCTGCGAGAAAGCCGCAGGCGTGCTGCACACCGGGTCGACGCCGATCCGCTCCAGGCGGCTGGTGAAGCCGGCATCCTTGCAGCCGGCGCCGATTTCGCGCGCGATGCGCTCGACGATCTCGTGCGGCGTGGCGGCCGGTGCCACGTAGCCGTTCATGGTGAAGGTCTTGAATCCCGGATAACCCTGCTCCGCGACGGTGGGCACGTCGGGCAGCTGCCGCGCGCGCTCGGCGCTCGACACCGCCAGGATCTTCAGGCGGCCGCCCGCGCCGGCGTGCGGGATGATCTCGTTGAAGTTGCCGAAGTAGCAGGGCACATGGCCCGCGACGACGTCGGCGACCGCCGGCCCGCCGCCCTTGTACAGCACGGCTTCGCCCTTGACGCCCGCGCGCGCGAGGAACAGCGCCATCGTTAGATGCCCGACCGAGCCCTGGCCGGGCGAGCCGTAGGTCAGCAGCTGACCGGGATTGGCCTTCCAGTAGGCGACGAACTCCTTCAGCGTCGCCGCCGGTACCTTGTCGTTGCAGCCGAGCGCGAACGGATTGGTGCCGACGATCGACACCGGCGCGAAATCCTTCAGCGGATCGTAGGAAGCCTTCTGCACGTACGGCACGATCGCGAGCTGCGGCGTCGACGCAGTGAGGAGGGTGTAGCCGTCGGGCTCGGAGCGCACCAGTGCATCGACCGCGATCGCGCCGGTCGCGCCGGGCCGGTTCTCCACCACGAACGGCTGGCCGAAGCGCTGCGTCAGCCATTCGGCGGTGATGCGCGCGACCGCGTCGGTGACGCCGCCCGGCGCGAAAGGCACCAGCACCCTGACCGGCTTCGCGGGCCAGGCCCCCGCGTGAACGCAGGCCGGCAGCGCGAGCAGCAAGATCGCCAGGGCTTTTTTCATTGGGTGATCCAAGTAGAGCATACCCGCCACGGCGGGATAAGATGCATTTTGATGTGCTGAAGCCCCGCAACATCGTCGTGGTGGGCGCAGGTCCGGTCGGCAGCGTCGCGGCGCTCGCCTGCGCGCGCTTCGGCCACACCGTCACGCTGCTCGAGGCGCAGCCGCGCGTCGACGACATGCCGCGCGCCTCCACCACGCAGCCGCCGACCCTGGAGATCCTCGCCGAGCTCGGCCTGATCGACGAGTACGTGCGCGTCGGCCTGGTGGCGCGCACGCTCGAATTCTGGGACCGGCCGACACGCGAGCGGATCGCCGAGTTCGATTTCGAGCGCCTGCACGGCGAGACCGATTTTCCCTACGTGGTGCAGACGGAGCAGCACAAGCTCGCCAACATGGCGCTCGAGCGGCTGCGCGCCATGCCGGACGCCGAGGTGGTCATGGGGCTTGCGGTCAGCAGCCTCGCGCAGGACACCGACGGCGTGACGGTGCGCGCGGGCGAGCGCGAATTCCGCGCCGACTACGTCATTGGCGCCGACGGCGGCCGCAGCACGGTGAGGAAGAGCCTCGGCATCGAGTTCGAGGGCTACACCTGGCCCGAGCGGTTCCTCGTGGTGACGACGAAGTTCGACTTCGCCGCCGCGCTCGGCTGCTGCCTGCGCAGCTACATGGCCGACCCGCAGGAGTGGACCAACCTGTTCAAGGTGGCGGGCGACGACCTGAAGGGGCGCTGGCGCGCAGTCTTCAACACGCGCGAGGACGAGAGCGACGAGGAAGCCCTGTCCGACGCCGCGGTGCGCGCGCGCCTCGCGCGCTGCCATGCGCCCGGCGCCGACTGGGTCCACCTCAACCTGTACAACGTGCACCAACGGGTGGCGAAGAACTTCCGCACGGGACGAGTCTTCCTTTGCGGCGACGCCGCGCACGTCAACAATCCGATCGGCGGGCTCGGCCTCAATTCGGGCATCCACGAGGCCTGGGACCTCGCGGAGCTGCTCGACAAGGTGCTGCGAAAGGAGGCCGACGCATCGTCGCTCGACGCCTACGAAGCGCGCCGGCGGCCGCTCAACATCGAGTACGTGCAGGAGCAGACGGTGGCAAACAAGAAGCGCCTCGAGGAGCGCGACCCCGTGCTGCGGGCGAAGCGCTTCGACGAACTGCGCGCGATGGCCGCCGACCCGGCGCGCCACAAGGCTTTCCTGATGCGCGCCTCGCTCCTGGAGAGCGCCCGCCGCGCCCGATTGCTCGCGCAGTAGCGGGCGTGCGAATTCAGCCGGAAGTCGGCGGCGGCGGAGGGGGCGGTGGCGGAGGCGCGGCGCTGCGCCGCGGCACTGGACGCGAGTCGGTATAGCGGCCCGCGACGGGAACCTTGTTGCCCTTGGCGTACATGCACTGCGTGTAGCCGTAGTCGTAGCGCTGCTGCAGCGAGCGGCCGGCGTATGCGCCGCTGTCGGAGCCGGCGATCGCGCCGCCGGCGAGGCCGACTCCGGCGCCGACCGCAGCGCCTTGCCCTCCGCCCAACAGCGCACCGGCCGCCGTGCCGACGGCGGTGCCGATCGCCGCACTTTTCACGGCGGACTCGTTGGCCGCGTCCTGGGCCGTCTTGCCGCCGATCTGGCCGCTCGCGAACTGGCGGCATTCGAAATCGTCGGCCCGGAAGGCGTCAAAGCTTTTACCGGTACCGGGGAGGACAAGGACGCCGGGGCCCGACGGCGGCGCCGTGGCGCAGCCGGCAAGAGCGAGCAGCGGGACGACGAGCAGCTTCTTCATCCGGGCGGAGGAGTGGGGGCGACGCGCTGCCAGCCGCCAGGACAGCTCTTCACGTACGGATAGTAAGTTTTTGATTGCTCGCAGTAATACCAAAAGTCGGTCGAGGCGGGCGCGGCCTGCTGCGCGTCCTCGCGCTCAACATAAGTCACCGGCGGCGCGGCGGCATAGCCAGGTGGCGGGTAGTAGTAGTAGGGCGGCGCGTAGTACCAGGGCGACGGCCCCCAGCCCCAACCCGGGAAGCCGAAGCCCACGCCGACCACCACGCGCCCGTGCGCCGACGCCGCCGCGCTGAAAGCCGCGCCGAGCGCGACGGCGGCGAACACCAGGGCAATCTTTCTCATGCGGCCACAGTACACCCGGCCCCTGGCGGGATGGGTAACCAGTTGTTACAGGTTTTGGTAGAGTACGGGTAATTTGTTTGGGGTCCAAACAATGCGCCATAACATCGCACTGCGCCTGACCGTCAACGGCGAGGCCGCCGAGGCCTCGGTGGCCCCCTATAAGACGCTGCTCGAGGTGCTGCGCGAGGACCTCGGCCTCACCGGCACCAAGCACGGCTGCGAGCTCGGCGAGTGCGGCGCGTGCACGGTGCTCGTCGACGGCGAGCCGCAGCTCTCCTGCCTGGTGCTCGCGCTCGAGTGCGAGGAGCGCTCGGTGCAGACTATCGAAGGCCTCGCGCGCGGCCCCGAGCTGCATCCGCTGCAGGCGGCCTTTACCGACTTCGGCGGCTCGCAATGCGGCTACTGCACGCCCGGCGTGATCATGACGGCGAAGGCGCTGCTCGATCGCAATCCCAGCCCGAGCGCGCAGGAGATCAAGGAAGCGACCGCGGGCAACCTGTGCCGCTGCACCGGCTATAACCAGATTGTGGAAGCAATCGAGGACGCCGCGGCCAAGCTGCGAGCGGAAGCGAAATGAAAAAGCGCCTCGATGTGATCGGCAAGTCGCGCCGCCGGGTCGACGGTCGCGCGAAAGTCACCGGCGCCCTGCGCTACGCCGACGACCTGTCGATGCCGCGCATGCTGCACGCCAAGCTCCTGCGCTCGCCGCATCCCCATGCTGTTATCAAAGAAATAAATACTGAAAAGGCGAGGAAACACCCCGGCGTGCATCTGGTGCTGACCGGGAAGGACTTCCCGATTCCCTTCGGCATCATGCCGGTGTCGGTCGACGAATTCCCGCTCGCGCCGGAGCGCGTGCGCTACGTCGGCGATCCGCTCGCGGCAGTGATCGCCAAGGACGAGCAGACGGCCGTCGAAGCACTCGGACTCATCGAAGCTCAATACGAAATATTGAAACCGATAGAAAGCCCTCAACAAGGCTTGCTCAACCCCGAGCCTCGCATTCACGACTACGGGGAGCAAGGCAACATCCACCGCAACCAGTCTTACGAGTTTGGCGATATCGAAGAATCCTTGAGAAATTCGGATTTGGTTTTTGAAGACCTGTTTTTCTATGAGGGCAACACGCACCTGCCGATGGAGCAGCAGGCCTCGCTCGCGTTCCTCGACCAGGACGGGAAGCTGCAGATCTCGTCGAGCACGCAGAACCCGCATTACCTGCACCGCCAGCTCGCGCGCGTGCTGCAGATTCCCGAAGCACGCATCCGCGTGGTCGCGACGCCGAACGGCGGCGCCTTCGGCGGCAAGTGCGATCCGGGCGGGCACGAGTTCGTCGTCTCGAAGGCGGCGCTGATCCTCGGCCGGCCGGTGAAGATCGGCCTCACGCGCGAGGAGGTGTTCTACGTCCATCGTGGCCGCCATCCGGTGCTGATGAAGATGAAGACCGGCGTGACGAAGGACGGCAAGCTAACCGGCATGCACCTGCAGACGCTGCTCGACGGCGGCGGCTACGGCTCGCACGGTCCGGCCAGCACCTTCTATACGGGCGTGCTGACGCCGGTGACGTATCACTATCCGCGCTTCAAGTTCGACGCCTGCCGTGTGTTCACCAACAAACCGGCCTGCGGTCCCAAGCGTGGGCACGGCACGCCGCAGCCGCGCTTCGGCCAGGAAGTGCAGCTCGACAAGATCGCCGAGAAGCTCGGGATTGATCCCGCGGAGTTGAGGCTGAAGAATTTGGTGAAAGAAAATTCGCTGACGGCGAGCTGGCTGAGGGTCGGCTCGATCGGCCTCGAGGAGTGCATCCGCAAGGTCACCGAGATGTCGGGCTGGAAAGAGAAGCGCGGCAAGCTGCCGCGCGGCCGCGGCGTCGGCCTCGCCTGCAGCACCTACATGTGCGGCGCGGGCGTGGCGATCTATTGGAACAAGCTGCCGCACTCGGGCGTGCAGATCCTGCTCGACCGCTCCGGCACGGTGATCGTGTACTGCGGCGCGACTGAGATCGGGCAGGGCTCCGACGACGTGCTCGCGGCGATCGCGGCCGAGACGCTGGGGGTGGACACCAGCGTGGTGCGGGTCGTTACCGGCGACACCGGCATCACGCCGGTGGACCTGGGCTCCTATTCGAGCCGCGTCACCATCATGGCCGGCAATGCCGCGGTGCAGGCGGCCGAGCGCTTGCGCGCGAGCGTGGCCGGCGCGGTGTCGGAAACGCTCGGCACGCTGCCCGACCGCGTCGTGTTTTCGCAGGGCAAGGTGTACGCGGCCGAAGACCCGGCGCGCGCCATGTCGTTCGTCGAGGCAGTGGCGATCGCCGAGGCGGCGCTCGGCACGCTCTCCGCGGTGGGGTCGTATTCGCCGCCCAAGGCGCCGGGCCGCTACAAGGGCGCCGGCGTCGGGCCTTCGCCGGCCTACAGCTTCTCCGCCTGCATCGTAGAGACCGAAGTCGACGAGCGCACCGGCTGGATCCACGTGCCGAAGATCTGGATCGCGCACGACATCGGCCGCGCGCTGAACCCGGTGCTCGCGCGCGGGCAAGTCATCGGCGGCGTGTACATGGGGCTCGGCGAGGCGCTGATGGAAGAGCAGTCGTTCCGCCGGCTGCCCGAGAAGCTCTCGGGCGCGCTGGTGCACCGCGCGCCCTCGATGCTCGACTACAAGAGCCTCACCTCGCTCGACATGCCGGACGTGGAGGTGGCGCTGATCGAAGATCCCGATCCGAACTGCCCGTACGGCGCGAAGGAAGTCGGGCAGGGACCGCTGCTGCCGGTGATGCCTGCGGTGGCGAACGCGATCTACGACGCCGTCGGCGTGCGGATCGATGAGATTCCCATCACCCCCGACAAGGTGCTGAAGGCGCTCGAGCAGAAAGACAAGCGCGTGGGGCCGGCGTCGTTCCCATCGGTCCCCTATCCGAAGCCGACGTTCGTCCTGCCGCCCTGGGAAGGCGGCGACGGCAACGAAGAGAAACGCGATGCTAAGGCTGCCGTGGTTTGAGCACCGCGCCCCGCGCTCGGTCGCGGAGGCGGCGAAGATCCTGGCGGGCGAGGGGCCGCGGGCGATGCTCATCGCCGGCGGCACCGACTTGCTGCCGAACATGAAGCGCCGCCACCAGGCGCCTCAGGTCTTGATTTCCGTCAGAAAAATAGAAAATCTGAAGGCGGTGTCGAACGGCACGTTCGGGTCGGCGGTGACCTTGAACGAAGTCGTTCAGAACCCCGAAACCCCGACCGCGTTGCGGCAGGCCGCGGTGCAGGTCGCGACGCCCCATCTGCGCAACATGGGCACGCTCGGCGGTAACCTCTGCCTCGACACGCGCTGCAACTACTACAACCAGACCTACGAGTGGCGCAAGGCGATCGACTTCTGCCTGAAGAAGGACGGCCAGATCTGCTGGGTCGCCACCGCCAGCAAGCGCTGCGTGGCAGTGTCTTCGACTGACACGGCGCCGGCCTTGATTGCTTTAAAAGCAAAAATCAAATTAGTGAGCGCGAAAGGTGAGCGAGAGATTCCCGTCGAGGCGCTCTACCAGAACGACGGCATCGACTATCTCTCGCGCGCGCCGGACGAGATCCTCACCGAGGTGAGCGTGCCGTCGGACTGGAAGAGCACGTACTGGAAGCTGCGGCGCCGCGGCTCGTTCGATTTTCCGATTCTCGGCGTGGCGGCTGCCTTGCGCTTTAATTCTGCAAATGAAATAGAAGAAGCGAGGATCGCACTGGGCGCGGTCGCTTCCCGGCCGTTCCTGGTCGAGAAGGCCGGCGAATTCCTCAAGGGCAAGCGGCTTACGGACGAGGTGATCGCCGAGGCCGCCGTGCTGGTCGCCAACCGCGCGAAGCCCATGGACAACACCGACATGGATCTTTACTGGCGCAAGGAAGTCGCCGACGACTTCGCCGGCTACGCGCTGCGCGAGCTGCGCGGCGACGACCTGCGCGAGACGCGCCTGAAGATTTCGCGCCAGGTCCTCGCCGCTTGACGCCCGCCTAAAACTTGTAGACGAAGCCGACGTGGAAGCCGCTGATGGTGCGGCCATTCACGTCGTTCGCCGAGGTGAAGGTCTTCGTCAGCCCGGCCGAGCCCGAGGGCCGGAAGCCGGCGTTGGCCTCGTTCTTGATCTGGTCGACGATCGCGTAGAGCATGGTGTCCTTGAAGACGTCGTAGTAGCCGGCGAAGCTCCAGCCGTCGGCGTCCTTGTCGGTGCCCGTCTCCGCCGTGATCTTGCCGTACAGGCCGCCCAGCCGCAGCTTCTGCGTGATCTGGTAGTCGGCGGACACCTGGTAGATCTTGTAGTAGGTGAGCGCGCCGGTGTCGGTGCCGGTAACGAGCGAGCCGACGTTGCCGAGCGGGGAGCCGCCGTTGTTCAGCGTTCCGGTCGAGCCGGCGGTCGTGCTGTTGTTGTTCGAGCGCACGTACGCGAGGTACACCTTGCCCTTGCCGTAGTCCCAGTTGCCGTAGAAGTTGTCGTACTTCACCTTGTCCGGCACGACTGCGCCCGACGGCGGCTCGCCGACGATGCCGGCGTAGCCGGCGCGCCACGGGCCGCTCGTCCAGTCGAGCGCGAGCTGGTAGACCGCCTGGTTGCTTGTATCGCTGACCGCCGAGCCCTGGATCGAGTAGTGGCCCTCGAACTGAAATCCGTAAAGGCGCGGCGAGATATAGGCGAAATCGCTGTCGTAGCGCGAAGGCACGCCGAAGGCGTTGATCACCGAGCCGAGGGTGCGTGTCGTGTTGTCGATGTAGCCGCCGCGGTAAAAGATCGCCGTGTTCTGGCGGCCGACGCGAAACTCGCCGACCGGCGAGGCGAGCCCGGCCCACAGCTGGCGGTCGAAGAGGCGCGTGGTGTCGGCCTGGGCGCCGTTCGTGTCGTTGAGGCCCTGCTCGGCGGTGAACTTGACCGTATAGCCGTTGCCGACGTCCTTGTCGCCGCGGAAGCCGAGGCGGGTGCGCAAATACGCGCCGTCCTGCAGCGACACGATGGTGCTCCCCGAGCTGCTCTTCTGGTAGTTGAGGTAGTAGTCGACATCGCCGTACAGCGTCAGGTTGGCGCCGTTGTAGCTGAAGGTGAGCGGTGTCTGCGCCGCGGCTTCGGCAGCCGCGAGCGACGCCGCGGCGCCGAGCGCGAGCCCGATCCTGGTTGCTTTCATGTGCTCCTCCCGGTTGTGATGCGAGGGCGATGCTATTGACCGGGGGAACAGAACTGAATGGGTGCGGCAGCATTTCTGCGCGCTTATCGGACAGCTTTGTCCGATAAGCGCGCAGATTGTTCAAAGCAGCGCGAAAAGGGAGTACTCCGCTTCGCGCAGGACCGGCAGCGTGCGCGAGACGGCCTGCTCGGAAGTTTCGCCTTCCATCGGCAGGCTGACGCTGATCGCGCCGGCGGTCTCGGCGTTCTGCGTGCGGATCGGCACCGCGATGCCGCGCATCTTGCGCTCGAACTGCTGCTCGAGCAGCGCGTAGCCCTTGCGGCGTGCGCCGTCGATCAGATCGCGCACCCCATCCGCCGTGACGACGGTGTAGGGAGTGAAGGGTACGAAAGTCCGCTTGGCGAGCCAGCGGTTCACGCGCTTCGCGCTGCAGCACGACAGGAGAGCGATACCCGCCGAAGACACGTTGGCGGCGACGGGCGCACCGAGGATGAACCCGATGTTCCTGAGCTGAGTCGAGCCGTCGCGCGCCACGTAGATGACCTCGTCGCCGTCCAGCACCGCGAGGTAGGCGGCGCCGCCGACCGCGGCGGCGAGCCGCTGCAGGTACGGCTGCACCGTGCGCGACAGCCTCGCGGAGTCCAGGTAGGACCATCCCAGCCGGAGGACTCGAGGCGTCAGCCAGAACATCTGACCGTCGCTGTCCAGATAGCCGAGATGGTGCAGCGTATGAAGATAGCGTCGCGCCGCTGTGCGGGTGATTCCGGTGCGGCGCGCTGCGGTCGACGGGGTGAGGCGCTGGTGGATGTCGTTGAACGCCTCGATGATCCGCAGGCCTTTTTCCAGCCCGGCGATCCAGTCTCGCCTGTCGAAAGCGAGCTTTTCCATTGCCCCGCCTATGCAAGCCTGCGGCGCGCCGGAAGGCTGCGGCGCGAGACCTGGTTCGCAATCCACTTCACCGAGCGCCGCGCGCGCTCGCACACCATCGGCAGCGGCAGCTGGCGGTAATCGTCGTTGAACACTTCGAAGCTGTAGTCGCCGCGGTAGCCCATCTCGTCGAGCGTGCGCGTCATCGCGGCGACCTTGTCGCTGTGCACGCCCTCGCCGGGAAAGACGCGCGAGTGCCGCGCGGTCTCGATGCGTTCCTCGGCCGAGCGCGTTTCCTGCCACAGGAAATCGGAAAGCTGCACCAGGAAGATCTTGTGCGGGTCGATGTCCGTCAGCAGATCGAGGTCGGTGCCGTGGGCGAGGATGTGGAAGGAGTCGAGGCAAAGCCCGAGGTTTGCGCGGTCCGCGTCGGCGACGATTTCCCACGATTGCGGAAACAGGTTCACATGCCGGCCCCACGACAACGCCTCATAAGCAATGCGGATGTTCAGGGGCACCGCCAGCACGGCGAGCTTCTGCAGATCCTGCCTGATCAGCGAAAAGTCCTTCGAGGAATGCGGCGACACGGTGGAGCAGGCGAGAAGGACCGTCGAGCCGAGCGCGTGGCACATGTCGAGCATGCCCTTCGCCACGTCCACCTTGTAGGCGTGCAGCGTCCCGGAAAGGCCTTCGAAGTCGCGCAGCACCTGGAAGCCGGTGACGCGCAAGCCGCTCGAGCGCACGGCGGTGATCGCCGCGGCCTCGCCGTCGGGGTGCCCGACGATGTCGGTCGCGTTGAGCATGACCTGCGTGAACCCCGCTGCGCGCACCGCCTTCAGCTTCGCCTCGAGCGGCCCGGCGAGCGTGATGGTGTCCATGCCGAAGTGGTCGAGATTCATAGATGGCTCATGGATAGGTGACTAACTACAAGCTCGAACGTGGCGCCGCCGAAATACACCTGTGTGAGCGCGCCCTTGTCGCTCGGCTGCACCGCCCCGTGGTCGACGAACACCACGCCGCGATCCTGCAGCGCCTTCACCGCCTTCGGAATGTCGGGCGCACCCAGGCCGACGCGCACCAGGCCCTCGTCCCAGTGCACGTCCTCGGCGCCGGGCGGCGGCTCGATCAGCTGCAGGTAGAACTTGTGACAGGGGCTCTCGAGCAGAGTGCCCTTCGGCAGCACGCCGAAGTACTGGCCGCGCGGCAGCACCTGGAAGCCGAACAGGGTGCGGTAGAAATCGAGCCAGTCGGGCGTGCGCCCGGGAAGGACCGCCTGCACCACGCCGAACCAGTGCAGGCCGGCGACGGCCGGCGGGTTTGCTTTTGCATTCGAATCGAAAACGAAATCCACGTCGTAGATGGCGAAGTCCCGGTAGCGGTCGACGAAATAGATCAGGCTGTCGCCGACGCCGTGGATGCCGGGAATGTGCAGCTCCATGGCGGCGGCGCGCGTCGGCATTTCCCAGGCGCCGAGATCGAGCGAATGCTGGAACGCCTGGCCGGCGTCGCGCACGCGCAGCGCGATGGCGGCCAAAGTGGGGGTTTTATCAAGCTCATTTTTTCCGGAAGAGGAATCCGAGTTGACAATCAAATTCATTGAACCCTGGCGGTAGAGCGTCACCTCGCGCGAGCGGTGGCGCGCGACCGGGGCGAAGCCCATCTTCTGCAGCACCGCGCCGAAGGCCTGAGCCTGCGAGGTGGCGTACTCGACGAACTCGATGCCGTCGATGCCGAGGGGGTTGGAGGGTTCGGGCAGGTGTTCGGCGCGGGCGGTCATGGCGGGGGCGTTGCCTCAAATTGGCGAGCCTGTTAAATTTACCTTGCAATGTCGTTAATTCCAAGAGCCGAGGCGTCGCGCCGCACGGCGGCGATGCGCAAGCCCAAGGCGCCGGCGGCGAACCGCGCCGGCATCGTCGTCGCAGCCATCGACGAGTTCGCCGCCCGCGGCTTCAAGGGCGCCAGCATGGACGCCATCGCGGCGCGCACTCATACCACGCGGGCGCTCATCAATTACTACTTCGGCAGCAAGGAGAAGCTCTACATCGCCGTGCTCGAGCAGGTCTACGGCGAGATCCGCGAGGCCGAAGGCGGCCTCGACCTCGACCACCTGGCGCCGGTCGAGGCGCTGCGCCGCATCGTCGAGTTCACCTACAACTACTACGTCGAGCACGAAGGCTTCGTGCGGCTGGTGGTGGCGGAGAACCAGGCGCGCGGCCGCCACTTGCGCAAGTCGCAGATGATGCGCACGCTCAACCGGCCGATCATCGAACGCCTGGCGCGGGTCATCGAGCGCGGACAGGCGCAGGGGCGTTTCCGCCGCGAGGTCGATCCGGTGGAGGTGCACAAGGCCATCGCCGCGCTCGGCATGTTCAACGTCACCAACCAGTACACCTTCGGCCGCATCTTCCAGCGCGAGATGGGGCGGAAGGGCAACATCGCCCGGCGCCGTGAGCTGGTCGCCGACATGATTCTCAGCTATCTGACCCGAGGAGGAAAGACATGAATAGTTTCGACCGCCGTTCGGCGCTGAAGGCAGGCGCCGCCATCGCCGCTGCTTCCGCGCTGCCGCTGCGCGCGCTCGCGCAGGCCAAGACGCTGCGCTTCGCCGCCGTGTTCTCCGACAAGGACATCCGCGCCGGCATGATCCAGATGCTCGCCAAGGAGCTCGAGAGCGATTTCAAGGTCGAGTCCTACCTGAACGGCTCGCTGTTCAAGCAGGGCACCGAGCTGGTCGCGCTCCAGCGCGACAACCTCGAGATGGGCAACATCGCGCCGCAGGACATCTCCAAGCAGCTCGCGGCGTGGTCGCTGCTCACCTCGGCGTATCTGTTCCGCGACGCCAATCACCTCGCCCACTTCTGGGCGAGCGACCTCGGCGCGCAGTACAAGAAGCAGGCCGAGGAGCAGGTGAAGATCAAGATCCTCGGACCGACCTTCTTCGGCACGCGCCAGGTGGGTCTCAAGCCGAACAAGAAGATCAATACCCCGGCGGACCTCGCCGGCGTGAAGCTGCGCATGCCGCCGGGCGATGCCTGGCAGCTGCTCGGCCGCTCGCTGGGCGCCAACCCGACGCCGATGGCCTACGCCGAGGTGTACACGGGGCTGCAGACCGGCGCCATCGACGGCCAGGACAATCCGCTGCCCAACGTGCAGAACATGAAGTTCTACGAGGTGATGTCGCAGATCGTGCTCACCTCGCACCTGGTCGGGTACGACCTGCTCGCAGTGAACCTGAAGACTTGGAACGAGATCTCGCCGGCCAAGCAGAAGGCTTTCCAGGCCGCCGCCGACAAGGCGATCGCGTGGAGCACGGCCGAGCACCTGAAGCGCGAGGCCGAGCTCGCCGACGGCTTCAAGAAGCAGGGGCTGCAGGTCTATGCTCCTGACCAGAGCGCCTTCCGCGCCCACGCCCAGAAGGTCTACCTCGCGTCCGACGAGGCGAAGGAATGGCCGAAGGGGATGCTGGAGAAGATCAACGCCCTGAAGTAGCCGTAGCATGGACCTTCGCTTCGCCGCAGCCTGGCTGCACCGCCGGGCGGAGAACGTGCTGGTCGCGCTGCTTGCGGTGCTGTTCGCCGCGTTCATCGTGCAGATCGTTTTTCGCTATTTCTTCAATTTCCCGCTCGGCTGGACGGCCGAGCTGTCGGTGATCGCGTGGCTGTGGCTGGTGATGTGGGCCGCCGGCTTCGTCGCCAACGAGAGCGAGGAAATCCGCTTCGATATCCTCTCCGGGGCGGCGGGGCCGCGCACGGCGCGGGTCATGGGGATCATCGTCGCCGTTTCGATCATCGCGCTCTACGTCGCGTCGCTTCCGGCCACCATCAAGTACATCACCTTCATGAAGGTCGAGAAAAGCTCCTACCTTCACATCCGCATGGATTTCCTGTTTTCGGCTTTCGGGTTTTACGTCGTGGCGGTCATCGCCCGCTATCTCTGGATTTTCTGGCGCCTGGTGCGCGGACGATGAATTTCGCCAGCCCCTTCTCCCTGGCGATCCTGGCGATCGTCGCGCTCTCGCTGCTCGGGCTGCCGCTCGGCCACGCGATGATCGGCGGATCGATCCTCTATCTGTTGCTGGCCGGTCTCGACGTCGGGACCGCCGCCGAGCAGCTTTCCAACGGCATGTACAACGGCTTCGTGCTGCTGGCCATCCCGCTGTTCATGCTGGCAGCCGAGTTCATGACCTCCGGCAGCATTACCGAGCGGCTGGTGCGCTTCTGCAACGCCTTCGTCGGGCGCTTCCGCGGCGGCCTGGCCCTGGTCGTGGTCGTGCAGAACATCATCCTCTCCAGCATGTCGGGCTCGGCGCTCGCCGATGCCGCGGCCACCGGCAAGCTGATGCAGGCGATGATGACGCAGGACGGCAAGTACCGGCCGAGCTTCGCCGCCGCGCTGCAGGCGGTCGCGGCGGTCATCGGGCCCATCATTCCGCCTTCGATCCCGCTGGTGGTCTATTCCCTGATTTCCGACACCTCGGTCGGCTACCTGTTTCTCGGCGGGGTCGTGCCGGGGCTGCTGCTCGGCACCGCGCAGATGGCGCTGATCGCCTACATTGCCCGCAAGCAAGACTTCCCGATCGAGCAGCCGGTGCCGCTGCGCGAGCTGCCTCGCATCACCCGGGAAGCTTTTCCCGCGCTGCTGATGCCGGTGATCCTTCTAGGGGCGCTCTACAGCGGGATCACCACGCCCACCGAAGCCGCTGCCGTCGCGGCGCTGTACGCGCTGCTGGTCTCGGCGTTCTACTACCGCGCTTTGGGCTGGAGCGATATCTACCGATCGCTGCTCAACACCGGCAAGATCTCGGGGTCGATCGGCATCCTGATCGCAGCGGCGATGGTCTTCAACTACGTCGTTACGGTCGAGAACAT
>DASXKY010000105.1:0-12391 GCA_036496555.1 Burkholderiales bacterium | reverse complement strand
TCGCGCGCGATCAGCCAGGCGAGCGCGACTTCGGCTGGCGCCGCGCCGTGGGCGGTGGCTACTTCGTCGAGCGCAGCGAGGATTCGCATGCCGCGAGGGTTGAGATACTTCTCGACGGCGCTGCCGCGCGCGGCGCTCTTTCCGAGATCCGCCGTGCTGCGGTACTTGCCCGAGAGGAATCCGGAAGCGAGGCTGTAGTAGACCAAGACCCCCATGCCGGCCTTGAGGCAGACCTCGCGCACGCCGTTTTCGAACGACTTGCGCTCATACAGGTTGTACTCGGGCTGCTCGACTTCATAGCGGGGCAGATGCCTTGCGGCCGCCGTGTCGAGCGCCTGGCGCAGGCCGTCCACGGTAGAGTTCGAGCTGCCGATGGCGCGGACTTTGCCGGCGCGGATCAGCCCCCGGTACGCGCTCAGCGTTTCCTCGATCGGCGTGGCTGCATCCGGCCGATGGCTGAGATAGAGATCGATATGGTCGGTCTGCAGGCGCTTGAGCGAAGCTTCGACCCCCGCCGCGATACTCTTGGCGGACAATCCCTTGCCGTCCGCGCCTGGCGACGCGCCGACCTTCGTGATCAGCACGACCTGAGAGCGGCGCGAGGGCGCGGCCTTGAGCCAGTTGCCGATCGTCGTTTCCGACTCCCCGCCCTTGTTGCCCGGCACCCAGCGCGAGTAGACGTCCGCCGTATCGACGGCGTTGAGGCCGGCATCGACGAAGCGATCGAGCAGCCGGAAGGCGCTCGGCTGGTCTACGGTCCAGCCGAATACGTTGCCGCCGAATACGAGCGGCGCAATCTCGAGGCCCGAGCGGCCCAGCGGACGCGATTCCATCGGAGAATTATCGCCCCGGGCTGCGGTAAATTACCGCCATGACGATCATCGACTCGCAGGTCCATGCTTACGAAGCGAACACGCCAGAGCGCCCCTGGCACAGCGTGCCGAACTGGCCTTCCCACGTCTCCGGCGACGAGATGGTCGCCGCGATGGACCGGGTCGGCGTCGACGGCTCGATCTTCATCTCGGCTTTTTCCCTCTACCAATACGACGCGAGCTACGCGGTCGAGGTGCAGCGCAAGCACCCGGGGCGCTTCGCCATCATCAAGCCCGTCAACCCCGCCGATCCGGCGGTCGGCGAGGTCATCGCCGAATGGAAGAAGCAGCCTGGCGCGGTCGCCGTGCGCATCATGCTGACGGCACGGGAAGCGGGCCTGCGGGCGGACGACCCCGGCCTCGACCGCATCGCGCGCGAAGCCGCGCGGCATGGCTTTCCGGTCAACGTGCTGTTCTGGGGGAGAGTCGACGATGGCATGGCGCTCATCGATCGCCATCCGAACACTCGATTCATCATCGACCATATGGCGATCCAGCAGCCGCGCACGCCGCCCGCCCCACCCGAGCCCTGGACCGAGCTGCCGAAAGTGCTCGCGCTCGCGAAGCGCCCCAATGCGCTGATCAAGGTAAGCGGCGCTTGCACGCTCTCGCGCGAGCCCTATCCATTTCCCGACATCTGGGATCCGCTCGCGCGCCTGTTCGACGCCTGGGGCTTCGAGCGCTGCCTCTGGGGCACGGACTGGACGCGCGCCTTCGCGGTGGTGAACTACGAGCAGGCGGTCGAACCTTTCCTCAGGACCGAGCGCCTGAGCGAGCGCGAGCGGGCCATGCTGATGGGCGGCTCCTGCGCGAAGGCCTACGGCTGGTCGCCCAAGAAAAGCTAGGCGGCTCGGCGCCGCCTCGCTGACTCACTCTTCCATCACGCCCGGAAAAGCGAAGCCGAAGGTGAGCGCGCAGAGCGACACCTTGATGATCCAGAAGAATTTCTGTCGCGGCTTCATCTCGCTGAACGCGCGGCCCCGGTGAGTCGGCTGCGGTGCGGGTTGCGGGTCGGTCATCGACGTGCTCCTAGCCTAGATAAGAAGTTCCCCTCTTCTACGCTTGCTAAGCCGCTGCTACCGTGCAGGAGGCTTGCGGGCGCCTTGCACCTGCGACCTTGCGGGCGCCTTGCAAATCTGCTTACCCATCCCCATCTAGCGTGACATGCTCATCACTCCCAAGGCGGTCGCGCTCCGGCACAACCTGCTGGAGCTGCACCGCGCGATCGTCAATTTCGAGCGCCGCGACTACGAGCGGCGCGCCGGCGAAGTCGGCGCCGCGGCGTTCCTGCGCGTGCTGATCGAGGACCAGGCCTACGCCTGGCTGCGCCCGCTGTCGATCCTGATCGTCCAGCTGGACGAGGACACGGAGCGTCCCGCGGCCGAGATCGAGGCCGCGCTCTTCGACGAGACGCGCGCGCTCCTCAAGATCGATCCGGCCGGCACGCCGTTCGAGAGCCGCTACGCCTGGCTCATCGAGCAGAGCCCAGAAGTGGCGTACGCGCACGGCGGGGTAATGCAGGCGCTCAAGCAGAAGTAGCGCCGCGCGACACGGTCGGTTCGGAGCGACAGCGGGCTACGTGAAAGCCTCATCGCAGACCTGAGCGAAAAGGTGCGGTCCGGCTCTAGAATCGGACCGTGCCTTCCCTCCCGAAGTTCACGCGCATCTCGTGGCGCGACGCCTGGGCGACGCTGGTCCCGGTGATCCTGCTGATCGGCGTCGCGCTATGGATCACGCTCAAGTTCGTGCAGCCGGCGCCGCCCAACACAATCACCATCACCAGCGGCCCCGAAGGCTCGAGCTTCGCCAGCTTCGCGCAGCGCTATCAGAAGATCCTCGCGCGCCAGGGCGTCAAGCTGAAGATCGTGCCCTCGCACGGCTCGCTCGAGAACCTCCAGCGCCTCGGCGACTGGAGCCAGGACATCGACATCGGCTTCGTGCAGGGCGGCCTCGCCGGCCAGGCCGACATCGGCCAGCTCTATTCCCTCGGCAGCATCTTCTACACCCCGGTGTACCTCTTCTACCGCGCGCCCAAGCCCATCACGCGCCTTTCCGAGCTCTCCGGCAGGCGCATCTCGACGGGGCGCGAGGGCAGCGGCACGCACGTCCTCGCCCTCGCGCTCCTCAAGGCGAACGGCATCGAGGAGAAGGACGCCAAGCTGGTCCAGCTCGAGGGCGAGGACGCGGAGCAAGCCCTGGTCCACAAGGAGATCGACGCCGCGTTCATCATGGGCGACTCGGCGACCTTCGCCAACGTGCGCGATCTCGCCCACGGTGAGGGCGTGCGTCTGTTCGCCTTCCAGCAGGCCGAGGCCTACGTGCGCCGCTTCCGCTACCTCACCAAGCTCGAGCTGCCCGCCGGCGCGCTCGACCTCGGCCGCAACCTGCCGCCGGAGGCGGTGACCCTCGTCTCGCCGACCGTCGAGCTCGTCGCGCGCTCCCAGCTGCACCCGGCGCTGTCCGACATGCTGATCGAGGCCGCGCGCGAAGTGCACGGGCGCTCGGCGCTGTTCCAGAAGGCGGGCGAATTCCCCGCGCCGCTCGAGCACGAGTACCCCATCAGCGACGACGCCCAGCGCTACTACAAATCAGGCAAGACCTTCGTCTACCGCCACTTCCCGTTCTGGCTGGCGAGCCTCATCGACCGCATCGTCGTGGTCCTCGTCCCGCTGATGGTCATCCTGATTCCGGCTTCCAACATCGTGCCGCGGCTCTACAAATTCCGCATCAGCCAGCGCATCTACCGCCGCTACGCCGAGCTGATGGCCCTCGAGCGCGCCGCGTTCCTCGAGACGACCAACAAGGAGCGCATCGATCTGCGAGGCAGGCTCGACAAGCTCGAAGAGGCGGTGATCAAGCTGAAGGTGCCGGGATCCTTCGCGGACCAGGTGTACCTGCTTCGCAGCCACATCAATTTCGTCCGGGCGCGGCTGTCCCAGGCGAACTAGCCTGTCTTACACCGCGCCCGTCACCCAGTGGCGCAGCTCGATGCGATTGCCCTCGGGATCGCAAATCTCGGCGCGGGCGTAAGTGGGACGACGAATCGGGCCCCACACGGGCTCGATGCCCTTTTCCTTGAGGAGGGCGAGCGCGCGGTCCATGTCTTCGACCTCGAGCGCCATCATGCGGTAGCCGAGGCGCTCGCCGGGCTCGCGCTGCGCAAGCGATTTCTCCGGGTAGGCCATTACCTCGACCGTAGTGCCGCCGAGCTCGAGGTAGACGAGGTCGAGCGGGCCGTGCGGCGTGCCGGCGACGCGATCGCGCGAACGCACCTTGAAGCCCAGCACATCGGTGTAGAAAGCGACGGTGCGCTCAGGCTGCGCGGTGAGGAGCTCGATATGGTCGATTCGCTTGAACATCAACTTGCGCCCCATCAGCCAGCCTAGCGCCCGCCGCGCTTCACGAAGTCAACGGAGGACTTGAACAGCTCGAGATCTTTCTCATACTCCGCGGCATCGGCGCGATTGACCTGAACCCATTCCGTCGTCGCGCGAGCGGTCAGGCCGCCTGGCTGGAACGACTGCACATCGGCCCGTGAAAACTGAAGCTCGGTGACCTTGGCCGCAGGAAGGCGGATGCCGACGCCGTCGCCGGAGATGCAGGCGAACATGCGGTCGGAGACGAAGTAGGCGTCGAGGTTGTTGAGCTTCTTGGCGACGACGCCGGGGAGCTTGAGGAGCACGGCGTCGATCTTGGCTTTGCGGTCGGAGTCGGCCATTGTCAGTTTGTCTTCAGCGGGACGACAGTCGGGTGCGGCTTTCCGCCGGTTAGTGTATCCGCGGTGGGCATCCGATTGAGTCCTGGCGCCAAGAATATCGTGCTAACGGCGGCGATCACCGCGTTGGTCGTGGCTGTGTGCACCAGCTTGTTCTGGTTCTTCATCTGGCCGCGGTACCGCGACGGGCACCGGCGCTCGCTCGCGGCGCACGCGGTGCTCGTCGCTTCGGGAATGACGCCCGCAATCGCCGAGCGCCTGCTCCGCCGCGACGGCCGCTCGATCAGCGAAGGGTTGCAAGTGCCGCTGAAGCCGCCGGTCGTCGCGGGCCGCGTCGCGGCGGACGGCAGCGTGGTGGTGAGCGCGGAGCTCGACGCGGGCCATTCGCTCACCGTCGTGATGAGCCCGCAGATCGGGCACAACGAGGTGCTGTGGACCTGCGGCGTCGCGGACGAGGCGCAGCTGCGCTACGTCGCTTCGAGCTGTCACAGGGTCGTGCGCGTGCCCTAGGGTAGGATGGCGCACGGGGATACTCCCCGGAGGACAAGAACAATGAGGATGGCGCAGTGAGAACCCTGCTGGCGGCGCTGCTGTGCCTGGCCGCGCTCGGCGCGCAGGCGCAGACCTATCCGGCGAAGCCGATCCGCATCCTCATCGCGCAGGCGCCGGGAAGCGCGACCGACGTGATCAGCCGCGTCGTCGCCAATCGGCTCGGCGAGGCGCTCGGCCAGCCGATCGTGATCGAAGCCCGGCCCGGCGCCGGCGGCGTGCTCGGCACCGAGGCCGCGGCGCGCTCGGGTGCCGACGGCTACACGCTGTTCATGGCCAACAACTCGACGCACGGCTCCAACCCGGCGCTCTACGCCAAGCTGCCCTACGACGCGGTGAACGACTTCGCGCCGATCACGCTGGTGGCCTCCGTGCCGTACGTGCTCGTCGTCGACCCGTCGCTGCCGGTGAAGAACGTCGACGAGCTGATCAAGCTGGCGAAGTCGGCGCCGGGCAAGATGAACTTCGCCTCGGCCGGCAACGGCAGCACGCATCAGTTCTGCGGCGAGCTGCTGAAGTCGATGGCGGGCATCGACATGGTCCACGTGCCCTACAAGGGCTCGCCGCCGGCCATCGCCGGCCTGCTCGGCGGCGAGGTGCAGATGATGTTCGCCAACCTCACCGACATCGGCTCGCAGCTGAAGAGCGGCCGCGTCAAGGCGCTCGCGGTCACCACGCCGAAGCGCGCGCCGCTATTGCCCGAGGTGCCGACGCTCGAGGAGGCCGGCTATCCCGGATTCGAGATCGAGTCGTGGTTCGGCCTGCTCGCGCCGCACGGCACCCCGGCGCCGATCATCGCGCGCCTCAACGCCGAGACGGTGAAGGTGCTCGCTCGCGACGACGTGAAGCAGACGCTCAACGCGCAGGGCCTGCAGCTCGAGCCCGGCACGCCCGAGCAGTTCGCCGCCCACATCAAGCGCGAGATCGCCAAGTTCACGCGCATCGCACGCGCCGCGGGAATTAAAGCCGAGTAACCCCTCGCAGACCGTAGTCATCCGTTTCTAGGTTCTATTCGGGCCCGAGCACGGTGCGGACGGCCTTCATCACCACGTCGACCTGGAAAGGCTTGGTGACGTAGCCGTCGGCGCCGCCGTGGATGCCCTTGAGCACCGCGCTGCGCGTCGCCTCGCCCGTCAGCATGATCACCGGCACCGCCTTGAGCAGCGGATGCTGGCGGATGCGGCTGAGCACGTCGAAGCCATCGAGGTCGGGAAGCTGCACGTCGAGCAGCACCACGTCGGGCGCGCTGGCACGCCGGAACGCCGCCACCACCTCGGCGCGGTTGGCGGCGATCACGGTCTCGATGCCCTCGAGCTTGAGATAGGTCCTCAGCAGCTTGGCGAGGTCGGGGTCGTCCTCGACGACCACCGCCACCGGGCGGGCGCCCGAGTCGCGGCTGCGCGAAGTCTCCGCGCGCCGGGCGATGCTCACGAAGTAGCCACTGTCCTTCAGCGACGCGACGCCTTTCTCGAACTCGCCGTCGCGCAGGCCGGCGCCGGGCGCTTTGGCCGCCGAGGTCACGGTGAAGAAATCGCCCGGGTCGATGGCGCCGAACGGGTGGCCGCCATCGCCGGCGCCGACGAGCCCGTCGGCGACCATGCCGGCGAGCGCCGAGCGCACCGCTTCGGCCGACATGCCGGGCGCCGAGCGCGCGACCTGCGCCACCGTGGCCCGCCCGTCGACCAGCACGAGCAGCTGCAGCGACTCGCGCGCGAGCGAGGTCGCAGTCCCGTGGAGCTGGGCGCGGCCTAGCGCGGTGAGCGAGAAGACGTCCTGGTCGGCGACCGGCTTCGGTTCGGCCATGCGCCGATGCTACCCCCGCCCGCAGGGGGCTGCTTGACGCAGCCCTTACACGGCAAGACTAGAAGGTGCGAATGCCCTTGAACGCGTCCTGCACCTCGTGGCGCTGGCCGGCGTCGTCGTACCAGTACAGCTTGCCCGCCTCCTCGCCCTTGGTGACCTTGTGCGAGCCGTCGCAGAACGGCTGGTTCTTCGACAAGCCGCACTTGCAGAGCCAGACCTCCTTGCCGTCGATGGTGTAGCGGGTCGGTTCCTGCGGCGTGCGCTTCACGAGGCGTGCCATGCGGATTCCTTTTATTTGACGACGACCGATCCGTGCATCACCGGATGCAGGCGGCAGATGTAAGGCATTTCGCCCTTCTTCTTCGCCACGAACTTCCAGCTCTTGTTCGGGCCGATGTCGCCGGAATCGACCTTCGCCGCGTTCGCGGTGACGGTGTGCGGAAAGACGTCCTTGTTGGTCCAGACGATGGTGTCGCCGGCGGCGACTTCGAGACGCTCGGGCACGAACTTCATGCCCTCGATCGTGACCTTGTGCGTCGTGCCCGCCGCCTGCGCCGCGGTCGCGCCCATGGGGAGAAGCAGCAACGCGGCTAGAAGCACAGGCAGCGGACGGGTCATGGCCTTATTTCTTGCCGCCCTTGTTCAGGTCGGCGACGACCATCTTGGCGTGGTCCAGGTGAGCCGCGAACGCCGGCCGCACCTTCTCGATCAGACCCTTCAGCTCGGCGTTCTTGGCGCTCGGAATCAGCACCTTGTCGATCGCGTCAAGCACCTGCTGGTGGTAAGCGACCTCGTGCTCGGCGTAGGCCTTGTCGAAGGCGCTGCCTTTGAGGCCCTTCAGCTTGGCCAGGTTGTCCTTGCCGCCGGCCTTGAGCGACTTGCTGGTATCGCTCTCCTCCGGCTTCACCTTCAGTTTCTTCACCAGGGCGCCCGCCTGCTTGTTCACCGCCGTGTGGTCGGTGATCATGCGCTGCGCGAAGTCCTGCACTTCCTTGTTCTTGCTGTGCGACTTGGCGAGCTTACCGGCGTCGATGTCGACCTGGTTGGCGGCGACGACGATGCCTGCGATCTGCGGGTCGGAGGGGCCGGCGCCTTGAGCGGCGGCGAGTACGGCAAAGGAAGACGCGGCGACGAAGCCCGCGAGATGCGTGAGTTTCATGTTCTCTCCTGTCGGTTGTTGAGTTGGTCTAGGACGAAGCCGACGACGCGGTCGCAGCGCGCGCCGTCGAATGCGAAGGCGCCCTCGCAAGCGAGGTCGATTTTTTGCGCCAGCGCCTCGCGCAGCAGGCTGCGCGCGCGGAAGAAGCGCGAGCGCACGGTGGCGTCGGGGATGCCCAGGATGGAGGCGGTCTCTTCGACTGTCAGCTCCTCCACCGCGCGAAGCATGAAGACGGCGCGGTAGGCATCGGGCAGCGTGTCGATCTGCTTCTCGAGCACGCGCCGCAGCTCGCCGCTATGGGTGGCGGCTTCGGGTCCCTGGTCGGTTTTCATATCGGCGGCTTCCTCGAGCTCGTGGTCGGCGACCCCGGCCTGCATCGGCACGATCTCGGCGCGCCGCTCGCGCTTGCGCAGCCGCTGCAGCGCCTCGTTCGCCACGATGCGTGCGAGCCAGGTCGAGAGCTTCGCGTCGCCGCGAAAGCCGCCGAGCGAGCGGTAGGCCTGCAAGTAGGCCTCCTGCAGCGCGTCCTCGGCTTCGCCGTCGTCGCGCAGGATGGCGCGCGCGGTGCGGAACAGCGCCCGGTTGTGCAGCCGCATGATCCGCTCGAATGCGACCTGGTCGCCGCGCGCGGCGCGCGCCGCCAGCTCCGTGTCGGGGATGTCCTGCGGCAGGGTTGCCGGGAGAATGCGGGGCTGGTCTCGGGTCGCCATATGCGGCATTAGATGACACAACTCGGCGGCGCGTTCCAGCCCGCGGCCGATCGCACGCTAAGTCTTAGATCGACTTGAGGAATTCGAGATTGGCGGTGCCGGCCTGGATCAAGGGCACGATGGCCTTCGGCACAGCCGCCAGGTCCACTTTCAGGCCGAGCTTCAGCGCCGCGTTGGGGCTGACGCCGGGGCCGGCACCGCCGTTCTTACTCGACAGCGAGAGCTTCGCTGCCGAATTGACCTCACTTGTGCAGTGGCGGGTTGGCGGCGCTGACGGCGACGCCGTACTCATAGACCATCTTGCCGCCGAGCCATCCCGAGACGACGAGCAGGGCGATCGCGACGAGCGAAAGCCAGACCAGGCCGCCGGGATTTTCCGGCGCGCGCATCCGCAGCCAGAAATTGACCACGTACAGCGCGACGACCACGAGGTTGATGCTCATATGCGCGATCGCGGTTTTTCTCGGGCCCTCGGGCAGCGAAAGCAGATCGATGAGGCCGGGGACCGCGGCGAGCAGCGCGCCGACGATGCCCCCGCCCATGGTGTAGAGCGCGACCGTCGCCCACACGGCGTCGGCGCCCGCCCGCATGTGGATCAGGTCGCAGGCAAAGGAGAAGACCCACAGGCCGATCGCGAGCGGCACGAGCATGGGATGGATCGGATGTCCGGCGATGCTGGCAGGTGTGCGCATTGTTGTTTCCTTTTTGGTCAGGTCGGAAGGGTCAGGTTAAAGCGGCAGCACTTGCCGCCACGCACCATGCACTCCACGTGCTCGACGTGCCGGCCAGAGACTTGCGTCATCAGCTCGATATCGAACTCGCAGACCTGCGGGTATTCCTGCGCAAGGTGGTGGTAGACGCAGTTGTAGGCGCGAACCTCGGCCCGGCTCGCATCGACCTCCGCGAGCTCCGCGTCATACCCGAGCTGGTTCATCGTCTCGGCGAGCGCGGCGAGGCGAAGGCGCGGCTCCGCCTCGTTGCCGCCGACTTTCAGCGAGGCGGCGAGCGTCGCGGCCATTCCGCGCAGGTATTGGCCGAGCCCGTCGGGGCCCTGCTCGCGCGCGACCGCGCCGAGCATGAGCGCGGTGAACCAAGAATACTTGCGCGGAAAGAGCTCGCCGCCTTCGGGGCTCAGCGCGAAGACGAAGCCGGGCCGCCCGGCCGTCTTGCGCGCCGCTGCCCGCATGATGTAGCCGCTCCGCTCGAGCGAGGCGAGGTGGTGGCGCACGGCGGTGGAGCTCAGCCCGAGGTCCTGCGCGATTTCGTCGATCGTGCGGCCGTCCTTGTTGCGCTGGAGAAGCTGCAGCACGTCGCGCTGGCTGCTTCCGAGATCGCTGAGCATGCAACGGCTTCTACGCCTGCACGCAAGACATTCCTACCGGCCGGCCGGAGGGCCCAAATCGGCAGTCGCTGCCGCACCGAGGCGTAAATCCGCGCTTTGTAGGCTTTTTTTTGAAAAATGCGCGTAAAGCACCGACTTATGTAGTAGCGGCGCTACATCACTTTCGGGAATCGGCGACTCGCGACACGGCGAACCTGTGCTTCATTGAACCCTTCGGGTAGGAGGCCCGATCATTTTCCATAGGAGGAGGCGGCATGCGTAGGAGACTCTTTTCGTTGCTTGCGGTTCTGGGACTCGCCATGGGCGCCCCCGGACTCGCCGCAGGCGAGGACACCATCACCATCGGCATGACGGTCTCGCAGACCGGCTCCCTGAACGTGGACTCGGTCGCGCAACTGCACGGCGCGGAGTTCTGGCGCGACGAGGTCAACGCCGCCGGCGGCATCAAAGCCGGCAACAAACGCTACAAGGTGCGCTTCGTCGAATACGACGATCAGTCGCAGGGCGGCCGCGTCCAGCAGCTCTACACGCGGCTGATCGTGCAGGACAAGGCGCAGTTCCTGTTCGGTCCCTACTCCTCCGGTCTCACCGCCACCGCGGCGGTGATCAGCGAGCAGTACGGCAAGATCATGCTGATCGGCGGCGGCGCGGAGGGCAAGACCTACCAGCTCGGCAACAAGTACCTCTACCAGTGCATCACCTCGGCCGACTACTACCTGAGCGGCGCGGTGCAGGCGCTGCACACCAAGGATCCCCACGCGAAGGTGGCGTTCGTCTACTCGGACGACCCGTTCTCCAAGGCAGTGGTCGCCGCGGCGCGCGAGCAGGCGAAGAAGGCCGGCTTCACGATCGTGCTCGACGAGTCCTATCCGCCGAACCAGACCGACTTCAGCCCGATCATCAACAAGGTCATCTCCTCGGGCGCCGACGCCTTCCTCGGCGGCGGCCACTACCCGGACGGAGCCACGCTCGCACGGCAGCTGCACGACCAGAAGGCTGGCCTCAAGTATGTCGCCATCCTGGTCGCGCCCGACAGCCCGAAGTTCGCCAGCCTCGGCGACGCGGCGCTCGGCGTGATGGTGCCCTCGCAGTGGGAGCCGCAGGTCAAGTACCAGCCGGATTTCGGCCCGACGCCGGAGGAGTTCGCGAAGAAGTACTCCGACAAGACCCACGTCGAGGCCGACTACCACACCGCTTCCGGCTACGTGACGGGCCTGCTGCTGCAGCACGCCATCGAGCAGGCCAGCTCGATCGACGCGAAGAAAGTCGCCGCCGCGCTCGACAAGACCGACGTCAGCACCTTCTTCGGCCGCGACAAGTTCTCGACCGACCCGAAGAGCCACGGCCTGCAGGTCGCGCACGAGATGGTGCTCGCGCAGTGGCAGAAAAAGGGCGGCAAGCTCGAGAAGGAGATGGTCTGGCCTGACGCGGCCAAGACCGCCGCGCTCAACTACCCGCTCCAGCAGTAGCAGCAGGGAAGTGATCGGGCTCCTCGCCTCGATCGTCGACGGCGTGCTGGTCGGCGCCGTGTACGGGCTCGCGGCCATGGGCATCACGCTGATCTGGGGCGTGATGGACGTGGTCAACCTGACCCACGGCGCCATGATCGTGGCGGGGATGTTCGGCCTGTTCCTGCTGATCGATGCCACGCACATCCCGGCTTACGCGGCGCTCGTGCCGATCCTCGTGGCGGGTTTCGCGGCCGGGGTGGGCCTCTACTGGCTCGCGATCCACCGCGTGGTCGGCCAGCCGCCGCTGATGAGCCTGCTCGCCACCTTCTCGGTGAACCTGGTGCTGATCGGCCTCGGCACGGCGATGTGGGGCACCGTGCTGTTCAACGTGCCGGTGTCGCTGCCGGGCTTCAGCCTCGGCCGCTACACCTTTCCCGGCACGCACCTGATGGCGGCGGCGCTGACCGCGCTCATCGCCGGCGCGCTGTACCTCTTCCTCTATCGCACCCGCACCGGCAAGGCGGTGCGCGCGGTGGCCGGCAACCGCGAGGCGGCCGAGCTGGTCGGCATCCCGACCACGCGCATCCTCGCGCTCTCGTGCGGCCTGGGCGTCGCCCTCGCCTGCGTCTCCGGGGCGCTGATCGCGACCATGTTTCCCTTCACCGTGCTCTCCGGCGACGCCTACCAGCTGAAGAGCTTCGTCGTCACGGTGCTCGGGGGCATGGGGAACCCGACGGGCGCGCTCATTGCCGGCATCGCGCTCGGGCTTCTCGAAGGCCTCGTGACGCCG
>DASXKY010000104.1:0-10508 GCA_036496555.1 Burkholderiales bacterium | reverse complement strand
AGCAGCAGCGACGGGTTGCCCATCAGCGCGCGGCCGATGGCCAGCATCTGCTGCTCGCCGCCGGAGATCTGGTTGCCGCGGTGGTGGCGGCGCTCTTTCAGCCGCGGGAAAAGCTCGTAGACGCGCTCGAGGGTCCAGCGGCCCGTGCCGCGTGCCGCTACGGTCAGGTTCTCCTCGACGCTGAGCGAGGGAAAGATCAGCCGCTCCTGCGGCACGTAGCCGATGCCGGCGCGTGCGCGGCCGTAAACCGGGGTTTTTTCTATTTGTTTTTCATCAAAGACCATCCTCCCGGCGTGGAGCGTTGTGTGGCCCATGATCGTCGCGAGCAGCGTGGTCTTGCCGACGCCGTTGCGGCCGAGCACGGCGAGCGAGCCGCGCGCCGGCAGCTCGAACGCGAGGTCCTCGAGGATCACCGTCTCGCCGTAGCCCGCGCGCAGGCCGGCGACCGAAAGCGCCGCGCCGTCAGGCATGCGCGCCCTCGCCGAGGTAGACGTCGCGCACGCGCCGGTCGGCGGCGATCGCCTCGGGCGGGCCTTCCACCAGCACCTCGCCCTGCACCAGCACGGTGATCGTGCGCGCGAAGCGGAACACGAGGTCCATATCGTGCTCGATGATGAGGATGGCAATGTCGGCGGGCAGCCGCTCCAGGTTCGCCAGGATCTTCTTCGACTCGTCGGTCGGCACGCCGGCCGCCGGCTCGTCGAGCAGCAGCACGCGCGGCTTGAGGCTGAGCGCGATCGCGATCTCCACCAGCCGCTGCTTGCCGTAGGGCAGGTCCTGCGCGGCGAGCGCCGCGTCGTCGGCGAGGCCGAGGGCATCGAGGATGCTCCGGCTTTCTTCAAGTATTTCTTTATGAGAAGAAGCAGAGCGCCACATCCTGATCGCCAGGCCGTCGCGCTCGGCGATGGCGAGCGCGACGTTGTCGAGCACCGGCAGGCGCGGGAACAGGCTGGTGATCTGGAAGGTGCGGCCGAGGCCGAGCTTGACGCGCGCCGCCTGGTTCTTCTTCGTCACTTCCTCGCCGTTCAGCAGGATCCGGCCGGCGCTCGGCGCCAGCGCACCGGTCAGCATGTTGACGAAGGTGGTCTTGCCGGCGCCGTTCGGGCCGATCAGGGCGTGGCGCGCCCCCGGCTCGAGCCGGAAGTCGATGTTCTGCGCTACCGTCAGCGCGCCGAACGATTTACAGAGCTTTTCTGTTTGAAGAGCTGCAGGCATTTGTCGATGATCCCCAGGATTCCACCCGGGGCGAAGAGGACCACGGTGATCAGCAAGGCGCCGATACCGAAGTACCAGTATTCGGGATATTGCTTGGCGAGATAGTCCTGCGCGACGAGGTAGACCACCGGGCCGACGAAGGCGCCGTACATGCGTCCGACGCCGCCGAGGATCAGCATCACCAGCAGGTCGCCGGAGGGCTCGAGGCCGAGCACGTTCAGCCCGACGAACTGGTTCACCTGCGTGAGCAGCGCGCCGGCCATGCCGGCCATCGTTGCCGAGATCGTATAGATCAGCACCAGCCGCCAGTACACCGGCGCGCCGACGGCGTGCATGCGCGCGCGGTTCTCGCGGATGCCGGTCAGCATCGCGCCGAAGGGCGAATAGATGATGCGGCGCACCGCCCACCAGCCGATGAGGAGCGCCGCCAGGCAGTAGAGGAAGGCGGTGCGGCCGAACAGATCGAACCTGAACAGGCCGAGGATCGGATTCACCTGCACGCCGGAGAGGCCGTCGGCGCCGCCGGTGAGCGAGCTCATCTTGTTGGCCACCTCGAGCAGGATGGCGGTGATTGCCAGCGTCAGCATGAGCAGGGTGAGCGCGCGCGTGCGCAGGATGATGGCGCCCGTCGCGAGGCCGAGCACGGCCCCCGCGGCTCCGGCAAAAAACAGCTGGACAAAGGGATCCGCGATGCCAGCCTTCGCCCCGAGGATGCCGGCGGTATAAGCGCCCAGACCGAAGAAGGCACTGTGGCCGAGCGTGACGATGCCGGCGTAGCCGAGGATCAGGTCCAGAGAGAGGGCGAAGAGGATGAAGATCAGGATGCGTGCGCCGAGCGCGAGGTACTCGGGCAGCAGGAAGAAGGCGGCGAGCGCGACGGCGAACGGGATCGCCTCCGTCCAGCGCAGGCGGGAATCGACGGAATAGCCGCTCACGTCCTCACTCCGAACAGGCCCTGCGGCCGCCACAGCAGGATCGCGATCGTCGCCGCGTAGACGAGGAACGCGCCGAATTCCGGCGTCCAGTACTTGCACGCCGTGTCGGCGACGCCGATCAGCAGCGCCGCGATGAACGGCCCGCGCAGCGTGCCGAGGCCGCCGACCGCGACCACGATCAGGAAGTAGACCAGGTGCTCGAACGGATAGCTCCATTGCACCGCCAGGATGTCGGCGCCGAGCGCCCCGCCCAGGCCGGCGAGGCCGCTGCCGAGCGCGAAGGTCAGCATGAAAAGCAGCCGCGTGTTGATGCCGACCGACTGCGCCATGGCGCGGTTGTCCACCGCCGCGCGCACCATGGCGCCCCAGCGCGTGCGTTCGACGCCGAGCCACAAGCCGACGATGATCAGGAAACTGAAGACGATGATGAATACGCGGTAAGTCGGGAAGTCGCGCCCGAGCATGTGCAATTGCCCGCGCAGGTAGGCGGGAAGGAACACAGGCGCCGCCTGGTCGCCGAAGATGAGCCGCGCGCTCGCCATCGACACCAGGATCAGGCCGATGGAGAACAGGACTTGCGACAACTCCCCCGAGGAGTACAGGCGCGAGTAGAGCAGGCGCTCCAGAACGATGCTTCCGATGGCGACCGCCAGAAAGGCAAGGGTCAGCGACAGCGGAAACGGCATGCCCCAGCGCGCCATCGCCGTGGACAGAACGAAGCCGCCGGCCATCGCGAACACGCCGTGCGCGAGGTTGATGAACCCCATCAGGCCCATCGTCACCGACAGGCCAACGGAGATCACGTACAGGATCATGCCGTAAGCGACGCCGTGGAAGGCGACGCTTACTACCGACGAGAGCAGCTCCCCCAGGGTCTAGCTCAGCTCGGCTGCGCTATTTCTTCTTCTGCAGCTCTTTCCAGGGATCCTTCTCGGCCTGGCTGAGCGTCTCGATCTCGACGTTGGCGAGCTGGCCGTTCACCCTCTTCACCTCGCGCAGGTATTCGGGCTGGATGATGTCGCGCGTCTCCGGGTCGATCGAGATCGGCCCGCGCGGGCTATTGGGGTTCTTCCAGTGCTTGAAGATCTCCATCGTCTTGTCGGGGTCGAGCTTGCCCTTCTGCTGCTTGATCGCCTCGACGATCAGTGCGGCGCCGTCGTAGGCGCCGACCGCGACGAAGTTCGGCGTCTCGCCCTGGCCGTACTCTTTCTTCCACGCGGCGACGAACTCCTTGTTCGCCGGGCGATCGGCGGCAGCCGAGTAGTGGTGCACCGTGAGCACGCCGAGGGCCACGTCGCCCATGTTCGGCAGCTCCTCGTCGGTGGTGATGTCGCCCGGGCCGATCAGCTTGATGCCGGCCTTGTCCAGGCCGAGCTCGGAGAAGTTCTTCATCACCGCGGTGGCGGTCTTGCCCGCCGGGATGAACACCATCAGGCAGTCGGGCTTCGCGTCCTTGACGCGCTGCATGTAGGCCGCCCAGTCCGGGTTCTGCAGCGGCACGCGCACCTTGCCGAGCATCTTGCCGCCGCCGTCTTCGAAGGCCTTGCTGAAACCTTCCTCGGAGTCGTGACCGGGGCCGAAGTCGCTCACCAGCGAGTAGCCGGTCTTGTACTTGCCCGCCGCCCACTTGCCGAGCGGGTAGGTCGACTGCCACAGCGTGAAGGAGGTGCGCACCATGTACGGCGAGCGCGTGGTGATCACCGCGGTGCCGGCGTTCATGATGACGAAGGGCACCTTCGCCTCGGTCGCGATCGGCGCGATCGCCATCGCATTCGGCGTGAAGATCACGCCGGCGAGGAGGTTCACCTTGTCGCGCACCACCAGCTCCTGCGCGAGCTGCTTTGCCTTGTCGGGGTTGGGGCCGGTGTCGTCGCGCGTGATCAGCTCGACTTTCACACCGCCGAGCTCCTTCTCGTGCTGCTTCAGATACAGCCGCACCGCGCGCTCCATGTACGGCCCGAGGTTGCCGTTCAGGCCGGAGTAGCTGGTGATGAAGCCGATCTTGACCGTCTGCGCCGAGGCGGCGCCGGCGGCGAAGGCGAATGCGATGAATGCAGCAGCTTTATGGAATTTCATATGCCCCCTCCTAAGGGAAGCGTGGATTCTAAACGAGCCACGTGCCGCCGAGGGCTGCGGGCAGGCTGATTGCGTTGCCGCGGACCGCCAGTCCGGCCCTGCGGCAGCGCTCGAGAAACGCGCCGGGGTCCCGGCACGATAGCGCATAGCCGGCGAGCGCGGGCCCCGCCGGCGCTTCGCCGAACATGTTCATCCGCTTGCCGATCAGCACCTTCCCGCGCGTCGCCTGCAGGCAGGCGAATTCGCCTTCGCCGCGGGGCAGGAGGCCGGAGAAGCGGGCCCAGCGCGCCGCGGCCGCCGGCACGTCGTCCGCGACCACGTAGACCGCGGCAAGGCCGGTGACGCCGTTCGGGTGGGCGACGAAGCGGTCTTTCCAGATCACTTCGGGCGTGAGGTGCTGGCAGTACTGGACGCGGCCTTCGGGCATCTTCTCCGGCGCCACGTAGACGACGGCGAAGCGCACCGTCTCGCCGCCTTCGACCTCGCGGCTGAGATTCACCAGCGGCTCGGGTTCGAAGCCCTGCGCCGCGAGCCGCGCGTGCTCGAACGCGGCGTCTGGCGTGCCGAAGCAGGCGAGATGCACCCCTTTGTAGCGCGACATATGGGCGCGCACGCGGGCCGCGTTCGGCGTGTCCATCGTCGGCGCGAGGATCTCGATGTAGCCTGCCTCGAACATCAGGCAGCGGTTCGAGGTGCCGGCCGGCGCGCCGCCGGCGCGGTGCGCCGACTCCGGCGTGGGAATGAAGCCCAGCGACTCGAGCAGCCGCGCCGCCGCATCGAGGTCGGGCACGAAGTGCGCTACGTGGTCCAGATACAGCTCTCCGGGAGGCGGCTTCTGCCGGTCGGCGACGTTCATGGCGCGCTAATATAACCGCCGTGAACAAGCCGGTCGAAGCCGCTGCCGCCACCCTGGGCGGTGCGGAAGCCGTGGTGGAGCTGCTGAAGGCGCACGGCGTCGAGGTGATCTTCGGGCTCTGCGGCGACACCAGCCTGCCTTTCTACGACGCGCTGGCGCGCCTGCCGCACGGCATGAAGCACGTGCTGACGCGCGACGAGCGCCACGCCGCGTACATGGCCGACGGCTATGCGCGCGTGAGCGGCAAAGTCGGCGTTTGCGAAGGCCCTTCGGGCGGCGGCGCGACCTACCTGCTGCCCGGCCTGGTCGAGGCGAACGAGTCCTCGATCCCGCTGCTCGCGATCAACACCGACATATCGGTTTCTTCAAGGGGCCGCTTTACCCTGACCGAGCTCGACCAGAAAAACTTGATGCGCCCGCTGACCAAGTGGAACGCGGTGCTCGACCGCCCGGCCGACATCCCGCGGGTGTTCCGCAAGGCGTTCGAGGAGATGACCACCGGCCGCACCGGCGCGGCGCACATCGCGCTGCCGTTCGACGTGCAGAACGGGCCGGTGGATCGGTCCGACGTGTGGGCGGATCCTACTTTTGGGTCTTACCCTTCCAGACGCGTTGCGCCGGACGCGTTCTATGTGGAGCTCGCGGCGAAGTTGATTCGTAGCTCGAAAAGCCCCGTATTCATCTGTGGCGGTGGCGTCATCCTGTCGCAGGCGGAAGCGGAGCTTGCGGAGCTCGCCGAGAAGATCTCCGCCCCGGTGGCAACGACCATCAGCGGCAAAGGATCGATCGAAGAACGCTGCGCTTTGTCCGTAGGCGTGGTCGGCTCGAACGGCGGCACGCCCGAGACCCGCGCCGTGGTCGACGCCGCGGACCTTGTCATCTTCGTCGGCTGCCGCGCCGGCTCGGTCACCACCGAGCGCTGGCGGCACCCGGCGCCGGGCCGGGCGAAGATCATCCACATCGACGTCGACCCGGCCGTCCCGGGTGCCAACTATCGGGTTGATGTGCCGCTCATTGGCGATGCTCGGCTTTGCCTCGCCATGCTCAATGAAGCGGTCGCTGCATCTTCACGTGATCTCTCTCACGTCGAAAAGCAAAAGCGAATCAAATTCTCCAAGTTCGATGCGCTGGCAGCTTCGGAAGACACGCCGATCAAGCCCGAGCGGGTGGTCGCCGAGCTGCAAAAGACGCTCGACAAGGACGCGATCGTGGTGGCCGACCCGGGCACGCCGTGTCCCTACCTTTCCGCGTACTACGTCGTGCGCGGGATGGGCCGGCGTTATTTCTCGAATCGCGCGCACGGCGCGCTCGGCTATGCGCTCGCCGCGGCGATCGGTGCGCATTTCGCGCGCCCGAAGGTGAAGACCGTGGCGGTGATGGGCGACGGCAGCTTCGGCATGTGCGTCGGCGAGCTCGAGACCGCGGTGCGCCTCAAGCTGCCGATCACCTTCGTCGTCCTCTCGAACGCGGTCTACGGCTGGATCAAGGCCGGGCAGAAGAGCGGCTACGACAAGCGCTACTTCTCGGTCGACTTCGGCGTCACCGACCATGCCAAGGTTGCCGAGGCCTTTGGGGTCAGGGCTTTTCGAGTTTTCCAACCGGAAAACCTGAGACAGGTGCTGAAAGAAGCATTCGCCTGCGGCGGTCCTTCTCTGGTGGACATCGTCTGCCAGCCGCTGCACGAGGCGAGGGCGCCGGTTTCGGAGTGGGTGGCTTGATGCAGGCGACCGTGTCTTTCGTCAAATGATTCACCGCCTCGATCCATCGGTCGAGACGGTGCACTGGGGCTACTTCGACGCCAGGCTGCCGGCGAAGATCGAAGTGGAGTCGGGTGACACGGTGATCGTCGACACCGTGTCGGGCTCGCGCGAAGTGGTGAAGGACGAGAGCCTCTTCCGCCCCGAGCACCGCGAGATCGTGACCAGGCTCAGGCCCGAGCTCGGCGGGCACATCCTCACCGGGCCGGTCGCGGTGCGCAGCGCGATGCCCGGCGACACGCTGGAAGTGCGCATCAAGGCGATCGAGCTCACCGCCGACTGGGGCTGGAACGTGATCCGGCCTCTGCGCGGCACGCTGCCGGAGGACTTTCCCGAGTTCCAGGCGCGCGTCATCCCGATCGACCGTACTAAGATGACGGCGAAGCTCGCGTGGGGGCCGACGATTCCGCTGACGCCTTTCTTCGGCATCCTCGGCACCGCGCCCCGGCCCGAGTACGGCCGCATATCGTCGATCGAGCCGCGCGAGTTCGGCGGCAACGTCGATTGCAAGGAGTACGTCGCCGGCTCGTCGGTGTTCCTGCCGGTGTTCGTGCCCGGCGCCAACTTCTCCTGCGGCGACGGCCACGCGGTGCAGGGCGACGGCGAGGTCTGCCTGACCGCTCTCGAGACCTGCCTCAAGGGCACCTTCGAGCTGATCGTGCACAAGGAGATGCGGCTGGCGATGCCGCGCGCGATTACGCCGACGCACTACATCACGCTCGGCCTCGATCCCGACCTCGACGACGCGGCCAAGCAGGCGCTGCGCGACATGATCGCGTGGCTGGTCGAGATGAGGGGCTGGCGGCCGGCCGAGGCCTACGTCTTCTGCAGCCTCGCCTGCGACCTGCACGTGACGCAGCTCGTCGACGGCAACAAGGGCATCCACGCCATGGTCCGCCGCGACAGCATCCTTGGCTAGGCTCCCCAAACCGCTCGGCGTCGTTCCGCTCGGCGACCTCGCGGCCTACGTCGAGTTCTCGCGCACGCTCGATCTCGAGGTGAACGCGGTGGCGCAGCGCCTCGCGGCGGCGATCGTCGCCCGCGCCGTGCCCGGCATCCGCGACGTGGTGCCGGCGCTCGGCGGCGTGGCGCTGCACTTCGATCCGGGCTTCGACGGCGACGTGGCGAAGACGGCGGCGGAGCTGGTCGAGCTGTGCATGAAGAAGGGCCTGCCCGATGCCGACGACCTCGGCCGCGAGGTCGAAGTGCCCGTGTGCTACGACGCCGAGTTTGCGCTGGATATGGGCGAAATCACCGAGCGCCTGAAAATAAGCAGTGAAGAAATAATAAACAGGCACGTCGCCGGCGAGTACCGGGTCCTGATGGTCGGCTTCTCGCCCGGCCATCCGTACATCGGCGGCCTCGACCCGGACCTCTCGATGCCGCGCCGCGCGACGCCGCGCGCGATGGTGCCGGCGGGCTCGATCGCGATCGCCAACCAGCAGACGGTGGTGTACCCCTACGCCATCTCGGGCGGCTGGAACATCATCGGCCGCACGCCGCTGGTCGCGTTCGACGCCTCGCGCGGCAGCCCGAGCCTGTTCGCGCCCGGCGACCGCGTGCGCTTCTACGCCATCGACCGGCGCGAGTTCGAGATGCGCAAGGAGAACCCGTGAGCATCCGCGTGGTGCGGCCGGGCCTGCTCACCACGGTGCAGGACCTCGGCCGCCACGGCCTGCAGCACCTCGGCCTGTGCCCTGGCGGCGCGATGGACCCGGTGTCGCTCGCGCTCGCCAACGCGCTGGTCGGCAACCCGCCGGGCGCGGCGGCGCTCGAGATCACAGTGATCGGGCCGGAGCTGCTGTTCGAGCACGACACGCTGGTCGCGCTGTGCGGCGCCGAATTCCAGGGCGCCATTCCGCACAACCGGCCGCTCCTCGCGCGCGCGGGCGAGCGCCTGTCGGTGGGCCGTGCGGTGCGCGGCGCGCGCGCCTACCTTGCCGTCGCCGGCGGCCTCGCCGTCGAGCCGGTGCTCGGCAGCTGCAGCACCTACCTGCCGGGACATTTCGGCGGCCTCGACGGCCGCGCGCTGCGCCACGGCGATGCGCTGCCGCTCGCCGAGGACGTCTCGGCCGAGCGCTTCGCCGCGCTGAAGCGAAGGCGCGGCGCGAGCGTGCGCTGGTCGGCGCCGCCGCTCACGGTCCCCGACCGCGAGCCGATCGTGGTGCACGCCATCGAGGGCCAGCACGCCGGCCTGTTCGACACGGCGATGCAGCGCCTGTTCTTCGACACGGTCTGGAAGGTGGCGCCGGAATCGAACCGCATGGGCTTCCGCCTCGCCGGACCGGCGCTCGCGCGCGCCTCGACGGACGAGATCCTCTCCGGGCCGACGGCGCTCGGCTCGGTGCAGGTGCCGGCGAACGGCGCGCCGATCGCGCTGATGGCCGACCACCAGACGACCGGCGGCTACCCGCGCATCGCCGAGATCGTCAGCGCCGACGTGCCGCGCGTAGCGCAGATGGCGCCGGGCGCTACGCTACACTTCGCGCTGTGCAGCCTCGAGACGGCGCGCGAGCTGCGGCGCGACGCGAAGGAGCGCCTCGACGCGGCGCTGCGCTCGATAGCGTGGGAGTATGGAAACTGAGCGGCGGCTGAAGACATGAAGAGCGTCGATTTGAACTGCGACATGGGCGAGAGCTACGGCGCCTGGAAGATGGGCGACGACGCCGGCGTGATGCCCCTCATTACCTCGGCCAACGTCGCCTGCGGCTTCCACGGCGGCGATCCGGCGACCATCCGCAAGACGGTGCGGCTCGCCGTCGACAATGGCGTCGCCGTCGGCGCGCATCCATCGCTTCCCGACATCCAGGGCTTCGGCCGCCGCGTCATGAAGATCACGCCGCAGGAGATGTACGACCTCGTCGTCTACCAGGCGGGCGCGGTGGAAGGGTTCGCGCGCGCGGCCGGCAGCAAGCTGCACCACATCAAGTGCCACGGCGCGCTGTACAACATGGCGGCGATCGATGAGGCGCTTTCCGACGCCATGGGTCGTGCGGCCAAGGATCTGGGAAACATCATGGTGTACGCGCTTTCCAATTCGATCATGATGAAAACCGTGAAGAAGCAGAACGTCCCGGTGCTGGGTGAAGTGTTCGCCGACCGCGGCTACAGCGACGACGGCACGCTCGCGCCGCGCGACAAGCCCGGCGGGATGATCGAGGACGCGAAGAAAGCCGTGGCGCAGGCGCTGGCGATGGTGGAGGAGGGCTACGTCACCAGCCTCTCCGGCAAGCGCGTGCCGGTATCCGCCGACACGCTGTGCCTGCACGGCGACCAGCCCGGCGCGGTCGCTTTCGCCAAGGAAATACGAAAAACGTTTTCCGATCGAGGAATCAAGCTTGCCGCACCCTAAGCTCTTTACGCCGCTACCCCTGGGCGGCATCGTCCTGCCCAACCGCATCGCGGTCTCGCCGATGTGCCAGTACTCGGCCGACGACGGCTCGATGACCGACTGGCACCTGATCCACCTCGGCCAGCTCGCCATCGCGGGCGCGGGGCTGACGGTCGTCGAGGCGACCGGCGTCACGCGCGAAGGCCGCATCACGCACGGCTGCACCGGCCTCTACACCGACGACAACGAAGCCGCCATGGTGCGCGTCGTCCAGGCCTTCCGCCGCCTGTCGAAAAATCCGATCGGCATCCAGCTCGCCAGGCGGCAGAAGGCCTGGA
>DASXKY010000103.1:0-44285 GCA_036496555.1 Burkholderiales bacterium | reverse complement strand
TCGCGCGACTGTCGGTGCCGCGCACGTACGCGCCGCGCGGGCGGATGTGCGAGAAATCGTAGCCGACGCCGCCGCCGCGGCGCATCGTTTCCGCCGCTTCGTTCAGCGCGCCGTAGATGCCGATGCCTTCGTCGTCGCCGGAAATGCTGTCGCCGACCGGCTGCACGAAGCAGTTGATCAGCGTCGCCTGCAGCTGCACCCCGGCGGCGGAATTGATGCGGCCGGCGGGAATGAAGCCTTCCTCCTGCGCCTGCAGGAAGCGCTTTTCCCAGTAGCCGCGCTTGTCCTCGGCTTCGGGCTGGGCGAGGGCGCGCGCGACCCGCCTGCGCACCTCGGCAATGCTGCCTTCGTCGCCCTTGGCGTACTTCTCTAAAAGCGTATCGCGGCTGATCGCCTGCTCGGCGGCCGCGAGCTGAATATCCATACAGTAGATTATACCAGCGCGGTCAGGCGCTGGCCCGCGCGGCGGGGCCGGGTCTCGCGTCCGCCGAGGCGCTGCCGTCGCCCGCCTGGCGGGCGCGCTTGAGCAAGTCGGCTACCTCGCCGTGCGAGAAGCGCAGCGCGAGCTCGACCGGGGTGTCGCCTTCCTTGGTGGTCTGCGTCGGATCGGCGCCGTTGCGCAGCATCAATTCCACCATCGGCTGGCTGCCCTTCATCGCCGCGTAGGCGAGGGGCGTGTAGCCGTTGTCGTGGTGCATGTTGGGGTCGAAGTGCATCGACAGCACCTTCTGCGCGTACACCAGGTTGTTCTTCTCGATGGCGTAGAACAGCGCCTTGATGCCCTCGTTGCTTTTCTCGCGCGGCTTGGCCTCGAGACCGGTCGGCATCAGCTTGACGAAGTAGTTGATGCCGGCGATGCCCACCAGCGCGACGAGGGCCAGGAAGATCGGGATCTTCGAGATGTTGAGGCCGTCGGCGATCTGCTCGGGCAGGTTGGCGCCGGCGACGAGCAGCACCACCGCCATGAAGAAAAAGAACTTGAGGTACAGGAACAGTCCGATGATCACCGCGATGGCGAGCACTGCGAGCAGCGTGGACGGGCTGATGCCGAGGGTTTCCTCGACATATTCCTGCGGCAGGTTGGCGACCACCGCGGTGATGGTGATCAGGCCCATCAGGACCAGCTCGCGGATCCGCAGCTTGGTCAGAAAATCGAGCTCTTGGCGCTCGGCCATCCCTTGCTCCCCCCCTGTGAGGGGCAATTCTGAAAGCTCGGCCCCCGCCTTGCAAGGGATAAAATCGATCCCGCCATGTCCAAGGCGTTTGTCAAGGAAACCGAGCACGACGAAGCCGAGGGCGAGCGCGCGCCCGCGCCGCCGCCGGGCGGAAAGAATTACATCACCCTGACTGGCTTCCGGCGGCTGCAGGCCGAGCGGAAGCAGCTCGTCGAGCTGGAGCGGCCCGAGGTGGTGAAGACGGTGGCCTGGGCGGCGTCGAACGGCGACCGCTCCGAGAACGGCGACTACCTCTACGGCAAGAAGCGGCTGCGCGAGATCGACCGGCGCGTGCGCTACCTCATCAAGCGGCTGGAGAATGCGGAGGTGGTGGACCCGACCGGCCGCGACACCGACCAGGTCTTCTTCGGCGCGACCGTCAAGGTGCGCCTGGCAGGCGAGACCCGGGAGGTGACCATCGTCGGCGCGGACGAGGTCGACCCCGCGAGCGGCCACGTCTCCTGGGTGTCGCCCATCGCGCGGGCGCTCCTCAAGGCGCGCGAGGGCGACACGGTGATGCTGCACAGCCCGGCGGGGGAACAACCAGTCGAAATCCTGGAGGTGAGCTACCCATGAACATCGCGAGGGAGTTTCGTGAATTTGCGCTCAAGGGCAACGTCGTCGACCTCGCCGTCGGCGTCATCATCGGCGCGGCCTTCGGCAAGATCGTCGCCTCGCTGGTCGGCGACATCGTCATGCCGCTGCTCGGCACGCTGATGGGCGGCGTCGACTTCAATGGGCTCGCCTTCCAGTTCCGCGACGCGAAGATCCAGTACGGCAAGTTCCTGCAGAGCTGCCTCGACTTCGTGATCATCGCCTGGTCGATCTTCGTCGCCGTGAAGCTGATCAACCGCTTCCGCGAGCAGACGCCGCCCGCGCCGCCGACGCCGCCGCGGCAGGAGCAGTTGCTGGAAGAGATCCGGGACTTGCTGAAAAAGCGCTAGCCGCTACTTCTTGAACGCGCCGGCGGTGACGATCGACAGCCGCTCGAGGTCGAGGTTGCGGCGCAGCGCCGCGTTCACCTGCGCGGGCGTGAGCGCAGCGATGCGCTTCTCGAAGTCGATGTCCCAGGCGAAGGTGCGCTTGGCGAAGAGGTAAGAGCCCATCCGGCTCGCGAGCTGGCGGTCCTGCGTGCGCGAGAGGCGCCGCGCCTCGAGCAGCGACTTCTTGCCGGCCTCGACCTCGGCTGCCGTAAAGCCGTCGCGCGCCGCGCGCGCGAGCTCCTCGCGGATCGCCGTCTCCACGCGCGCGCGGTTCTCGGGCGCGAAGATCGCCGCCACGCGGAACGACGCCGCGCGGTCGAAGGCGCTGGCGGTGAACGAGCTGTAGGTGCTGTAGGACAGGCCCTCCTTCTCGCGCACGCGCCCCGGCAGGCGCGCCACCGAGGAGCCGCCGAGCAGGTGGTTGGCGAGCACGAGCGCCGGGAAATCCGGGTGGTCGTCGCGCATCTCGAGGCTGAGGCCGCCGCGCAGCACGGCGTTCGCCTTGTCGGGCGTGAGCACGTCGTTGGCGAAGGGCGGCCGCTCGAAGTAGCGCGACGGCACGCGCTCGAAGGGATGCGGCGTCTTCCAGCCGCCGAACAACTCCTCGGCCAGGCGCGCCGCCTCGTCGGGATCGAACTCGCCGACCACCACCAGGTCTGCGCCGGTGGCACCGAAGAAATCGCGGTAGCAGGCGACCGCATCCTCGAGCGTCGCCTTGCGCATCCAGCCGATGCGCTCGTCGATGGTCGGCGTGTAGAGCGGGTGGCCCTCGGGATAGGCGTAGAGGTGGCGCGCGAGCTGCACGCCGGCGATGGCAGAGGGGTCGCCGCGCTCGGCCTCGGCGCCGGTGAGCGCGGCGCGTTTCAGCTCGTCGAACTCGGCGGCGGGGAAGGACGGCTCGCGCAGCACCTCCGCCGCGAGGCGCAGCGCCGCCGCCAGGTTCTCGCGGCGCACTTCGAGGCTCGCGCCGTCGCCGCCGATGCCCACCGCCGCGTTCAGCTTGTCGAAGGCGTCCTTGATCTCGGCGCGCGTCTTTTTCTGCGTGCCGCGCATCAGCATGCCGCCGGCGAAGCCGCAGGCGGCGTCGCGGTTGAACAGGCTCTTCTCGTCGCCCCAGTGCAGAGAGAGGCTCGCCACCACGCGCCCGCCGCGCGTCTTCTTCGGCAGGAACGCGGCGTGGATGCCGTTGGCGAGCTCCCGGCGGATCACGCGCTTCTCGATGTTGGCGGGCGAGGGGTCGAAGGCTTCGCCGAGATGCACCGACTCGTCCTCGGGCTTGAACGCGGCGAGGGCGCCGGGCAGGTTCTTCACCTCCGGGATCTCGGCGCGGTCGGGCGCCTCGGTCGGGATGAACTCGCCCACCACGCGGTTCGCCGGCTTGAGATAGTGCGCCGCCACGCGGCGCACGTCGTCGAGCGTCACCTTGCGCAGGCGCTCGCGGTACAGGAAATAGAGGCGCCAGTCGCCCATCGCCTGGAACTCGGACAGCGCCCGCACCAGGCTTGCGGTCTCGAGCTGCGTCTTCTCGAAGTCGTTCAGCAGCCGCGTGCGCGCGCGGTCGAACTCCTCCTGGCCGATGCCGTCCTTGGCCGCGTCCTCGACCGCGTCGATCAGGGCGGCGCGCGCCGGCGCGAGCGGCGCCGACTTGTCGAGGATCGCGCCGAACGACATGAAGCCCGGGTCGTGCAGCGCGCGCTCGGAGCCCCACGCGCTCGAGGCAAGGCCTTTCTGCACCAGCATGCGGTGCAGGCGCCCGGTCGGCGCGTCGCCGAGGAGCTGCACCAGCACGTCGACCGCCGGGTAGTCGGGATGACTGCCAGCCGGCGCGCGGTAGAGCGACATCACGATCTGGTTGTCGCCGGTGCGGCGCAGCGTCACGGTGCGCTCGCCGTCCTGCGTCGGCTCGCGCGTGTAGAGCGCCGGCATGACGCGCTTGGGTCGCGGGATCGGGCCGAAGTGCCGGGCGATCAGCTCGAGCGCGCGCTTCTCGTCGAAGCGGCCGGCGACGATCAGCACCGCGTTATCGGGCTGGTACCAGGTGCGGTAAAAGCGCTGCAGCCGGTCGATCGGCACCTGCTCGATGTCGGAGCGCGAGCCGATGATCGCGTTGCCGTAGTTGTGCCACGGGAAGGCGAGCTGCTGCATGCGCTGGAACAGCACCGCGCCGGGGCTGTTCTCGCCCGACTCGAACTCGTTCCTCACTACCGTCATCTCGCTGTCGAGATCGGCGCGCGAGACGCGCGAGTTCACCATGCGGTCGGCTTCCAGCCCGAGCGCCCAGTCGAGGTTGGCGGCGGTGGCGGCAAAGGTCTCGAAGTAGTTGGTGCGGTCGGTGGCGGTGGTGCCGTTCCAGCGCGCGCCGCGCTTGGTGAGCTCGTCCTTCACGTTGGGATGGTTCTTCGAGCCCTTGAACAGCATGTGCTCGAGCAGGTGCGCCATGCCTTTTTCGCCGTAGCCCTCGTGGCGCGAGCCGACCATGTAGGCGATGTGCACGGTGATCGTGTCGATGCCGGGGTCGGGCAGCGTCAGCACCCGCAGGCCGTTTGCCAGCCGGTACTCGGTGATGCCCTCGATCGACTGCACCTTCTGCGGCGCCTGAGCGAGCGCCGCCGCGCAAGCGAGGAGCAGCGGCGCGAGCAGCGAGCGGGTGAGGAGCCTTGTCATAGCAGCCAGTCGAAGAAATGCAGGGCGAGTAGCCCGGATACGATCGTAGCGAAGGTGAGCCGGAACCGCCACGCCACGGCGATCGCCACCGCACCCGCGAGCAGGCGCTCATTGTGCGCCGACAAGGCTAGGACTCCTTCCTGCAGCGCCAGTTCCGGGGCCCAGATGGCGGTCAGCACCGCCGCCGGCACGTAACGCAGCGCTCAGCACGGGCAGCGAGGCGCGCGCGCCGTCGGCGAAGATGGAACGCTGCAAAGACATCGGGACGCCCGATTCTACGGGCGTCCCGAAGGATTTCTGCGGACTGGAATCTACTTCTTGCCGGCGTGCATCTGCTCGCGCATGCAGGCCTTGTAGTCGTCGCCTTTCTTGTCCTTGCAGGCTTGGCGGGCCGTGTCGCGGCGCGCCTGGCCTTCCTTCGCGCGTGCTTCGCACTGGCCCGGATCCTTGGCCGACGCGCAGAACTCCTTGCGCATGCAGCCCTCGTGGGCGGCGCCCTTCTGGCCCTCGCAGGCCTTGGCGGCCTTCTCATGCGCCGCCTTCATCTTGGCGCGGCGTTCGTCTTTGCTGGCGGGCGGCTTGCCGTCTCCGCTCGGGGGCGTCTGGGCGAAAATGGCGGGGGAGGCGGCCAGCAGGCAGGCCGTGATGACGGCTGTAAGTTTCATGACAGTCCTTTTGGGGTTAATACCCGGGTAATAACGCACAACTCCCGCCGCCGCTGACAGCCGCTAACCGAGCTGCTTGAGCATCGTCCCCGCGTCGGAGACCTCGAACTTGCCCGGGCCCTCGACGTTGAGCTGCTTCACGACGCCGTTGTCGACCAGCATCGAGAAGCGGTTCATGCGCGTGCCCATGCCGCGGCCGTTCAGGTCGAGCTCCAGGCCGAGCGCCTTGGCCCACACCGCGCTGCCGTCGGCGAGGAAGCGGATCTTGCCGAGCGCCTTCTGGTCCTTGCCCCAGTGCGCCATGACGAAGGCGTCGTTGGTTGCGACGCACCATACTTCGCTCACGCCTTTCTTCTTCAGCGCGTCCATGTTCTGCACGTAGCCCGGCACGTGCTTCGCCGAGCAGGTTGGGGTGTAGGCGCCGGGCAGGCCGAACACGGCGATCTTCTTGCCCTTCACGGCGTCGCCGACGTTTACTTCCTTGGGTGGCATCGCGCACTGCGTGCCGGAGTCGAATTCGGTGCTTTCCATCAGCTTGCCGTCGGGCAGCTTGTCGCCGACTTTGATCATCTGAATCTCCTGGGAGAAAGGTCGAAGGGTGGTCCTGGGGGAAGGGCATGATACCGCGGGCTCCGCGACGCACAAATGTTTGAAACTACGCAATAGATCACGCTATTTCACAGTCTCGGGTAGAAGCCGGCCGCGGATTGCATGGCACACTGGCTTTCGCTCAGGGAGGGTAGGTGCAGGCCATGGGGGCTGTGGGGGATCCTTCGCTCGCGTCGTTCACGGTGCCTGTGCACGGGCACCTGGAGCTTTCGAGCGCCTTCCAGCCGATCTTCAGCCCGGCGCACCGCCGGGCAGTCGGCTTCGAAGGCCTGATCCGCGCGCGCGACAAGCGCGGCCGGCCGGTGCACCCGCTCGAGCTGTTCAGCGAGGTGCCGCTCGGCGAGACGCGCGTCCTGCTCGACCGCCAGTGCCGCGCCCTGCACGTCTCGAACTTCGTCCGCTTCGGCGAGGAGAACAGCTGGCTGTTCCTCAACGTCGACCCGTGGGTCGCCGTCGAGGGAACCAACTACGGCTCGTTCTTCTCCGGCATGCTGCGCGAGGCTGGGCTGCCGCCGCACCGCGTGGCGGTCGAGCTGATCGAGTCGCAGCTCGCCGACGAGAGCCGCCTCGCCTCCGCGATGGAGTACTACCGCGAGCTTGGCTGCATCATCGTGCTCGACGACTTCGGCGCCGGCTACTCGAACTTCGACCGCATCTGGCGGCTGCATCCCGACATCGTGAAGATCGACCGCGAGATGACGCGGCGGGTGAGCGTCGAGCCGCTCGCGCGACGCATGTTCGGCGGCATCGTCTCGGTGCTGCACGAGGCGGGCGCGCTGGTCTGCGTCGAAGGCATCGAGACCGAAACCGAGGCGCTATGCGCCGCGGAGGCCAATGCCGACCTGCTGCAGGGACACTATTTCGCGAGCCCGGCCACTGATCTGCCGCCGGCGGACATCTGCCGCGATATGTTCCTCAACCTGCACGCCGGTTTCCGTGCCGAGACGCTCGAGATGCAGGCGCGCCGCGAGGCGCGGCTGGATCCCTACCTGCGCGCGCTCACCGAGGCCGGCCGCGCGCTCGGCCGCGGCGACGGCCACGGCGCCGCGGCGGTGCCGCTGCTCGCGCTGCCGTGCACCCAGCGCTGCTACCTGATTGCCGGCGACGGCACCCAGGTCGGCTCCAACCTCGAGTCCGAGCACAACGCCTCGGCGCGCGACCTGCGCCTCGAGCCGATGCTGCCCTCGCCGGGCACCAACTGGCAGAACAAGCCTTATTTCCGCCGCGCCGTGGCCGCGCCGGGCACGATCCAGACGACGCGCCCGTATCTGTCGGTGACCGGCCCGAAGCACTGCCTTACGCTGTCGCTCGCCTGCGAGGTCGACGGCAAGCCGTACGTCATCTGCGCAGACCTCGATTTCGCCGCGCTGGAAGGGGAAAGCTCCGGCCTGCCCTTGTCCTGAATATAGGATATGCTTGCGCATCCCTTCAGGAACAAGGGGTAGGTCTATGAAACTCATTGTGTTTTCGGTGCTGCTGTCGGTGGCAGGCGCGGTTGCGGCGCAAGCCCCGGCCCCCGCCGCGCCCAAGCCGGAGCCGATCAAGGAGCAGCCGATCCAGGCGGCACCGGCCAAATCCGCAGAGGCGGCCAAGCCCACCGCGGCCAAGCCGGCGAAGCATACGAACCGGCGCCAAGAGGATGCGCGTCCGTGCCTCGACAAGGCGACGAACACCGACATCATCAAGTGCGCCGAGGAGTATTTGTAGGACCTAGTCCCAGGCGAATCGGTAGAAAAGTCCCACCCCGCTCGTCGTTCCCGTCTGGCCGCGCAGCGAGAGGCGCTGCGTGAGCGAGTAGTCCGCTTTCACGAGGTATTCCGCGGTCGCGCCCAGCGCCTGCTCGAAGCTCAGGTAGAGGCGGCTCGACAGGCGCTTGCCCACTGCGAAAACGTTGGTCGTCGGATCGATCGAGTTGCGCGTCGCCAGCTCGCTGCTGCTGCGCACCGTCATCTCGTCGAGGCCGAAGCGGGAGGCGATGCGCCGCTGCAGCGGCGGCTTGTCGCTGGCGAGGAGCGCGCCGCTCGCCGCCTGCAGGATGGCGAGGTCGGCGCCGCTCGCGGTGCTCGGCGCGCGGCCGAGCACCAGCCATGACAGCTTCTCCGGGTCGGACACCGGCGGATTCGACACCAGCTCGACGCTCGGCTGATCCACTGTGCCGGTGAGGTGCACGCCGGCCTCCACCGCCTGGTGGCGGCGCCAGCCGGTGATGTCGAACGCGGGGCGCGTGAGCGGCCCGTCGAAGACGAGCGCGCCGGGATCGACGTCGAGGTTCTGGCCGTAAGCAAAGAAGCTCGCACGCACGGCCCGCACGCGGCCCTGCGCGAGCAACTCGCCCGCCGAGCTGGTCACGACGTGGAGCTGGCCGGCGGCGCCGCCGTCGAAGCCGTAGCCGCGCACGGTGAGGTGTTCGCCGAGGTCGACGCGCAGATCCAGGTCGAGTGGAAGCGGGGCGCGCTTTTCCGCCTCCGGCCGCTCGCGCCCGACGACCACCACGTCGTCGTCGAGCGTCGGCAGCCGGCGCTGACGCACCTCGAAGTGGCCGCTGTCGGCGAGGAGCTCGCCGCGGAGGGCCAGCTTGCGCCCGTCGAAGCCGGCCTCGCCGCGGCCGCTCACCATCACCCGCATGTCGGGGCGGTTGAGTACGCGAAAGCGCTCGGCGCGCCACTCGAGCGCGGTGCCGCCCTCGGCGAGCCGCAGCGGCAGCGAGCCGCGCACGCTGAAGCGGCCTTCGCCGCCGGCGATGCTCGCCTCGGTGATGTTGAGGCGGTCGCCGTCGAGCTCCGCGCGCAGCACGCCGCCGCCGAGCGAGATGCCGTACGGCGGCGCCTCGAAGGCGAGCGCGTCGCCGCGCACGCTGCCGGTGAGCTTCGGCCGGCCGAGCGTCCCCGAGCCCCGCAGCGTCGCGCCCACGCGTCCGGCGAGGCGCACCTGCGTCCACAGCGGCTCGGTGAGCAGGCGCAGCTCCTTCAGATCGATCTGCGCGGTGTAGCTCGCCGCCGAATCCGGCGTCAGGCCCTCGGCGCGCCCTTCGACGCGTGCGTCGCCGAGCCGGGTCGCGAGGTCCAGGACCGCGTCGACGCGGCCGTCGGTGAGGCGCGCGTCGAGCGCGGCGCGCGAGATCCCGAGCGCCACCTCGGGCGGGCCGGCGAGAGCGAGATCGCCGCCAGAGCGTCGCAGCGAAACGCGGCCGTTCAGCTTCGGCGACGAAACGAGGGACCACTCGCCGTCGAGCCTGAGATCACCCGCCAGGCGCTTTTCTCCCATGACATCGAGCAGCGTCTGGGCCCGCAGGGCCGCAAAGCTGCCGGCGCTGTCGAGCCGGCCTTCCTGCCAGCGCAGCGACTCGAGCGTGATGCGGGTATCGCTGGAGCGCGCCTCGAAGAGTCCCAGCGCGATGCGCCCGGCGGCGATCTCGAGCGGCGCCGGCTTTTGCAGCGCTAACGAATAGGTGCCGGCGTTCTGGAACGCGGTGAGCTCGCCCGTCCAGCGCCCGGCGCGCCAGCCGCCCTTCAGCCGCGCCTTGAGGTCGAGGTCGGCATTGCGCGCGCGCACTTCGCCCGTGTGCGCGTCGAGCGTGCCCGAGGCTTCGAGCGCGGCCGTGTCGAAGGCGAGGCCCGGAATGCGCAGCGCCTTGCCGCTCGCCCGCAGATTGATTTCCGGCCGCGTCCAGGCGCCGCGCGCGCTGCCCTGCGCGCTCACTTGGCCGCCGAGGTTGCCGTTCAGGGCGGCGAGCTGCGGCAGCTCGAGCGTCCACGCCAGCGTGTCGCGCGCGCCGCCGAACGCGCCTTTCGCCGTGGCGCGGTTCGCGCCGAGCGTCGCCCACGCGTCGGCGTCGGCGACGCGCTGGCCGATGAGCTTCGCGCGCCCGCTGCTCGCCAGCGGCTGGCCGAGGAGGGTGCTGCCGGCGATCTCCCACGAGAACGATCCCTGTCGCGTGCCGCCGAGCGAGCCGCTGCCTTTGACGCGGCCGCTCAGGCTTCCCTGCGGGTAGTCGCCGAAACGCGCCGGATCGAAGTGCGCGAGGCGCAGGTCGGCCTCGAACTCGATCGGCGAAGCGCGCATTTTCCCGAGCTTCAGCCGGCCGCGGCCGCTCGCCTCGCCGCCCGCTGCGCGCGCGAGGAGCGAGCGCACCTCGACGTCGTCGCCGCGGCGCTCGACGTCCGCGCTGAGGCTCAGATCGTCCTGCGCGAGCGTGCCGCGCAGTCGCTGCGCCTGCGGCTGCGCCTCGAGCGCAAGCGTGCCGGCGAGCCGGGTGCGCGCGAGGCTCGAGCGCAGCGCGCGCAGGTCGAGCTCGCGCACGCGCAGCTCGAACTCGGCGCCGCCGCGGCCTGCCTTGCCGCTGCCGTCGAGGGCGCCCGAGCCTTGCAGCGACGCCGTCAGTGCGCCGAACCAGACCGCGGCGTAGTCGGTCGAGAAGCGCGCCTGCGCGCGAGCGAGCGGCAGGCGCTCCTCGTCGAGCGGCCCGGCCTCGGGGTTTTCCACCGCCACGTTGCCGGTGGCGGATTTCTCGTCGCCGCGGCCGTCGACGAGCACGCGCAGCGCGGTCTGCGGATAATCCGGGTCGATCAGCGCCAGGTTGACGCCCTCGAGCTCGGCGCGCAGCGCGGTCGGCCAGGCGCGCGCGTTCAGGCTCGTCTTGAGCGTCGCGCGAGCGCCCGCGGCGCGGAACGAAGCGTCGATCTGGTGTCCGTTCGCGCTGCCCGAATAGTCGAGGGCGAGGTCGTTCACTTCGTAGCCCTCGTAGGTAACGGAGCGCACCTGCGCATCCGATACCTTGATCTGCAGCGGCAGTCCGCCCTTGGATTCGCCGCCTTTCGCCGGCGGCAGCTTGATGTCCAGCGCGTCGACGCGGACCGGGCCGACCGAAACCGTGTCGCCGAGCAGCGCGAGCAGGTGGACCTGGAGCGCGACGCCGCGCGCCTCGATACCTTGCCAGGCGATGCGTTTGGCCGTGATCTCGCCGCCGAGAACCCCGTGCGGCTCCTCGACCGCCAGCTCGGCCGGTGCGTGCGAGAGCGCCCAGCGCAGGCCGCTCTCGGTGCCGAGCAGCCACACCGCCGCGGCGAGCAGCGCGGCGGCGAGCGTGAGCAGCAGGGTCGGCAGCCACCTCATGCAGCGTTAGAACACGAAGCCGACCGAAAAGTGCAGCCGCCAGGCGTTGGTCTTCTCGCCGTAGGCGATGTCGACCCGCACCGGGCCGATCGGCGTGCGGAAGCGCGCGCCGACGCCCTCGCCGACGGCGGGATCGAAGTTGCCGATGTCCCAGGCGTCGCCGGCGTCGACGAACGCCGCGAGGCCCCACACGTCGCTCATCCAGTGCGTCGCCTCGACGCTGCCCCACGCCATGTAGCGCCCGCCGATCACCGCGTCGCCGCGCTGCACGCCGAGGCTCTCGAAGGCATAGCCGCGCACCGTCTGGTCGCCGCCGGTGCGGAACAGGTACTGCGACGGGATGCCCTCGCGCCGGCGCGCGACGACGATGCCACCCTCGCCGCGCACCGTCAGGTCATCCCGGCGGCCGAGCGGCAGCAGGAGGTTGGCGGTGCCGGTGAAGCGGCCGAAGGAGGTGGTCGACACCTGCCCGGGTGCGCCGCCGGCGGTGACGTTGCCGAAGAAGCCGCGCCGCGGCAGGATCAGATCGTCGGTCGAGCGAAAGCCGTAGTGCGCGCCGAAGAAGAGGGCGTTGCGCTGGTCGGGCGCGGCGCCGGGCAGCCGCTCCTCCTCGAAGGTGGCGGCGATGAGCAGCGAGGAGGGCGAGGCACGGCCGGGAAAGTTGTACGTCAGGCCGCCCGAGGTCGAGGTGACGTCGTCGTTCTGCACGATCGAGTGCCGCGCGCCGGCGAAGCCGTTCCACCAGTTGCCGCCTTTTTGCGGCGGCGAGTCGAGGTCGGTGCGGATCTCCTGCGTGTCCTTGTCGAGGCGCAGCGTGTTGCGCCAGCGCCAGGACGAGTCGCGCACGTCGACGTCACGGTAGCTGAGCTCCAGGCGCGGGCCGACGTCGGTATTCCACGAGAGGCCGGTCTCGACCTGCTGGCTGCTGCCCTCGATCACCGAGGCGCGCACCGGCGCGTCGCCGGCGCGCGCCGGGTCCGCCTCGACGTCGGCGCGCGCGCTCGCGAAGTAGCCGGTCTGCATCAGCCGCTGCGCGTAGATCGCCAGCAGCTCGCGGTCGTAGGTGTCGCCCGGCTTGGTCGGATTGGGATTCGCCACCACGCGGTCGGGATAGCGCTTGTTGCCGCGCACCTCGAGCGCGCCGACGCGAAACGGCGGGCCGCTTTCGAGCGTCACCGAAAGGCGCGCCTCGTGCTTGCCGGCGTCGACGTCGGCGCGGCTGGCGGCGATGCGCGCCGCGGCGTAGCGCCACGACGAGAGCCGCCGCACCGCGTCGCGCTTGGCGTCTTCCCACGCCTCCTGCGTAAACGGCATGCCCGGACGCAGAGTCCACTCGCGCCGTACGCGCGCGAGGAGCTTGGCCGCCTCGGGGTCGCTCACCGCCGGGCCGGCGAAGTCGAGCTGCACCGCGGCGATCGCGGTGCGCTCGCCCGGCGTCACGTGCAGCGCGATGAGCCACGGGCTAGCGTCGCGGTCGAGCGTATAGCTCACGCGCGCCGAGAAGTAGCCGTAGGCCGCCGCCGCCTGGGTGGCCTCGGCAACCGCTTCGTCGGCGAGGCGGCGCAGCAGCTCCGGGCTCATCTGCTCGTCGGCCTGCCAGCGCTCGAGCTGCAGCCCGGTCTTCAGCGCCTCGCGCAGCTCTTTGGGTGCGTCGATCTCCAGGCGATACTTGACCTCCGCCTCCTGCGCGCGCGCTGGCGCGGCGAGGAGGACGCAGGCGAGCGCGAACAGGAGTCCCCGGATGGACGACAATAGAGCTTGGGAGGATAAGGAAGACAGATGACGCGGGCTATTTTAGGCTGCCCTTCCGCGTGGTCATTCGTGCTCATGCTGGCCTCGGCGCCCGTGGTAGCGCAGATCGACGGCTGGGAGGCCGTCAAGGTCACCGACAACAAGAAACCGACGCTCTACGCCCTGGAGAAGGATGGCGGACGCCAGGTCCTGCACGCCACCTCGAGCGCCTCGGCTTCCAGCCTGATGCGCCCGGCGGCCTTCGACCTGCGGGAGCGGCCGCTCCTCAGCTGGAGCTGGAAGATCAGCCGCCTCATCGCCACCGCCGACAACACCCGCTCGCACCGCGAGGATGCGCCGGCGCGCCTGATCCTCGTCTTCGACGGCGACCTCTCCAAGCTGCCGGTGCGCGACCGCGCGGCGATCGAGATCGTCGGCCGCGTCTCCGGCCGCCCGCTGCCGTATGCCACGCTGATGTACATCTGGGCGAATCGCGCGCAGGTCGACAGCGTCATCCCCAACCCGTACACGCGGCGCGTGCAGATGATCGTCGTCTCGACCGGCACCGGCGGCGTCGGTCAGTGGCAAAAGCTGCAGCGCGACGTCCTCGCCGATTACCGCTCGGTGTTCAAGGAAGAGCCGGGCAAGCTCGTCGCCTACGGCGTGATGACCGACACCGACAATACCGGCGAATACACCGAGGCTTGGTACGCCGACATCGAATTTCAGCGCGCCAGCGCCGAAGCGCGGCCGCGCGCCACGTCGACGCCCGCCAGCAAGGCGAGGCCGACGACGAAGTAGGCGCCGACGGTAAGGATGCCGAGGCGGTGGTTGCCGGCGAACATCCACGTCACCGCGCCGTAGGTGAGCGGGCCGAAGATCGATGCCGCCTTCACGGCGAACCCCCACAGGCCGAAGAACTCGGCGAGGCGCGCGGGCGGCGCGAGGTAGCCGACCAGCGCGCGGCCGGCGGCCTGCGAGGAGCCCATGCACAGGCCGGCCAAATTCGCCGCGATCCAGAACGTCGCAGCGGTGCTCGCGAAATAGGCGATCCCGATCATCACCAGCCATCCAACCAGGGTCAGGGCGATCGCGCGCACGTGGCCGATCGCATCCTGCAGGTAGCCGAAGCCGAAGGCGCCGATGGCGGCGGTGACGTTGACGACCAGGATCAGCTGGATGGTCTGCTGGGTGGTGAACTTCATCGCCTGCTCGGCATAGATCGCGGCGAGGGCGACCACGGCACTGACCCCCGCCTGGTAGAAGAGGATGCAGAGCAGGAAGCGGCCGAGGTCCTTGTACTGCCGCGTCTGGCGCAGCGTCTGCATGACGCGGGCGAGCGGCTTGCCGCTCTGGGGTTGAGGTTTTGCTCTTTCTCCCAGAAAAACAAATGTCGGGGTTGCGCAGGCCACGAAGAAGGCCGCGGTGATGAGCATGCTTACGGGTACGGTCACGGCCGCAGGCTGGTTCGTCGAAAGAATGTAGACCAGGCAGATGCCGAGCGCGGCGAGGCCGCCGAGGTAGCCGAAGGCCCAGCCCCAGCCGGACACGCGGCCCATCGCGTCGGAGTCGGCGAGCTCGGGCAGGAACGCCGCGATCACGTTTTCCCCGACGCCGTAGAAGTAGTTGCTGAAGACGATCAGCGCCAGCGCCAGTGCAACGGCGCCGGGCGAGGCGAAGTAGAGCAGGGCGGTGAACAACACGCATCCGATCGTCGAATAGACGAGCAGCTTTTTCTTCGCGGCGTGCGCGTCCGCCCAGGCGCCGACCAGCGGTCCGGTGAGGAGAACCAGCGCGTAGGACACCGAAAGCGCCGCGGTCCAGGCGAAGGTGGCCCAGGGCGCGTTGCCGGCGACCACGCTCACGAAGTAGGCGCTGAACACGGCGGTGATGACGACGGTGGTGTAGCCCGAGTTGGCGAAGTCGTACATCGACCACGCCCACACCTCGCGGAACTTCACGTCCGAATTGAGAGCCGGCATCAGCGCCGCTCTTCGTTCTGCAGCGCGAGCTGCACGAAGACCTGGATCTTCTCGTTGCTGAGGGCGCTGAGCGAGGTGAACTCGAGGCCAGCGAGGAACGCGTCGCCGCGCCGGCTCACCTTCACCACGCGCGCGTAGATGTCGCGCGCCTCGTAGTCGACCTGCAGCAGCTCGACGTCGAGCTTGATCTCGGTGTAGAGCTCGACCGGCCGCTCGAGCTCGGCCAGCAGGCCGTGGTAGCCGATGTCGCGGATGGTGCCTTCCTCGACCACGTCCTCGACTGTCTTGCCGCGCAGGCGCTGGTAGCGGAAGGGCAGGCGCACCTCGACGCGCGGGCTGCGGCGGATCTCCTGGCGCGGCACCTCTTTGCCGAGCGAGGGGATGCTGAGCACCTCGCGGATGCGCACCTTGCTGCTCTTGCCCTTGACGTGGACCTCGATCGGCTCGCCGACCTGCGCGAAGTCGGCGGCGTGACCGTAGGTCGACTCGCTGATCAGCACCTGGCCGCGCAGGCTGAAGGCCTCGATGCGCGAGGCGAGGTTCACCTCCTCGCCGATCACGGTGTAGGCGCGGTAGACCTCCGAGCCGATCAGCCCGGCGACCACGCGGCCGGTGTTGATGCCGATGCCCATGAACAGCTCGGGCACGTTCTCGTCGCGGTGGGCGCCGCGCAGCTCGTTCATGGCGATCTGCATCTCGATGCCGCAGAGGAGCGCGCGGCGCACGTGGCCGCGCGGCTCGCCGAGGTCGCCGGAGAACACCACCATGATCGCGTCGCCCATGAACTTGTCGATGCTGCCGTAGTGGCGCACGATGATTTCGCTCATCTTCGAGAAGCAGCGATTCAGCACGCCCAGCACCTGGCTTGCCGGGTAGCTCGCCGTGATGGCGGCGAAGCCGCGCAGGTCGGCCATCATGATGGTGACGTCGCGGTCGGAGAAATCGCTGCGCACGCCGCCCAGGCTCGACTCTCCGGTGAGGGCGCCTTTCAGCAAGCTGCCGAGGCGCCGCTCGGCGTCGCCTTGCAACATTTGACCGGTCGCTTCGGCGATCAGGTCCTGGATCTGGCGAATTGCGTCACGGATCAGCGGCGTGTCGTCCATGCCGCATTCTAGCTTTCCCGGTATAGTCTTGATTCGTATGCAAGAAGCTGTGAAGACGCCTTCCAACCAGCGGCTGGGCCTGCCCGAGGTGCTCGACTGGCTGGTGGAGGACAAGCTGGTGGCCGCCGAAACGGCCGCGCAGCTCAAGAAGGAGCGGCGCTACTACCGCGGCGCCCTGCATCCGATCCAGATCGTCGCCGAGCAGAAATGGAAGAGCGGCGCGACCAGCCTCACGCTCGACGTCCTCGCCGAGTGGCTCGCCAAGCGCGTCGGCCTGCCGTATTTCCACATCGACCCGCTGAAGATCGACTTCAGCGCGGTGACCGAAGTCATGTCCTCGGCGTACGCCGCGCGCTTCCGCATCCTGCCGGTGGGGGTCACGCCGAAGGAGGCGGTGGTCGCCACCGCCGAGCCGAACGTGCGCGACTGGGAGCCCGAGATCGAGCGCATGACCAAGCGCACGATCAAGCGCGTGATCGCCAACCCGGCCGACATCGAGCGCTACCAGGTGGAGTTCTACAACCTGGCGAAGTCGATGAAGGGCGCCAAGCAGACGCACGGCGGCACCGGCTCGGGGCTGTCGAACTTCGAGCAGCTGATCGAGATCGGCAAGGACAACAAGCAGTTCGACGCCAACGACGCGCACATCGTGCGCATCGTCGACTGGCTGTGGCAGTACGCCTTCGACCAGCGCGCGAGCGACATCCACGTCGAGCCGCGCCGCGACCAGGGCATGGTGCGCTTCCGCATCGACGGCGTGCTGCACCAGGTGTACCAGGTGCCCGCCGGCGTGCTGAACGCCATGACCAGCCGCATCAAGATCCTCGCCCGCATGGACGTGGTGGAGAAGCGCCGGCCGCAGGACGGCCGCATCAAGACGCGCACCCAGGACGGCGCCGAGATCGAGCTGCGCCTGTCGACGCTGCCCACCGCCTTCGGCGAGAAGCTGGTGATGCGCATCTTCGATCCCGAGGTGCTGGTGCGCGACTTCAAGGAGCTCGGCTTCTCCGACGAAGACAAGAAGCGCTGGGACGAGATGACCAACCGGCCGAACGGCATCGTGCTGGTCACCGGCCCCACCGGCTCGGGCAAGACCACCACGCTGTATTCGACGCTGAAGACGCTGGCCACGCCGGAAGTGAACGTCTGCACCATCGAGGACCCGATCGAGATGGTCGAGTCCTCGTTCAACCAGATGCAGGTGCAGCACCAGATCGAGCTTGGCTTCGCCGACGGCGTGCGTGCGCTGATGCGGCAGGATCCCGACATCATCATGGTCGGCGAGATCCGCGACCTGGAGACCGCCGAGATGGCGGTGCAGGCGGCGCTCACCGGCCACCTCGTGCTCTCGACCCTGCACACCAACGACGCGCCCAGCGCAGTCACGCGCCTGCTCGAGCTCGGCGTACCGCCTTACCTCCTCAACGCGACGCTGAACGGCATCATGGCGCAGCGCCTGGTGCGCACGCTGTGCCCGCACTGCAAGCAGCCGGTCGAGCAGCACCGCGCCGAGGACACCGCGGCGTGGGACGGGCTGGTCGCGCCCTGGAAGTCGAAGCATCCGGCGAAGGTCTACAAGCCGGTCGGCTGCCTCGAGTGCCGCATGACCGGCTTCATGGGCCGGGTCGGCATCTACGAGGTGCTGGTCTACTCCCTGCAGATCAAAACTCTGGTCAATCAGAATGCCGATCTTTCCGCCATCCGCGAGCAGGCGTTCAAGGAAGGCATGAAGGCGCTGCGCATCAGCGGCGCGATGAAGGTCGGCGCCGGCCTGACGACGATCGAGGAAGTGCTCAAGGTGGCGCCGCCGGTGCAGGAAGCCGGCGGCCGGCTGGCTTGAACCTGATCCTCGACTTCATGCTGCTCGCCGCGCTGTCGGGCGGCATCGTGTACCTGGTGATGTACCTCGGCGCGCTGCGCACCATCCGCCGGCTCACCCAGGCGCAGCAGAACGAGACCCGCTTCCGCGACCTGACCGCGCTCTCCGCCGACTGGTTCTGGGAGACCGACGGCGAGCTGCGCACCACCTGGATTTCCGGCGGTGCGACGGTGGCCACCTTCTTCGGCGACACCTCGACCTACGGCCGGCGCATCTGGGAGGTGCCCGGCGTCGAGGTCGACCCGCGCGCGCTGCAGGCGCTGCGCGAGCGCCTGTTCGCGCAGCAGCCGTTCTTCGACCTCGAGATCGCGCGCGCCGACGCGCGCGGCGCGCGCCAGATCCACATCATCTCGGGCCAGTCGCGGCTCGACGCCGGCGGCCGCTTCCTCGGCTACCGCGGCGTCGGCCGCGACGTCACCGAGCAGCGCCGCGCCGAGATCGCGCTCGCCGCGGCCAAGGAGCGGCTCGAGCTCGCGCTCGGCGGCGGCAACCTCGCCGAGTGGGACTACGACCTCGCCTCGCGTCAGGTCTACCTCGGCGGCGGCTGGGCGGCATTCCTCGGCCGCGAGCCGGCGGCGAGCGTGAACAAGGATGGCGATCTGTTTGATCTGGTGCACCGCGAGGACCGGCCGGCGATGGCCGCGGCGATGACCGGCGCCCTGAAGGGCGAGAGCGCGGTCTACACCGCGGACTATCGCGTGCGCACCGAGGACGGCGGCTGGCGCTGGCTGCGCACGGTCGGCCAGGTGATCAAGCGCGACGCCGACGGCCGCGCGCTGCGCATGTCGGGCACCGTCGCCGACATCGACGACCGCAAGCGCGCGGAGGAGGCGCTGCGCGACACAGAGCAGCGCTACCGGCTGCTGGTCGAGCTCGCCCCCGACGGCGTCATCGTGCACTCCAACGGCGGCATCATCGAATACGCCAACCCGGCCGCGGCCCGGCTGCTCGGCGCCACCTCGCCCAAGCGCCTTGCCGGCATGGCGCTCGAAGAGCTGGTCGAGCCCGCCTACCGGGAGCGGCTGCGCGAGCGGTTGCGCTACCTGCACGCCGGTCCGGGCTGGCTCGGCTTCGAGCGGCGCAAGCTGATCGCGCTCGACGGCCGCGAGATCGTCGTCGACGGCGCCGGCGTGTCGTTCCTCGAGCGCGGCCGGCTGGTGGCGCAGTCGGTGTTCCGCGACGTCACCGACCAGGCGCGGCAGAACCAGGCGCTCGCCGAGCGCGAGCAGCGCTTCCGCGACGTCGCCGAGGCCTCGGGCGAGTTCGTCTGGGAGGTCGACCGCGAGTGGCGCTACACCTACCTGTCGGAGCGCGCCGAAAGCGTGCTCGGCTTCGTGCGCGCCGAGCTGCTCGGCCGCCGGCCGCACGAGCTGATGCCGCTCGGCGAGGAGCGTGCGGTCGAGGCGTGGCTCGAGAAGAACGCCGCCGGCGGCAGCGCCTGGCGCTCCCTCGAATACCGCTCGGTGACCAAGTCGGGCGCGGCGATCTGGCTGTCGGTGAGCGCGGTGGCGGTGCGCGATGCCGCCGGCGCGCTCGCCGGCTGGCGCGGCACCGCCGCCGACATCACCGCGCGCAAGCAGGCCGAGGCGCGCATCGAGTCGCTCGCCACGCGCGACGTGCTCACCGGCCTGCCCAACCGCTGGCTGCTGTCCGACCGCGTCGGGCAGGCGATCCTCGCCGCGGCGCGCGGGCGCAGCCAGCTCGCGCTGCTCTGCATCGACCTCGACCGCTTCAAGCTGGTGAACGACTCGCTCGGCCACGCCGCGGGCGACGCGCTGCTGCGCGCGGTCGCCGAGCGCCTCGGCGGCACGCTGCGGCGCGAGGACACGCTGGCGCGGCTGGGCGGCGACGAGTTCGTCCTGCTGTGGAACGGGATGAAGTCGAACGAGGACGCCGCCGCGCTCGCGCAGCGCGTGCTCGCCATCCTTGCGCGCCCGTTCACCGTCGAAGGGCGCTCGCTCAACGTCGGCGTCTCGATCGGCGTCGCGGTCTACCCCAGCGACGGCCGCGACTTTCTCGAGCTGCTGCGCAACGCCGACGCCGCGATGTACTACGCGAAGGAGAGCGGGCGCGGCACGTTCCGCTTCTTCTCGCCGACGCTGCAGCAGCGCTCGGCGGCGCGCCTCACGCTCGAGAACGAGCTGCGCAGCGCGCTCACGCGCGGCGAGCTCGTGCTCAACTGGCACCCGGTACTAAAAGGCCGAGCGGTGCGCGGCAGCGGGCAGGTGGTCGGCGCCGAGGCGCTGGTGCGCTGGCGCCATCCCGAGCGCGGCCTGCTGATGCCCCAGGAGTTCGTGCCGCTCGCCGAGGAGTCCGGCCTGATCCGCGCGGTGGGCGAATGGACGCTCGAGCGCGCGCTGTCGCAGATCGGCGCCTGGCGGAAGAGCCTGCCCGGCGAGCCGTGGTTCGCCCTCAACGTCTCCGCCGCGGAGCTCGCGCAGGGCGACGCCTATTTCGAAAGGCTGAGGAACGCCTTGCGCGAAAACCGGGTCGAGGGCTCGCGCCTGGAGCTCGAGATCACCGAGCGCGTGCTGATGTCGCACCTCGCCGGCAACTTCGAGACGCTGCGCCGCATCGGCGGCCTCGGCGTGCGCTTCGCCGTCGACGACTTCGGCACCGGCTACTCGAGCCTCGCCTACCTGCGCCTGCTGCCGGTCGACAAGCTGAAAATTGATAGGTCGTTCCTGCGCGCGATCGACTCGCAGCCCGCCGACGAGGCGATCGTGCGCGCCATCGCCGCGCTCGCCAAGACCCTCGGCCTAGCCATCGCCGGCGAGGGCGTCGAGAGCGAGGCGCAGCTCGAGCGGCTGCTCGCGCTAGGCTGCGACGAGTGGCAGGGGCATTACTTCAGCGAGCCGCTGGAGGCCCCTGCCTTCGAGGCGCTTCTGATGGGAGGAGCAGGGCCGACAGCAGCCACGAAATCAGGCTGAACACGATCGCGCCGAAGACGCCGGACCAGAAGCCGGCGACGAAGAAGCCCTGGATGAACGAGCCGACGAACCAGAACAGCAGCCCGTTCAGCACGAAGATGAACAATCCCAGAGTGAGGATGGTCGCCGGCAGGGTGAGCAGGAACAGCACCGGGCGCACCACCGCGTTGACGAGGCCGAGGATCAGCGCCGCGACCAGCGCCGAGGCAAAGCTCGACACCACCACGCCGGGCATCAGGTAAGCCACCGCCATCAGCGCCAGCGCGTTGATGAGCCACACCACCAGCAGCTTCAGAATCATTTGGCGACGGTCACGCCCGGCACTTTGTGGCGCGCGATCAGCTCCGCCACCAGGCCCGATTTCTTGACGTCTTCGGCGAACTCCCTCAGGTAGCGCGCCGCCGCCTCATGGCTCTTCGGCACGCCGATCGACTGCTGGACCGCGGTGAGCTGCCCCTCCAGGACGCGCGAGCCTGGGTTCTTCGCCTGGTCGGTGAGCAGGCGCGGCTTGAGCCCGGCGAGCGCGTCGAGCTTCGACTCGATGAACAGCTTGTACGAGCCGTCGATGCCGTCGGCGCTCACCAGCTCGGCGTTCTTCAGCTCGCGCATCATGAACAGGTGGTAGGCGCTCTTGTCGGCGACCGCGATGCGTACGCCCTTGCGGTCGATGTCGGCGATACCTTGCACCGGCGAGCCGGCCGGCACCAGGTAGGTGACGGGGATTTCGAGGTAGGCGGCGCTGAAGGCGATCTCGGCGGCGCGCTGCGGCTCGTTGCCGAGGAAGGCGACGTCCCACGTGCCGGTCTTCACGCCGTCGGCGAGCTTGCCGGCGGCGTCGAACTTGACGAATTCCAACCCCATCTCGAGGCGCTTCGCCAGCTCGCGCGCGAGATCGGGCGCGATGCCCTGCGGCGTGCCGTCGGGCTTGTCCTTCAGCACCAGGAGGAAGTTGCCGTAGTTGAGGCCGACGCGCAGCTTGCCGCTCGGCGCGAGGTCCTTTTGCGTTGCGGGGGAGATCTGGCTCGTCATGGGCGAATGCTTACCAGCGCAGGTAGGAGAAGACCGCGACCAGCAGCGAGGCCACCGAGATCGCGACCGAGATCGCCGCCGTCACGGTGATGCGGCGCAGCCGCAGGTCGGCGATCGCCGCCGACTGCTGGAGCGCGGTCACCGTGCTTTGGAGCTGCCCGGCGAGCTCCTTCACGTGCTCCGCATTGTGCTCGGCGGCCGCCTGCAGCTCGGCGATCTGCTGCTGGACGACGTCGGCGGATGGGGTTTTCCTGCGCGTGAACACGGGGAGCGCCGCGTCGACGATGCTGCCCACGTGCGGCAGCACGGCCTTGAGGGCGGGGAGGAGCCAGCTCGGCATGGGCCGCCATCTTACTTCCAGCCACCGCCTACTCCCATGAGCCGGACGACGAATTTCGACATGGTCACATCGGACATGACGGTCTCGACGGTCAGGGTGTAGCTGCCGCCCTTGCGTGGGTGGGCGTAGGTGCCCCAGCCGCCGTCGGGACCGCGCGGGCGTTCGTTCAGGCCGCGCAGGTAAAGGAACCATGACTGGGTCGACTCGGCGCGCGTCCAGTTGGCGAGCTCGTCGCCGGCATCGAACACCGTATCGCCGTTCTCGTTCACCAGCGTGATGCGCACGCGCGCCTTGGGCAGGTGCTGCAGCCGCGAGCCGTCGGGCGCGGTGATCTTCAGCCCGAAGACCAGGTCCTCGTCGGGCAGGTTGGCGAGCTTGTAGTCGTGCCAGCCGGTGCGGTCCAGCTCGACCGGCCCGAAGTCGAGCTCGAAGCGCTTGGTCTGCTGCGCGGTGGCCGGCGCGGCGAGGAGCAGCGCGCAGAGCAGCGCGAGCCAGCGGCTCATTTGCCAAGCACCCATTTTCGCGCCGCGTCGTGCGCGCTGGCCGGGAAATGCTTGATCTGCGCCGCGACGAAGTGCGAGCCGAGCTTCTCGCCGACGCTGCCGAGGGCGGAATCGGTGACGATGGCGATCTTCCTCACCTTCTTGTGGTGCTCGCGCACGAAGCGCAGGTGGGCGGCCAGGGCGCCGAAGCTGTCCCAGCCGGGGAACTGGGGCGCCTCGACGATGATGCCGGCAAGCCCGCCGGTCTTCTCGATGTGCGGGTCCACTACCTTGGCGAGCTCGGCGAAGTCCTCCTTGCGCAGCGCCGCGGTGGGCCTGATCTTGAGGATGGAGTTCGAGGCGTCGAGAGAATGCTCGATCATGGCGTGCATCTATTCCGGCTTCGTCTCCGCCATCGTGCGGATGATCGTCTCGAGCTGCGGACTCATCGGCAGGTCGAGGCTCTGCCCGCCGCCGGGCAGGCGCTGCAGGAACCAGCGCTTGTACTGGCGCTCGATCTCGCCGTCCTCGGCGAGGTCGTGGAAGGCGCGCCTCACCAGCTCGGCGAGCTGCGGATCGTTCTTGCGGAACATGATGCCGTAGGGATCGTACGACAGGAATTCCCCCACCACCTGGTACTCCTTCTGCGTCTTGCGCTGCGCGAGCAGGCCGTAGAGGAGCACGTCGTCCGTGGCGAAGGCGTCGGCCTTGCCCGACTCGAGCCGGGCGTAGGAGGCGGCGTGGTCGCGCGCCCGCACCAGCTGGAAGTCGAGCTTGAATCGCTTGCCGATCGCCTGCATCGCCGCATCGTTGGTGGTGCCCGCCGTGACGATCACCGTCTTGCCGGCGAGGTTGCGGTAGGAGCGGACCGGCGAGCCGCGCTTCACCAGCAGCTTGGTGCCGGCGACGAAGATGACGGGCGAAAAGGCCACCAGCTTCTGCCGCTCGAGGTTGCTGGTGGTCGAGCCGCATTCCAGGTCGGCTTGGCCGGAGACGATCGCCTCCATCCGCGTCTCGGAGGTCACCGGCAGCCATTTCAGCCGCAGCTCGCGGCCGACCGCCTCGCCCATCGCCTCCGCCAGCTTCTTGCAGAGCTCGACCGAATAGCCGATCGGCTCGCCGCGGGCGCCGAGGTAGGAAAAAGGCACCGACGACTCGCGGTGCGCAATGGTGAGCGCGCCTGCGGCGCGCACCTTGGCGAGCGTTCCGCTCAGCACCACCGGCGCGTCGTCCGTCTGCGCGGACGCCGCCGCGGCAGAGAACAGGGCAACCCAGACGAGCGCGAGCCTGACCGGCTTCATCGCAGGCTACGCCGGCGCGACCGCGCCGCCCTCGATGCGCTTCTCCTGCGCCGTCGCCTGAGCCGGCGGCAGCAGCTCGCCCTCCCACTTGGCGACGACCGCCGTGGCGATCGAGTTGCCGACCGCATTGGTGGCCGAGCGGCCCATGTCGAGGAAGGTGTCGACGCCGAGGATCAGCAGCAGGCCCGCCTCGGGGATGTTGAACTGGTTGAGCGTCGCCGCGATCACCACCAGCGACGCCCGCGGCACGCCCGCCATGCCCTTCGAAGTCAGCATCAGGATCAGCAGCATGGTGAGCTGCGTGCCGAGCGAGAGATGGACGTCGTAGGCCTGAGCGATGAACAGGCTGGCGAAGGTGCAGTACATCATCGAGCCGTCGAGGTTGAACGAGTAGCCCATCGGCATGACGAAGGCCGAGATCTTGCGCTTGACGCCGAAGCGGTCGAGCGCATCGAGGATCTTCGGATACGCCGCCTCGGAGCTCGCCGTCGCGAAGGAGAGCATGAACGGCTCCTTGATGAGCGACAGCAGCTTGAGCACCCGCGGCCCGAGGAAAACGAAGCCGGCGCCGATCAGCAGGCCCCACAGCAGGATCAGGCCGAGGTAGAAGTCGCCCATGAACACCGCGAAGCGCAGCAGGATGTCGAGGCCGTTCACCGCCACGGTGGCGGCCATCGCCGCGAACACCGCGACCGGCGCGAACTTCATCACGTAGCCGGTGATGACCAGCATCACGTGCGCCAGCTCGTCGATCGCCGCCACCAGCGTCTTGCCTTTCTCGCCGAGCGCGGCCAGCGCGACGCCGAAGAACATCGAGAACACCACGATCTGCAGGATCTCGTTGTTCGCCATCGACTCGGCGAAGGACCGCGGCACCAGGTGACTGACGAAATCCTTCAGCGTGAACTTGGCGGTGGCGAGATTGGCCGAGGCGCCGATGTCGGGCAGCGGCAGGCCGAGGTTGTGGCCCGGCTGCAGCACGTTGGCGAGGAACATGCCGAGCAGGAGCGAGACCAGCGAGGCGGTGATGAACCAGCCGAGCGCCTTGGCGAACACCCGCCCGACCGAGGCGGCGTCGCCCATGTGCGCGATGCCCACCACCAGCGTCGAGAACACCAGCGGGCCGATCAGCATCTTGATCAGGCGCAGGAACACGTCGGAGAGGATCGAGACGTAGCCGGCGATCTGCGCCGCCGACTTTTTGTCCGGGTAGGACACGAAAATCATGTAGCCGACGATGATTCCCAGCACCAGCCCGATCACGATCCAGCCGGCCGCCGGCATCTTCCTGATCTTCATCTCCCGCTCCCTCCCGGATGTCCCTCCGGCGAGGCCATCCTACCGCTACTTAGCGCCGGCGGGCCTGGAATCGCACTGCGGATCGGGATCGGCGTACGGTTCGGCATTCCAGCCGCCGTCCTGGCGCTTCTCGAGCGACAGCGCGCAGCCGCCCGCCAGCGTGCGGTAGACAAGGCGGTATTGCGCGCCGGCCGCCGGCGTGAAGCGCGCCCGGAATTCGCAACGCACCGCCGGCATGGCGGAGCTGATGTCGAGCGTGACCGGCCGTTCGGCCGCGATCGAGACGTCCTGCGTTTGTCGCAGGGAGCCGAAGCTCGCGAGGACCGCCGCATCGCCGACCTGGCACTCCTTCATCGGCCCGCGCAGCAGTCGCACCTCAACGTGGTCCGCCCTGCCGATATGCTCGATATGCAGCCGGGCAGACGGCCGCTTCTCGGCCGCCAGCGCTTCGCCGGGATCTTCGGCGGAGGCGCAGCCGGCGACGGCGCACGCTGCCAGGCCGCAGGCGACGAGTTTCCTCACAGCGGAATGGCGAGGAGCGTATCGAAGCGCCGCGAGTCGCAGACCACCACGCGCTCTTCGTATAGGGGCGTTGGCGCGAGCACGATACGGTCCCGGTAGACGCCGCTTGCAAAGAGCATGGCTTCGCCGTCCTGCATGATTCGCACGACGAGAAAATTTGCCGTTGATGTCACGTGAGCGGCATCTACTTCCTTCACGAGAATAGACGACACAATATGGCGATACCGCTGTGGCTCGTAGATGTTGGCGTGGCGCAGCGACTGCACGCGGTCGCGCAGCATGGCGCGCGAGTCGCAGAAAAGGACCGGCAGCGGGAGGCCGCGCGACTCGTTCTCGGCGGTGGCGATGCGGTAGACGCCGTTCTCGGTGAAAAAGCCCGGCCAGTCCTCGAGGCGGTCGTCGTCGAGGGCGTGGGCATAGCGGGCGTGGAGGTCTTCTACCGCCTCCCTGGAATTCATTTGCTATAGGCCCATGTGCGAGCGCCAGGCCTGCCACAGGCCGCGCACCGCGGTTTCGGTGATGCGCGAGTCCTGCGAGCCGATGGCGTCGCCGCCCATCTCGATGACTGAAGCGCGCTCGGGCGAGCCGGCGACGCCGCGCTGCACGAAGCCGGTGGCGGCGCCGTCCTCCATCGAGATGTAGCCGGCGGGGCCGACCAGGTTGGCCTGCAGCAGCCGGCGCCGGGTCATCTCTTCGTCGTCGTCTTCGAAGCCGAACAGCGTCCAGTGCAGCTCGGTGCGGTCGATGCCCCGCGGCACCAGCTGGCGCGCGGCGAGGGAGTTGCGGATCTGGTGCAGGACGAAGCCGGGGAACAGCGACAGGATCTGGATCGACACGCGGTCGCCGAACTCGTCGACCTGCTGCAGTATTTCCGGTCTTTCAAGCACAAATCTGTCTTCGGCGGTGCGCATGCCGTCGCGTTCATACGCGTCGCCCTGGTCGTCGACCATCTCGGTGAAGGTGCAGTGGTGCGCGCCGCCCTTCGAGACGAAGACGCCGCCTTTCTGCGTCAGGCGATTGATGCGGAAGCGGGTAAAGAACAGATGCAGCAGGCTCGCATGGTAGGTGTCCTTCACGTTGTCCATGTAGAGCTTCCAGTTGTTCGGCAGCACCTGCGTATAGGCGCCGAGGACTTTGAGCGGCTTGCGCAGGACGCGCTTGAGCCTGGGGAGCACCTCTGGCCCGATGTAGTCCTCCAGCGAGGAAACATCCCTGGAGAGAGAACCAAAAACCAGTCCGCCGATTGCCTGGACTCTCAGTTTTTTCGGCGCCTGGCTTTCAGGATTCGCATCCGCCGGCATGCCGCCCTTGCCGGCGATGCCTTTGCGGAAGGCGACGTTGGTCAGGTTGCCGGCGTGGTCGTAGGTCCAGTTGTGGTAGATGCAGGCGAAGCGCTCGGCTTTGCCGCGGCGCTGCATGCAGACCAGCGCGCCGCGGTGCGCGCAGCGGTTCTCCCAAGCGTGCAGCTCGCCCTTCGCGTCGCGCGTGACCACCACCGGCATGTCGCCGACGTGGGTCGTAATGAAGCTGGTCGGCTCGGGCAGCTCGGCCTCGAGGCAGAGGTAGCTCCAGGTATTGCCGCGCCAGATGCGCGCGAGCTCCTCGCGATAGACGTCCTCGTCCTGGTAGACCCAGTAGGGGACGCGCGTCGCGCCTTCGGCGGGCCAGGCTCGCATGTCGGGCTGATTATAATGAGCCGATGAGATGGTTCACTCTGCTTCTGTGCGTTGTTCTTTGTGCAAAGGCGGAAGCACAGGAATGGCCGCAGAAGCCGGTGCGCATCGTGGTGCCGTTCCCGGCGGGCGGCGCCGCCGACCTGGTGCCGCGCAGCGTAGCGGACAAGCTCTCGGCGCAGTGGGGCCAGCCGGTGATCATCGACAACCGGCCCGGCGCGGCCGGCAATATCGGCGCCGACCTGGTGTTCAAGTCCGACCCCGACGGCTATACGCTGCTCTCGGGCCCGCCGCCGCCGCTCGTCATCAACCGGCTGCTCTATCCCAGCCTGCCCTACGACTCGAGCCGGTTCGCGCCGGTCAGCGTGATCGCGGCGATCCCGAACGTGCTGCTGGTGCACCCGAAGGTGGGCGCGAAGTCGGTGGCCGAGCTGATCGCCATCGCGAAGGCGAACCCCGGCAAGCTGAACTATGCGTCGCAGGGCAGCGGCACGACGTCGCATCTGACGGCGGAATTGTTCAAGTCGATGGCGGGCGCCCCAGGCGAACCGCTGGCAATTACTCACGTGCCCTACAAGGGCACCGCGCCGGCGCTCGCCGACCTGGTCGGCGGGCAGGTCGACATGATGTGCGACAACCTCGGCGTCTCCCTGCCGCAGGTGAGGGCGGGCAAGCTCGTCGCGCTCGCGGTGGCGAGCCTGAAACGCTCGCCGGCGCTGCCCGACGTGCCGGCGCTCGACGAGACGCTGCCCGGCTTCGAGGCCGTGGCCTGGTTCGGCATCGTCGCGCCGCCGAAGACTTCGTCCGCCATTGCGGAGAAAGTGTCGGCGAGCGTGCGCGAAGCGCTCAAGGACGTCGATGTAAGGAAGCGGCTACAGGATCTCTCCGCCGAGCCGATGGGCCTCACTCCGGCGGAGACCGCCGCGTTCATGAAGCAGGAGACCGAGCGCTGGGCGCGCGTGATCCGTTCGGCCCGCGTGAAGCTCGAGTAGCGCTGAAGCAATTACACGCCTCGTGAATCGTTGACGTCGCGCGCGGGTAACGCGCGCGAGCGCTGCGTTTTCGCTAAGTTTCTGATTTGCAAGCGCACCGCACGGTGGCACGCGGCTTGCAACGGCGGCCTCGCCATTCCCGACAAAAAGGCCGCCATGAACTCGAAGCTTCGCCGCGACCGCAACGCATTCTGGATCTTCCTCGCCGCGGTGCCGATCGCGCTGCTCGTCGCCTTGCCGCTCGCCACGTCGACGGGCAAAGCCTACGTCGCCGCCAAAGCCCGGCAGCAGCAGACCGGCACGGGCGCGACGCGGCCTGCGCCGAAGACGAGTCGGGACTAGCGCGTTGCTGCTTTCGCTCGTCAAGACCTCGATCGACGATCAAGGCGACCGGCGGCTCGCGCGCGAGGCGCAGTGGCTGCGCGAGCTCGCCGGGGAGCCCACCCTCGAGGGCCAGCTGCCGCGCGTGCTGGAGGAGGGCTGGCGCGACGGCCATCGCTACCTCGTTTTGAGCCTGGCGCAGGCCGCGGGGCAGGAGACGCGCGCCTTCACTACCGACCACGCGCGCTTTCTCGCCACCCTCGGCAAGGCGCGCTTCCGCGCGCTGGATTTCGAAGCTTCGGGTTGCTGCCGTTGGCTGCAAAAGCAGATTCAGGATCTGCGGGAAATGTGCAGCGAGGAATCCGTAGGACAGCTGCAAAGGGCCTATCGCGACTGCGAATCCGCGCTCCTGTACTGGACCGGCCCCTACGTCCTGTCGCAGGGCGACTTCGCGCCCTGGAACATCCGCACGCTCGGCGCGCAGCTTTTCGTCTACGAATGGGGGCAGGCGCACGCCGAGGCGAGCCCGCTCGACGACGTCCTCCACTACCTGATGGTGCAGCGCGCGCTGCGCCGCCAAGTGCCCGGCGTGCGCTTCCTGCGCACGGCGATGCGGCACGCGCACGCCTTCGCCGTGCAGGCCTATCCCGAATGGACCTGGCGTCCGCGCGTGATAGGTGCGTTGACGCTGGTCTACCTTCTGGGCGCGGTGCTCCACCACGCGCGCGGAAGCGGTGCCTGCGCGGGCAGCGCGTACTGGCGCCTGCTCGAGTCGCGAGCCAGCTGGATGCCCGATTGAAGTCCTTGCCAAGGAAACGAGAAACATGAGCGCAGCAGCCACCGCCGCCGGCTATCTCTATGCCTCCGGCCGCCTGCGCGGCCGCAACGGCCGCGAGCAGGAGCATCACGAGCACCGCGAATCCGAGCAGCACAAGGCGCCGGAGCGCGAGCCGCGGCGCGTGAAGGTCGCCGTCTATCAGAAAAATACGCAGCAAACTGCGCAGCAACCCGCGGAGGCGCAGCCCACCCAGCCGCCCGCCGCCCCGAAGAAGACGCCGAAGATCGAGTACCGGACGCGCCGGTGGCGTCCCGAATGAAGGGAAAAAGCCGGCAGCGCCGCGGTGGGCTCGCGGTCGAGACGCTCGACGGCCTGCCCGCCGGCGAGCGGCGCGAGCGCATGCGGCGCGCCGCCTACCTGGTGGTTGCCGAGGCGCACGATGAGCGCGTCCTGATGGAGGCGTTCGCGAGCGGCCTCGCCGTCCTCGCCTGCCGGCAGGGTGCCGCCGCCGAGCTCGTCGAGCCGGGGCGCAACGGGCTTCTCTTCGAGTCCCCGTACGAGCTCGCCCGCCACATGACGTGGGCCGAGGCGTTCCCGGAAAAAATGCGCCAGATGGGGGAGTGCGCGCAGGCGGACTACCACGCCCGCTTCATCGCACACTGGAGCTACCAGAAGCTGTTCGGAGAGCGACGCCGCTTCGCGCGCGCCTTGTAGCTTCTTACAACAAGGAGAAGTCGTGATCGAGCTGGGCGTGACCCCCACGATGATCCAGCCGGTGATCCTGTGCGGCGGCTCGGGCACGCGCCTGTGGCCGCTTTCCCGCGAGCATTTCCCCAAGCAGCTGCACGCCCTGAACGGCGAGCGCACGCTGCTGCAGGAGACGGCGTTGCGCTGCGACGGCCTCGCCGCCGCCGGCGCCCCGCTCGTGGTGTGCAACGAGGCGCACCGCTTCATGGTCGAGCACCAGCTGCGTGTCGCCGGGCGCAAGCCGCGCGCGATCCTGCTCGAGCCGCTCGGCCGCGGCACCGCGCCCGCGCTTACGCTCGCCGCCGTCCATGCCGTCACCGCCGACGACCCGGTGCTGCTCGCCATGCCCTCGGATCATGTGCTTGCCCGCAGCGACGCCTTCCGCCAGGCCGCCGAGCGCGCCGCCGCGCTCGCCGGGCAGGGCCACCTGGTGGCGTTCGGCGTGCCGCCTTCGTCGCCGCAGACCGGCTACGGCTACATCCGCGCCGGGCGCGCGCTCGACGCGACGGCGAGCTTCGTCGAAGCCTTCGTCGAGAAGCCCGACGCCGCGACGGCGGCGCGCTACCTCGAGTCGGGCCAGTTCCTGTGGAACGCCGGCATCTTCGCCGTGCGCGCCTCGGTGTGGATCGACCTCATCGGCAACCTGCGCCGCGACATCCTCGCCGCCTGCGAGCGCGCCTACCGGCAGGGAAGCCGCAGCAACGGCTTGGTGAAGATGGACGCGCAGGCCTTCGCCGCCTGCCCAGCGGACTCCATCGACTACGCAGTGATGGAAAAAATCACCAAAGAAACATCCCTAGAAGCCGTGGTAATGCGGCTCGACGCCGGCTGGTCAGACGTCGGCGCCTGGGACGCACTGTGGGAGATCGGCGACAAGGATGCCGACGGCAATGTGGTGCACGGCGACGTGCACGCCGCCGACACGAAGAACGCGCTGCTCGTTTCGCAGAGCCGGCTGCTCGCCTGCGTCGGCCTCGAGGACGTAGTGGTGGTCGAGACGCCGGACGCGGTGATGGTGGCGCGCAAGGACAAGGCGCAGGCGGTGGGCGCGCTGGTCTCGCAGCTGCGCGCGGCGGGGCGCGAGGAGTGCCTCGCGCACCGCAAGGTGCACCGGCCGTGGGGCACCTACGATGACCTCGAGCGCGGCGAGCGCTTTCGCGTGAAGCGCATCGTCGTCGAGCCGGGCGCGGCGCTGTCGCTGCAGATGCATCACCACCGCGCCGAGCACTGGGTGGTCGTGCGCGGCACCGCGCGCGTCACGCGCGGCGCCGACACTTTCCTGCTGACCGAGAACGAGTCGACCTACATCTCGCCGGGGACGCGCCACCGCCTGGAGAACCCCGGCAAGCTGCCCCTCGAGATCATCGAGGTGCAATCGGGTGCTTACCTCGGAGAGGACGACATCGTCCGCTTCGAGGATGTTTACGGGCGCTAGAAGCGGTAGCGCAGGTTGAGCGACACGAGGTCATCCTTGTAATCGCGCAGCGCTACGTTGGAGGTGCGCTCGTTATGCTCGTAGCCCAGCCCCACCTGCCAGAAGCGAAGCGGCTCCCAGCCGGCGCCGACGCGGTAGCCGTGCACCGTCTCGTCGCGCAGCGGCAGGCCGAGCAGGATCTCGTCGGCCGTGCCCACCGCCTGGCGCCGCTCCTCGAACAGGCGGCCGGAGAACACCACCTTGACGAGCGGCGCCCAGCTCACGGTGAAGGCGCTGCCGCGCACGACGACGTGGCTCGCGTCGACGTCGATGAAGCTCTGCGGCGCCTTGTAGGTCTCGAAGCCGAGGATGGTCTTGTTGCCCGGCAGCCACTCGACCAGCGCCTGCCAGGTGGTGCCGTTGAAGTCGCGATCGGCGAGCAGGGTGTACGTGCGCTCGGTATGGCCGAGGCGGCCGCCGACGCGGAACTGGGTCGTGGCGCCGTAAGAGACGACGCCGGCCACTTCCTTCTCCCGGTAGTCGTTGCCGATGAACGCCCCGCTCGGGTCGACCAGGTCGCTCACCGGCGCATCGCCCTTGCTCTCGCGGTATTCGATGCCGAAGGTGTTGGCGAGCTGCGTCACGTAGTCGATGCCCGCGCGCACGGTGCTCGAGCTCGTCTCCACCACGGCCAGGCCGGGGCGCTGGCGCTCGGCCTTGTCGCCCTCGAGGGCGCCGCGCAGGCGCCAGTCGGCGGCGAAGCGGTAGGCGCCGTTCCAGTAGGCGCGGTCGAGGGTGACGTCCTGACGCGTCTCGCGCTGCACCTGCGAGGGATCGGCGATGCGGAAGGTGTGTTCCCCGCCGAGCGCGCCCGAGAGCGAGTTGGTCAGCTCCCATTGCCACTCGCCGAGCACGTCGTAAGCCCAGTGGTCGAGCACGTCCGACTTCTGGTAGTCGTAGTAGTCCGCGCGCCCCTCGAGCAGGATGCTCTGGCGGCCGACGACGCGGGCGTTGTAGCGCGCGCCACCGCCGTAGCGCAGCACGTTGTCGGAGCTTCTCGGCAGGCTGCTCGAGAAGCGGAACGGGTTGCTGTCGTACTCGTAGCCGGCCTCGGCGTAGGCCGAGAACGGACGGATCTCTTCGGCGGGGTACGCCGGGTAGATGCCGGTGAAGGTATAGGGCAGGGTGTCGACCGAGTCGAAGGCTTGCGCGGCGGGCGCCGCGAGCAGCAGGCAGAGCGCACAACGGATGCGTCGGTTCATGTAAGCCGTGTTTTTCGCGTCGTTGAAGGAGCACTGAATGTCGCATGATCGCGACGCTCCGTTCCACCTCGGCGGGGCCGCCGCCTCCCTCGCCTGGACTAGTTCGGTCGGCACAGGCGCGCTGCTTGTCGCGGCCTGGCTACTGCCGGGTCACTATATGACGACAGCGCTGATCGTGGCGGCGGCCGTGGCGATCGGCTGCGGCACCGCGATCGCCTGCCTGGCGACGGCCTCGCGCCGCCGCGAGCCGACCGAGCGCGAACTGGTGCGCGTGCTCGGCGCGCCGCTGCTCGCCGTACGGCCGCTGCGCGAGGATGCGATGCGCGGCCTCGCTCGTCAGCTGCTGGATCACTGGCTGCGGCCGGGCCGCGCGGTGCTGCCGGTGGTGAGCGCGCAGCCGGGCGAGGGCCGTACCTACCTCGCCGCGCACCTCGCCGCCGCCTTCGCCCGGCTGGGCGAGAAGACGCTGCTGATTGACGCCGATTTCCGCTCGCCCGGCCTGCATGTCGCCTTCGGCCTGCCCAATCGGAGCGGGCTGGCGGACTACCTGAAGGGCACCAAGGTCGAGCCGCACGTCTGCAACGAGAACCTGGCCGTGCTGGTGGCGGGGGGCGCCGGGCGCGACCCGCTTGCGCTCCTCGGCGGCGAGCGCCTGAAGGGGTTGCTCGCGGCGGCGGCGAAGCACTTCCGCGTCATCGTCATCGACACGCCGGCCGCGGCGCGCGGCCCCGACCTCGAGATTTTCGCCGCGCTCGCCGGCGGCGCGCTGGTGGTCGCCGGCCGCACCTCGCCGCGCCCGCTCGAGCGCCTGCGCGCTGCGCTCGCTCGCGCATCGGCGCAGCCGCTGGCGATCGTCGTCAATCAGCGACAGTCCGCGCCCTGAGGCGTCGTGAACCGCAGACATTGGCCTCGGTCCAATGCCGTGGAATATTCATGACTGTGCACTATCCCCGCTCGTTCCTCGGCCTGCTGCTCGCCGGCTTCACGCTGGTGATCGTGCCGCTGGTCGCCGCGCTCGCCTATTCGGCGTGGAGCACCGAGCGGCTCGCCACCCAGAGCCGCAGTGCGGTGTACAACGCGTCGCAGGCGGCGCGCGCGAGCCGCGCGCTGGTCGACCGCATCGGCTCGATCGAGCGCCTCGCGCAGCAGCTCGCGCTGCTCGACGATCCCGAGCTCGCGGTCGCCTATGCGCGCGTGCACCGCAGCTTCCGCCAGCTGGCCGACGAGATCGCCCAGCTGCCGCTCGACGGAGTGCAGGGTGCGGCGCTCGCCCGCGCGATCGGCGAGGAGCAGGGCCTCTACGACCTCCTCACCGCCGCGCCGCGCCGCCGCGTCGAGGCGGCCGAGATCACGTTGCGCGTCGACGGCCTGATCGAAAGCGCGCGCGACGTGCTCGCCATCAACAACCGCATCGTCGACCGCGAGGTCGAACGCCTCAGCAACAAGGCCGAGAACGTGCAGCGCGGCCTCTACGTGCTGGTGCTGCTCGGCACCGCGGTGGCGCTGATCATCGCGCTCGCGCTGACCCGCTATATCGCGCGCCCGATCGTCGAGATCGACGCCGCCATCCGCCAGCTCGGCGGCGCCGACTTCTCCAAGGCGATCGCGGTGCGCGGGCCCGAGGACCTGCGCTATCTCGGCCGCCGGCTCGACTGGCTGCGGCGGCGCCTGGAGGAATTCGAGACGCAGAAGAACCGCTTCCTGCGCCATGTCTCGCACGAGCTGAAGACGCCGCTCACCGCGCTGCGCGAGGGCGCCGAGCTGATGCACGACGAGGTCGCCGGCCCCCTCGCGCCGATGCAGCGCCGGGTGGTCACGATCATGCGCGACAACAGCATCAAGCTGCAGCGCCTGATCGAGGAGCTGCTCGACTATCAGCGCGCGCTGCACGCCGCGGCCTCGCTCGAGATGCGCACGGTGGTGCTCGACGCGCTGGTGCACGAGGCGGTGCGCGAGCACGAGCTCGCCGCGCGCGCCAAGGGCTTAGTGCTCGAGGTCGACGCGCAGGCGGCGAGCCTCGAGGCCGACGCCGACAAGCTGCGCTCGGTGGTCGACAACCTGCTCTCCAACGCGGTGAAATTCACTCCCCCGGGCGGGCGCATCGTGGTGCGCGCGCGCGTGGCGAGCGGCGAGGCGGTGATCGAAGTGCACGACTCCGGGCCGGGGGTGTCGCCGGAAGAACGCGAGTCGATTTTCAATTTATTCTTCAAGGGAAGAAGCAAGGCGGAGGGCGGCGTCAAGAGCAGCGGCCTGGGCCTCGCCATCGCCCGCGAGCTCGTCGAGGCCCACGGCGGGCATATCTCGGTGGTGCCGGAGGCGGAGGGCGGCGGGGCCCATTTCCGGGTGACGCTGCCGCGCCGTTCGGCGCGTGCGCTGGCCGACGCCGCGTAACGACGGTCCGTAAAAATTGCACGGTTCGATTTACATGCTTGGCAACGCGGAAGGAAACAACACGCTCATGAGCGGCGAGAATCCCAAGGTCCTGCTGGTTGACGACGACAAGGACCTGCTGCAGTTGATCGCAATGAGGCTCACCGCCTCCGGCTACGCGGTGACGGCGGTGGAGTCGGGCCAGCAGGCGCTGGCGAGCCTCGCCGTGGCGCGGCCGCAGGTCGTGGTGACGGACCTGCGCATGCAGGGCATGGACGGCATGGCATTGTTCGACGCCATCCACCGCGACGCAGCCTCGCTGCCGGTCATCATTCTCACCGCGCACGGCACCATCCCCGAGGCCGTGGCGGCCACCCGCCGCGGCGTGTTCTCGTTCCTCACCAAGCCCTTCGAGCCGAAAGTGCTGCTGGATACGGTGGCGCAGGCGCTGCGACTGTCCAGTCCTTCGGCCGGCATAAGCGAGGAGTGGCGTGCGGAGATGATCACCCGCTCCTCGGCGATGGAGGACCTCTTGGCGCAGGCGCGCCGCGTGGCGGCCTCCGACGCGAGCGTGTGCATCTTTGGCGCGAGCGGCACGGGCAAGGAGCTGCTGGCGAAGGCGATCCACCGGGCGAGCCCGCGGCGCGAGGCGCCGTTCGTGGCGGTGAACTGCGGCGCGATCCCGGAAGGGCTGCTCGAGTCGGAGCTCTTCGGCCACAAGAAAGGCTCTTTCACCGGCGCAGTCTCCGACCGCCGCGGCCTGTTCCAGGCCGCGCAGGGCGGCACGCTGTTCCTCGACGAGATCGGCGATATGCCTTTGCCTTTACAAGTGAAATTATTGAGAGCCCTGGAAGAGAGAAAAATCCGGCCGGTCGGCTCGCATGAAAGCTTCGACGTGGACGTGCGGGTCGTCGCCGCGACCCACCGCAAGCTCGAAGAGAGAATCGCTTCAGGTGAATTTCGCGAGGACCTGTACTACCGCCTGAACGTGGTGAAGCTCTACATCCCCACGCTCGCGGAGCGGCGCGAGGACATCCCGATGCTCGCCAACCATTTCCTGTCGCGGCTGGCGGAGCGCTACCGGCGGGGGCGCCTCGCCTTTTCGCCGGAGGCGATGCAAGTCCTCGTCGTCGCGCCGTGGCCGGGCAACGTGCGCCAGCTGCTCAACGTGATCGAGCAGGCGGTGGCGCTGGCGGCGACCGATGTGATCCCCGAGTCGCTGTTGCGCCAGGCGCTCGATGCCCGCGACACGACGCTCACGCCGCTGGATGAGGCGCGGCGCGCCTTCGAGCGCGACTACCTGGTGCGGATCCTCAAAATCACCGGCGGCAATGTGACCAAGGCGGCTCGGCTTGCCGGGCGCAACCGCACCGAGTTCTACCGGCTGCTCGAGCGCCATTCGCTCGAGCCCGGCATGTTCAAGCAGCAGCAGAAGGAGAAGGTCGCATGAGGCTTCTATTCGCCCTCTGTTTTTTGACGCTGCCGCTTTTCTCCTACGCGCAGGAGCTCGGCCCTGAGGAGCTGGTGAAAAAGGTGACCGCCGAGATCCTCGACGCGGTGAAGAGCGACAAGGAGCTGGCCTCCGGCAACCGCGAGAAGGCGCTCAAGCTTGCCGAGGAAAAGGTGCTGCCGCACGTCGACTTCGAGGAGGCGACGCGCCTGGCGGTGGGCCGGCCGTGGAACCAGGCGAGCGCGGAGCAGAAGAAGCAGCTGGTGGAGCAGTTCCGCCGCATGCTGGTGCGCACCTACTCGAGCGCGATCTCGACCTACCAGGGGCAGACGATGAAGGTGCTGCCGGTGCGCATGAAGCCCGGCGACACCGACGCCACCGTGCGCAACCAGTACACCCGGCCCGGCGCCAAGCCGGTGCAGATCGACTACTCGATGCACAAGACCGACTCTGGCTGGAAGATCTACGACATCGTCGTCGAGGGCGTGAGCCTGGTGCTCACCTACCGCTCGGAGTTCGACGCGGTGGTGAAGCAGGAGGGCGTCGACGGCCTGATCAAGCGCATGGCCGCCAAGAGCTCGCCGGCGGCCGTCGGCGGCACCTCGAAGTAGCGCGATCGACCGCAAGGTGTGCGCAGCCGCACCGGGGGCGGCGCGGCCTTTTGCGCAGTCGTCCTGAGCGTGGCTTTGTCCTCACCGGCGGCTTGAGCGTGGTGCTAGATTGGCCCCATGGGAGCCCCGCGCGTCACGCCGGACGCCGAGAGCGCGCTGCGCGAGAGCGAAGCGGGCCTGCGCCATGCACAGGAGATGGCGGGCCTCGCCTACGTGGTGATCGGGCCGGGCGGCGACTATGAGCGCTATTCGGAGACCTTTCCGCACCTGATGGGCTGCGCGCCGGCGGACCTGCCGCGCTCGACCCGCGAGTCGCTCGCGCTGCTGCACCCGGAGGACCGCGAGCACTTTCGCGCGATGGCCATCGACGCCGCGCGCGCCGGCCGCCGCACGATGCTCGAGTACCGCATGTACCGCGGCGACGGCCCGCTGATCCACGTCCTGCAGACGATGGAGCCGATCGGCGCGGCGGACGCGCGCGGCCATTCGCGCTGGTTCGTGACGCTGCTGGACGTCACCGAGCAGAAGCGCGCCGAAGACCGCATCCGGCGGCTGAACCGCGTCTACGCGGTGCTGAGCGGCATCAACGGCGCCATCGTACGCATCCGCGAGCGGCAGGAGCTGTTCGCGGAGGCCTGCCGCATCGCGGTCGAGCTGGGCGGCTTCCGCTTCGCCTGGATCGCCGGCATCGACGCTGCCGCCGGCCGGCTCGCGCCGGCGGCGAGCGCCGGCGAGGGGCGCGACCTGCTCGAGCGGCTGTGCGAGCGGCTCTCGCTGCGCGACGACGCGCCGCGAGGGCACGGCATCGTCGCGCGCGCGCTGCGCGAGAACCGGGCGCTGTTCGTCAACCAGCTCGAGGGCAGCCCGCTGATCCTCGAGCCGGCGCTGGCCGAGCGCGGCGTGCGCTCGGTCGGGGTGCTGCCGATATCGCTCGGCGGCACGCCGGTGGCGGCGCTCGGGCTGCATGCGAACGAGGCCGACGCCTTCGACGAGCAGGAGCAGCGCCTCCTGCAGGAGCTCGCCGGCGACATCGGCTTCGGCCTCGACCACATCGAGAAAGAGGAGAGGGTTCGCTACCTCGCGTACTACGACCAGCTCACCGGGCTCGCCAACCGCACGCTGCTCCTCGAGCGCCTGGTGCAGCAGCTCGAAGCCGCCCGCGCCGCCGGGCAGTCCCTCGCGCTGGTAATCGTCAACCTCGAGCGCTTCAAGATCGTCAACGACACGCTCGGGCGCCAGGTCGGCGACGAGCTGCTGCGGCAGATCGGCGAGCGCGTGCGCCTTGCCGCGCGCGACGAGAGCCGGGTGGCGCGCATCGGCGCCGACCAGTTCGCCATCGTCGTCCCCGACCTCGGGCCGCACGAGGACCTCGCCCAGCGCCTGCAGAAAGGCCACGCCGCCGTGACGCGCGACCCCTTCGTCATCGACGGGCGCGAGCTGCGCGTGTCGTTCCGCTCCGGCGTGGCGCTATTCCCGGCCGACGGCGCCGACGCCGAGTCGCTGTTCCGCAACGCCGAGGCGGCGCTCAAGCGCTCGCGCAGCGGCGAGCTGTTCGTCCTCTACACCCAGGAGATGACCGAGCGCATCGCCGAGGACCTCGAGCTCGAGAACCGGCTGCGCCGCGCGGTCGAGCGCGGCGAGTTCGTGCTGCACTACCAGCCCAAGTTCGACCTCGCCACGCGCAAGCTGACCGGTGCCGAGGCGCTGATCCGCTGGGCGAGCCCGGAGGACGGCAGCCTGGTGCCGCCGTCGAAGTTCATCCCGATGCTCGAGCAGACCGGCCTGATCGCGCAGGTCGGCCCCTGGGCGCTCGCGCGCGCCGTGGAGGACCAGCGCAGCTGGCGCGTGCGCGGCTTCGCCGTGCCGCGCGTGTCGGTGAACGTCTCGGCGGTCGAGCTGCGGCGGCCCGAGTTCGTGTCGCTGGTGAAGGAGGCGCTCGCGCGCAGCGCCGCGCCGGCGATCGACCTCGAGATCACCGAGAGCCTGCTGATGGAGAACGTCGAGCGCAACGTCGACAAGCTGAAGGAGCTGCGCGCGATCGGCGTCGGCATCGCCATCGACGACTTCGGCACCGGCTACTCGTCGCTCGGCTACCTCGCGCGGCTGCCGGTGCAGTCGCTGAAGATCGACCGCTCGTTCATCATCACCATGTTCGAGGACGCCGACATCATGACGCTGGTGTCGACCATCATCTCGCTCGCCCACACCCTGCACCTCAAGGTGGTGGCCGAGGGCGTCGACTCCGAGTCGCAGGCGAAGATCCTGCGCAGCCTGCGCTGCGACGAGGTGCAGGGCTATCTATTCAGCGAGCCGCTCCCACCCGACGCGTTCGCGGCGCTGCTTAGCGCCTGACCTCCGCCGCTGCAGGTTGTTCTCCTGCATACAGCACGAAAGCGACATAGAAACACCCTCGAAACGAACGATCATTAGCATGCCTGCCTTCTCAAATAGACAGGGGCAAGCATGGCAAACGGCAGTTACCACCGTCTCTCCGCAAAAGCGCGCGCTCTCGTAGCAGGCATTGCCGCGGGGCTGGCGCTCACGGCGTCGATTGCCGCGGCGGAGGAATTTCCGAGCAAGGCCATCACCATCTTGGTGCCGTTCGCGCCCGGGCCGACCGATACGGTGGCGCGCATCGTAGCTCACGCCATGAGCGGCTCGCTCGGCCGGCCGGTGCTGGTGGAGAACCGGCCGAGCGTGGGCGGCATCGTGGCGCCCGAAGCGGTGAAGAACAGCCGACCCGACGGCTACACCATCCTGATCCACCACATCGGCATGGCGACGCTGCCGATCCTGTATCGGCAGCTGCGCTTCGACCCGCTCACCGACTTCGAGTACATCGGACTCATCAACGAGGTGCCGATGACGCTCATCGGCAGCGAGAAACTGCCGCCGAACGACCTGAAGGAGCTCATTCGCTACATCAGGGAGCACAAGGACAAGGTGACGTTCGCGCACGCCGGCGTCGGCGCCGCCTCCCACCTGTGCGGGTTGTTGTTCATGAGTTTCGTCCAGACGGAGGTGATGAGCGTCCCTTACAAGGGGACCGGCCCGGCGATGAACGACTTGCTGGGCGGCCAGGTGGAGCTTCTGTGCGACCAGACGATCAGCACCACGTCGCAGATCCGCAGCGGAAAGGTCAAGGTCTACGGCGTGACGACGCTCAGGCGCGTCGCTTCGCTGCCCGAGATCCGGACCCTCGACGAGCAGGGACTGACGAACTTCGACGTCGCCGTGTGGCAGGCCCTCTACGCGCCGAAAGGTACCCCCAAGCCCGTCGTGCGAAGGCTCTCGTCCGCCCTGCAAGCGGCGGTGAAGGATCCCCAGGTGATCCAGCGCTTCGCCGAGCTCGGCGCGACGACCTACCCGCCCGAGATGGCCACGTCCGACGCGCTCGAGGTGCGTCTCCGCTCGGAGATCGCCAAATGGCGGCCGATCATCAACAAAGCCGGAATCTACGCCGACTAGCGCTTCCCTATAGCCGCTGCGGGTTCTTCTCCGCCCCTGCGTAAAGCACCTCGCGCATCGCCTTCGCCGCCTTGGCGTGGAAGGCGACCGCGACGGGGTCGAAGTCCCGCGCCGGCACCGGCGCCGGCACGAAGTGGCCGTAGCGGTCCTCGCCGCGCACCAGCGCCGCGCAATCCCAGCTTCCCACCACCTGCTTGGTCTGCGGCGGCATGAAGTGCATCGACACGCCGATGCGGCGATCGCCCGACAGGTTCGGCCCCGAGCCGTGCGCCAGGCAGTAGTTGTGGATCGACATCTCGCCGGCCTTGAGCGGCATGCTCGCCGCGCGCGACTCGTCGATCTGCTTGATCGCCTGGCCGCGCGTGAGCATGTTGTCCTCGTGGTAGGTGTCCTCGTGTTCGAGCGCGCGGCCCACGTGCGAGCCCGGCAGCACGCTCATGCATCCCGCCTCGACGCTCGCGTCGGAAATCGCGAACCACGCGGTGACCACGTTGCGGGAGGAGAGGCCCCAATAGGTGTTGTCCTGGTGCCATGACACGAAGCTCTTCGAGCCCGCGTCCTTGATCCAGAAGATGGTGCTCCAGCACAGGATGTCGGGCCCGATCAGCTGCTCGATGGGGTCGAGCACGCGCGGGTCGCGGATCAGGTTGTCCAGCCACTTGAAGAGCAGGAACGCGCGGCTCCGCTGCGCCGCCTGGAGCTTCCCGCCCTGCGTCGCCTCATAAGCCTCGAGCTCCTTGCGCAGGCCCAGCGCCACCTTCGCCGGCATGACCGGCACCGGGCAAATGTAGCCGTCGCGCTGATACTGTGCGACCTGCTCGTCCGAGAGCGCCATGGAGCTGCTAGTTTGCCTTCCTCTTACGGCGCCGCATAGTGTGAGCCCCGGCCCAGGAACACGAGCTTGTCGTCGAACACGTAGGAGTAGGGCGTGCCGCCCGGGCCGTCGGACTCGGACGCCGCGTCCTGCGCGTAGCGCTGCGCCTGCTCGAGGCTGGAGAAGTCGCGGACCGCCAGCTCCTGATCCGCCTCCAGAACCACCACGCGGAACGATCCAGCCGCTACCGGGCCATGAGCGCGGGCGGCAGCGACGACAAACGCCGGCGCGGCGTCAGAGCTCACAGTTCCTGCCGTCTGCAAATTCCTGCGTGAGAAACGAGGTTCCCCCGCGGACTATCTCGGCAGTGGGATCACGGTTCCTACGCCGGCATGATCGAACTTCGCACCGAAGACGCGGTTGAATTCGGAGAATGCGAACTCGCCGGTGCAGTGACCCGGGGCGGCACGCTCGAGCTTCCACTTGGAGCGAAATCGCGTGACCATGCTGCTCACCTCGGCGTCAGGGATGTCGACGAGATGAAAGCCACCGAACACGGTGTAGATCCGCCCGTCGATCTTCGACGCCTCCTCCAAGATCTTCTCGATGCCCGGGTGCGAGCAGCCCACCATCACGACGAGACCCTGCGGAGTCTTGATTGCCATCGATACCTCGTTCATCTCGCGCGTGCCTGGGGTCTCGGACCGCACCGGGAACAGCCAGAAACCTGGCGCCACTTCGGTGGGTATCCGGATCTGCGTGAATTGCGCGCCCGGCCAAGGCGATCCGGAGGCGATCCGCTCCGGATATTTCCCGTCGTAGTAATGCATGTCCTCGGGCGCCGACTCGACGCGGCGCTTGATGAGGTTGGCGACAGCGGGTGGCGTCGGCGTGTCGAAGTAGGCGGGCTCGACCGGGGTGTAGATTCTTACCGTGGGATTGACCTTGAGCACTTGGCGCAAGCCGCTCGTGTGGTCGCCATGCCGATGAGTGAGCACCACGAAGTCGAGCCGCGAAAGATCGACGCCGAGCGTGTTCGCATTGAAGGTGAAATCGTCGAGGTCGCCGCCGGTATCGAAGAGAATCCGCTTGCCGCCATATTCGACGAGAGATGAGTACCCCCAGCCGCGCTTGAGCGTGGAGGGCTTGCCGAAGGCGTCGTAGAGGATCGTCACGCGCGCGGGCGATTCCTGGGCGGTGGCGCTCCCCATGAGCACCAGAGTGAACAGCACAGCAGTCAGGCCAACTGTCAGCTTCATTCTCATGCCTCCCCTGTTGAAATTGTCGGACGTCCAGCGTTCGCGTTTCTCAGTTCCGCTTTACTGCGCCGGTGGCGGTACGGGCGGGTAGTACTGAGGTGCCTCGCCGCGATTGAACATGCCATAGTCGCGCGTCACCTCGAATACACGAAAGTACTCGGTCGTCGCATCGGTAAAAAGCTTCCTGCCAAAGGCGAGACCGGCGTCAGATGAAGGTACGTCAACCAGATGGGCAAAAATTCCGGGCCGGTAGACGCTCTCGAACGCGTCACGTTTCCAGGGCGTCTCAACCGGCAGTTCTCGATTGCGGGATTCCGAGGCGACGACAAAAGTCGGTGGCCGCCTCTTGGGGTCGTTGTACGTGCTTAGGCGCTCCGGACGCCACGCCGATTTTCCAGGCCGTTCCTCGTGGGTGACCTGTGCGATCCGAATGCGGTAGTCGTCGAAGACTTTCTCGCGGCCGGCTACTTGAACCGTATGGTGCTTGGGATCGACCCGCCAGGCGACCATCGATCCCTCGTCCTGCCATATCTGATAGGAGAGCAGGAGATTCTCTCGAGTCAAGCTCTTGAAGCGGTCGATGAAGAGGCAGCCGCCCATCGCCTCGAGGGATGGTTTCAACGAAGCCGCGAGATCCAGATAGCGATCGACCTGTCCTTCTTTTATTTGGACTTCGAAAAATTGCGAAATCATCGCCGTTTGCGCCTAGGTGGTTGGTTCATGTTCCGATGGTTAGTGCGGCGATCCTGCCGTTCTCGAGGGTGAACTTGTAGCGAATCCGAGCCGGGCTTCCTGGAAAGCTGCCGCTGACTTGGGCGGTGGCGATGGTCTGCCCGCCCACCTCTGCGAGATCAGTTACATCTGCGACCGGCTTGTATTTCGCGATCGCTCCGTCAATCCACGCCTTGATGGCCGCGCCCCGGTATTCGTGCGCCTCGTCACTTACGAGCGCGTCACGCGTGAAGAGCTGATTGAAGTCATCGGTCCGGCCCGTGTTGTGTGCCTGGAAGAAGGCGGCGACGACTGGCGGCAGGTCTGTGTTCATGGTGTGAGCTGCACTAGGCCAGCATATCCTTGTACTCAGGAGTTTTGTCGAATACCGATTTGGCGAAGGGGCAAAGCGGAATGACCTTTTTCCCCTCCGCACGCGCCCATTTGACCACGGCGTCGACCAACTGGGCGCCCGAGCCGGTGCCGCGCAATTCATCGCTGACGTCGGTATGGTCGATGATGATGCGGGTGTCGCCCGCAGCGGAGAATGTCATTTCCGCAAGGCGTTTG
>DASXKY010000102.1:0-55526 GCA_036496555.1 Burkholderiales bacterium | reverse complement strand
CACCAAGCTCTCCGGCGGCGAGCAGCAGATGCTCGCCATCGGCCGCATCCTGCGCACCGGCGCGCGCCTGCTGCTGCTCGACGAGCCGACCGAAGGCCTCGCGCCGGTGATCGTCAAGCACATCGGCGGCGTCATCGCCCGCCTCAAGGCTGAAGGCTTCACCATCCTGCTGGTCGAGCAGAACTTCCGTTTCGCGCAGACGGTGGCCGACCGCCACTACGTCGTCGAACACGGCCGCATCGTGGACATGGTCCCGAACGATCGGCTGGAAGCGAACATGGACCGGATTCACGAGTACCTCGGGGTATAACCAAAGGAGAAGTCGATGTCTTTGCGTAAATTGAGTGTTGCAGTTGCCCTCGCGCTCAGCGCGACGGGCGCGAGCGCCCAGGTCTCGGGCGGGGTAGTCAAGATCGGCGTGCTGAGCGACATGTCGAGCCTGTACGCCGACATCGGCGGGCCCGGCTCCGTGGCGGCCGCCCACCTGGCGGTCGAGGACTACCTCAAGACCCACAAGGGGCTCAAGGTCGAGATCGTCTCGGCCGACCACCAGAACAAGCCCGACACCGGCTCGGCGATCGCGCGCCAGTGGTACGACGTCGACGGCGTCGACGCCATCTTCGACGTGCCGACTTCCTCGGTCGCGCTCGCCGTCAACGAAGTGACGCGCGAGAAGAAGAAGGCCTTCATCATTTCCGGCGCGGCCTCCTCCGACCTCACCGGCAAGGCCTGCTCGCCCAACTCGGTGCACTGGACCTACGACACCTGGATGCTCGCCAACGGCACCGGCGGCGCGATCGTCAAGACCGGCGGCGACAGCTGGTACTTCATCACCGCCGACTACGCCTTCGGCCACGCGCTCGAGCGCGACACCGAGGCGGTGGTCCTGAAGAACGGCGGCAAAGTGCTCGGCAAGGTGCGCGTGCCGCTCAACACGCAGGACTTCTCCTCGTTCCTGCTGCAGGCGCAGGCCTCCAAGGCGAAGATCATCGGCCTCGCCAACGCCGGCGGCGACACCATCAACTCGATCAAGCAGGCCTCCGAGTTCGGCATCGTCAAGGGCGGCCAGAACCTCGCCGGGCTGCTGGTCTTCATCAGCGACATCCACGGCCTCGGCCTGCAGACTGCGCAGGGCCTGATCTTCACCACCACGTTCTACTGGGACCAGAACGACCAGACGCGCGCTTTCGCGAAGCGCATGGCCGCTGCGAACAACGGCAAGTACCCGACGATGGTGCAGGCTGGGGTGTACGCGAGCGTGCTGCACTATCTGAAGGCGGTCGAGGCGGCGAAGACCGACGACGGCACCAAGGTGGTCGAGCAGATGAAGAAGATGCCGACCGACGACGTGCTCTTCGGCAAGGGCCGCATCCGCGCCGACGGCCGCGCGCTGCACCCGGCCTACCTGGTGGAAGTGAAGAAGCCCGCGGAGTCGAAGGGACCGTACGACTACTACAAGGTCAAGGCGACGATCCCGATGGAGCAGGCGTTCAGGCCGGAGAACGAAGGCGGCTGTTCGCTGGTGAAGTAGCGCATGTCGGAGATCTTCGGCATCCCGACGCAGGCGCTGTTCGGGCAGCTCCTGATAGGACTCATCAACGGGTCCTTCTATGCCCTGCTTTCGCTCGGGCTTGCCGTGATCTTCGGCCTGCTCAACATCATCAACTTCACGCACGGCGCCCAGTACATGCTGGGCGCGTTCTGCGCCTACCTGCTGCTCAACAAGACCGGCCTCGGCTACTGGTGGTCGCTCGCCCTCACGCCGCTCATCGTCGGCGCGCTCGGCGTACTGATCGAGCGGCTGATGCTAAAGCACCTCTACAAGCTCGACCATCTATACGGGCTGCTGCTCACCTTCGGCCTCGCCCTCATCATCCAGGGCGTCTTCCGCAACGAGTACGGCTCGTCGGGGCAGCCGTACCCGATCCCGCAGGAGCTCGCCGGCGGCCACAACCTCGGCTTCATGTTCCTGCCGAACTACCGCGGCTGGGTGATCGGCGTGTCGGTGGCGGTCTGCCTCGCCACCTGGTTCGTCATCGAGAAGACCAAGCTCGGCTCCTACCTGCGCGCGGCGACGGAGAACCCGCAGCTCGTGCAGGCCTTCGGCGTCAACGTGCCGCGCATGATCACGCTGACCTACGGCCTCGGCGTCGCGCTGGCGGCGTTCGCCGGCGTGATGGCGGCGCCGATCTACCAGGTCAGCCCGCAGATGGGCTCGGACATCATCATCGTGGTGTTCGCGGTGGTGGTGATCGGCGGCATGGGCTCGATCATGGGCTCGATCCTCACCGGCTTCGGCCTCGGCATCATCGAGGGCCTCACCAAGGTGTTCTATCCGGAAGCGTCGAACACGGTGATCTTCATCATCATGGCGATCGTGCTGCTGGTGCGGCCGGCGGGCCTGTTCGGGGCCCAAAGGTGAACTGCACGTGAAGCATCAACGCATCGCCTTCGTCGCGATGGTGGCGTTCTTCGTCCTCGCACCGCTCGCGGTCTATCCGGTATTCCTGATGAAGGTGATGTGCTTCGCGCTCTTCGCCTGCGCCTTCAACCTGCTGATCGGCTTCGGCGGGCTGCTGTCCTTCGGCCACGCCATGTTCCTCGGCACCGCCGGCTATGCCTCGGCGCACGCGGCGAAGGTGTGGGGCTTCCCGCCCGAGTTCGCGATCCTCTTCGGCACCGCGTGCGCGGCGCTGCTCGGCGTAGTGAGCGGCCTGCTCGCCATCCGCCGCCAGGGCATCTACTTCGCGATGATCACGCTCGCCCTCGCGCAGATGATGTTCTTCTTCTACCTGCAGACGCCGTTCACCGGCGGCGAGGACGGCATCCAGGCGGTGCCGCGCGGGCGCCTCTTCGGTTTCATCGACCTCTCGAACCTGTGGGCGATGTACGGCACGGTGCTGGTCGTGTTCCTGGGCGGCTTCCTGATCATCTACCGCTCCATCCACTCGCCGTTCGGCCAGGTGCTGAAGTCGATCCGCGAGAACGAGGCGCGCGCGATTTCGCTCGGCTACGACACCGCGCGCTACAAGTACCTCGCCTTCGTCCTCTCCGCGACGCTCGCCGGCCTCGCCGGCGCCACCAAAGCGATCGTGTTCCAGCTCGCCTCGCTCACCGACGTGCACTGGTCGATGTCCGGCGAGGTGGTGCTGATCACGCTGCTCGGCGGCATGGGCACCGTCTTCGGCCCGGTGGCCGGTGCGCTGATCCTGATCTCGATGGAGAGCTACCTTGCGCAGCTCGGCGCCTGGGTGACGATCATCCAGGGCATCATCTTCGTCATCTGCGTGCTCGCCTTCCGCCGCGGCGTGGTCGGCGAGATCGCGCACTACCTCCGCAAGCCGCTCTAGCGTCCCGAGTAGAGCTGCGGTAGCTCCTGCTTCAGCGCGGCGAGCTTGGGCAGGTCGTTGATCACGATGTAGGGCTGGTCGGGATGCTGCACCAGGTAGTTCTGGTGGTACGCCTCGGCCGGATAAAACGCCTTCAGCGGCGCGAGCTCGGTGACGATCGGCCGGCGGAACGACTTCGCGTCCTTCAGCTGCGCGATGTAGGCCTGCGCGACGCGCTGCTGCTCGGCGCCAGCGAAGAAGATCGCCGAGCGGTACTGCGTGCCGCTGTCCGGCCCCTGGCGATTCAGCTGCGTCGGATCGTGCGCCACGGCGAAGAACACTTTGAGGAGCTGGCCGTAGGTGACCCGCGACGGGTCGTACGTGACGCGGACCGACTCGGCGTGGCCGGTGGCGCCGCTGCTCACCTGCTCGTAACTCGGCGACGCGAGGCCTCCACCGGCGTAGCCCGAAACGGCGTCGGTGACGCCTTTCACGTTCTCGAATACCGCCTCCACGCCCCAGAAGCAGCCGCCGGCGAACACCGCGGTCGCCTTGGCCGGCTGCCGGGCGAGCGGCGTGTCGACGGCCGGGTCGGGCAGCGGACCGGCGAGCGTGCACGAAATGCACGCCGACAGAGCGAACAGGGACAGCAGGGGGTGAATCTTCATGGCTAAACTCTCCTTTGCGACATGAGTCGCGGCCCGCAGCGAGACCTTACACCATGACTGGAACACCTTACGCTCCGCCCGTGGCTCGGGTCGGCGATCCCGCCGAGCGGATCACCGAGAAGCCCCAATCGATCCGTCTCGCGGTTCTGTTTCTGTGGATCTCCATGGGCCTGGCCGTCGCAATGCAGGCCCTGCGATTGCCGGGCTACCTGCAGATGGTGAGGTCCGGAGCGATGATGCCCGCGGACCTCGCTGCGCAAATAGGCGGGACGGCGATTTCGTGCGCGCTGGTCGTCCTGGTGGCGGTGAAGATCGGCGCGGGACGCGGCTGGGCGCGATGGATATATCTGGCGCTCTACATGCTGGGAATGGCCATGACCGTCCTCACGCTTGCGATGATGCCGAGGATGTTCCAATACCTTTCCGCGGCCCCGATCGCCGCAGCGTCGATTGCGCTGCAGACCGTGCTGCAAACGACTGCTCTCGCCGCCATGTTCGTCCGGCCGTCGCGCCAATGGTTCGCGGCGCGAACAAAGTCCTGATGTCCAGGCTGCGCCTCAGAATCTCAGTCTCGCTCGACGGCTTCGTCGCCGGACCGGAGCAGAGCGTGGCGAACCCGCTCGGGATCGGCGGCATGCGGCTGCACGAGTGGGTGTTTCCGCTCAAGGCGTGGCGCGAGCCGCACGGCATGGCAGGCGGCGAGATGAACGCGAGCTCGGCGGTGGTGGAGGAGGCGCTGCAGAACGTCGGCGCGACGATCATGGGCCGCAACATGTTCGGCGGCCATCCCGGTGGATGGGACGCAAGCTCGCCGTGGAGCGGCTGGTGGGGCGACAACCCGCCGTTCCACCACCCGGTGTTCGTGCTGACGCACCACGCGCGCACGCCGCTGAAGATGCAGGGCGGCACGACCTTCACGTTCGTCACCGACGGCATCGAATCCGCCCTGCGGCAGGCGCGGCAGGCGGCCGGCGCGAAGGACATCGCGCTCGCCGGCGGCGCGAAGGCGGCGCAGCAGTTCCTCGCGAAAGGGCTGGTGGACGAGATGGAGCTCAGTCAGGTGCCGATCCTGCTTGGCGGCGGTGAACGGCTGTTCGAAGGCGTCGGCAACGACCTGCACGGCATGGAGCTGGTGCGTACCGTCGCCGCGCCCGGCGTGACACACTTGAAATTCGCAAAGCGGAGGGCCTCATGATCCGGAGCATCGTTCTCGCCGTTCTCGCCTTTGGCGCGACGGCTGTCCACGCGCAGTCGCTCGAGGCGAACAAGAAAGCAGTGGTCGAGTTCTACAACCTGGCGCTGAACGAGAAAAACTTCGACGCGGCGTCGAAGTACATCGGCGGCCGCTACACGCAGCACAATCCGCTCGCAGCGGACGGTGCCGAGGGTCTGAAGGCGTTCATCGGTTTCCTGCGCGACAAGTTTCCCCAGTCGCGCAGCGAGATCAAGCGCACCTTCGCCGAGGGCGACTATGTGATCCTGCACGTGCACTCGGTGCGCGAGCCCGGCGCGCGCGGCCGCGCGATCGTCGACATCTTCAAGCTGGAGAACGGCAAGGTGGTCGAGCATTGGGACGTGGTGCAGGACGTGCCAGATAAGGCGGCCAATTCCAACGGGATGTTCTAGGGAGACGAAAGATGAGGAAGCTCTTGTTCGGCTTGCTGCTCGCCGGCGCGACGTCGCTGCAGGCGGCGGAGATCCATGTGATGAGCTCCAATGCGCTGAAGGCGGTGCTGGAGGACCTGGTGCCGCAGTTTGAAAAGACGACCGGGCACAAGGCGACGGTCAGCTTCGCGCCCGCCGCCGAGCTGAAGGGCCGCATCGACAAGGGCGAGGCGTTCGACGTCGCCATTCTCACCGCCGCGCTGATCGACGATCTCGGGAAGACGAGCCGCATCGTCGCCGGCACCCGCAACGACCTGGCGAAGTCCACCGTCGGCGTCGCGATCCGCAAAGGCGCGCCCAAGCCGGACTTGTCGAGCGCCGACGCGTTCAAAAAAGCGCTGCTGTCGGCGCGGTCGATCGCCTACGTCGGCGCCGGCGCAAGCGGTGCCGGGCTGCGCGGCGTCTTCGAGAAGCTCGGCATCGCGGACGAAATGAAGGCCAAGACCAAGCTCCTCACCGGTGTGTCCGCGGCCGACGCGGTCGCCAAGGGCGAAGCCGAGCTCGGCTTCACCCAGATCAGCGAGATCCTGCCTGTCGCGGGTGCCGACCTGGCCGGCCCGCTGCCGGCCGGGCTCGAGGTGACGACCGTCTTCACCGCGGCGGGCGCGGCGAGCGCGCGCCAACCCCAGGCCGGGCTCGCATTCCTGCGCTTCCTGAAGACCCCCGAGGCGGCGAAGGTGATCCGCGCGAAGGGGATGGAGCCGGGCTAGCCCTACGAGCGGCGCTTCGCCGCGCCATGCGCCGGTTCGCTCAGCTGTTCTACGAGGTCCTTGGACTACGTGCCGCCGGCCTGCCTTTGCCGCGGGGCCGCAAATAGGAAAGAATTCCTCGAAGCAGGATTGAAGTTCTACGTATGCTGGCCGTGGGAGGCAACGGCATGCAAGTGCAACTTCCGCTGGAAACGCTGCAGGAAGCGGCCAACCTCTACGGCCGCTGGCAGGCGGGCGAGGGCTTCAAGCGCTACCTGCGCGTGCGCGCGAGGCTGATCGTGCCGGTTGCGCTGCTGATGGTGCTGACTGCCGTCGCCTGCACCGCCGGCACCGTCGTGTGGCTCGCCGACGCGCGCGCTTTCCTGATGCTCGTCGCGCTCCTCGTCGCGCCTTTCATCCTGCTCGGCAGCGTGTTCGTGCAGGCCTACGTGTTCTTCGGCTGGCTCGAGAACCGCGCGCTCGCCGAGGGCCTGCACCACCGCCTCGAGCCGGAGACGAAGTTCCAGCGCTGGATACGCAAGCAGCTGAGCGCCGAGCTCGGCAAGTTCCCGGCGATCCCGTGGCTCGTCGTCGCCGCGTTCGTCTTCCTGCCGCTCCTCCTGACGGCGACGGTGGCGCCGAAGATCGTGGCTCTGCTTGTTGCGCTGCACGCTCTTGCGATCGTGCTCTACGCTCGCCTCGACCGCTGAGTCGGCCTAGAATGGCCTCTCCTTTCTTGGAGGAGGGGACCATGAACCGGGACGAATACGTGCAGAAGCTGAAGGCACAGATCGACCAGTGGAACGCCCAGATGGTCAGGTGGGAGCAGGCCTCGGCGGAGGTGAAGGACAAGTACCTGCAGCAGCTCGACGAGGCGCGCGTGCGCCGCGACGAGGCGATCGAGGAGATGAAGCGGCTGCAGCACGCCTCGGCCGACGCCTGGATGCAGATGATGAAGGGCGCCGAGACCGCCTTTGCCGCGATGCAGGGCGCCTTCGAGCGCGCCCGCGAGGGCTTCGAGAAGAAGAAGTGATCGTTGTCGGAAGAGGCTTCTGCTTCGAAGACCTCGAGGTCGGCTTCCGCTTCCGCACTCACCGGCGCACCATCCGCGAGGCCGACCTCGCGGCCTTCATCGCGCTCACCGGCCTTACCGAGGAGCTTTTTTCCGTGCGCGAGGAAAAGCAGCTCGTTCCCGGCGCGCTCGTCTACTCGTTCGCCGAAGGGCTGCTGCTGCCGACGATGCAGGATACGGGACTCGCTTTCCTCAACGCCACGCTCGACGTCAAGGCGCCCAGCGTGGTGGGCGACACGATCCACGTCGAGGCCGAGGTGACCGAGGCTCGCCTGACCTCGAAAGGCGACCGCGGCCTGGTCCGCTTCGCGAACCAGGTGGTGAACCAGCGCGGCGAAGCGGTGCTCGAGTACAACCCGCTGCGCCTGCTCAAGCGCAGGTAGAACCAAAGTTCGATACCGCATCGGCGGGGGGCTCGATTAGGGTGTGGGGATGAAACGTCTGCTGGCTGCCGTCGCCGTCGCCTGCGCGTCCCTCGCCTGGGCGCAGGCGCCCGCGCCCGCAACCGCACCCGCACCCGCGCCAGCGCCGGACGTCGCCTGGCCGAAGGAGCGCAAGACGCCCGACGGCACGGTCATCACCGTCTACCAGCCTCAGATCGAGCAGTGGGCCGACAACAATCTGTCGGCGCGCGCGGCGGTCGCCGTGACGCGCCCGGGCGAGAAGGAGCCAGGATTCGGCGTCATCGAGCTCGCCGCCCGCGCCGAGATCGACAAGGAGTCCGACGTCGTCACGCTGACCTCGGTGCGCATCGTCAAGGGCAGCTTCCCGGGCGCGAGCGCCGAGGAAGCCGAGACCTACCTCGCCACGCTGCGCGCCGCCCTGCCCAAGCAGGGCTGGCCGGCTTCGGCGCAGGCGCTGCAGGCGAGCCTGGCGATCGCGCAGGCCAAGTCGAAGCAGAAGGCGCTGGCGCTGAAGAACGATCCGCCGCAGATCCTGTTCCGCACCGCGCCGTCGCTGCTCGTGCCGATCGACGGCAAGCCGGCGGTGCACGAAGTGAAGGAAGCGCCCGGGCTGAAGCGCGTGTACAACGCCACCGCGCTGATCCTGTTCGACGAATCGTCGTCGAAGTACTACCTGTGGGCGCTCGACAAGTGGTGGGAGACGAAGTCGCTCGAGCGCGAGTGGAGCGTGGCGCTGCCGCCCAGCTCGCTCGACCGCGCGCGCGACGCGCTCGCCAAGCGCTTCGAGCCGATCGAGAACAAGGACGCCGAGGGCAAGCCGCGCTTCGAGCCGGGCGCGGTGCCGCAGATCATCGTCGTGACGCAGCCGACGGAGCTCCTGCAGTCGAAGGGCGAGCCGAAGTTCACGCCGATCCCGGGCACGCAGCTCCTCTACATGGAGAACTCGTCGAGCGATATCTTCATGGCGCTCGGCGCGCAGACCTACTACGTGCTCGTCTCCGGCCGCTGGTTCAGCGCAAGCAAGCTGGGCGGCCCGTGGAGCTTCGTCGCGGCGAAGGCGCTGCCCGCCGACTTCGCGAAGATCCCGCCGGGGCATCCGATGGCGGACGTGCTGGCCTCGGTGTCGGGCACCCCGCAGGCGACCGAGGCGGCGATCGCCAACCAGATTCCGCAGACCGCGGCAGTGCAGCGCGACGTACAGCCCACGCCGGTGAAGTACGACGGCGACAAGCCGCAGTGGAAGCCGATCGATGGCACGCCGCTCTCCTATGCTTTCAACGTCGGCTTCCCGGTGATCCGCGTCGACGAGAAGACCTACTACATGGTGCAGAACGGCGTCTGGTTCTCCGCCACTTCGCCGACCGGCCCCTGGGTGGTGGCGGCGAGCGTTCCCTCCGTGATCTACACGATTCCGCCCAGCTCGCCCGTGCACTACGTGACCTACGTGCGCGTCTACAGCAGCACGCCGACGACCGTGATGGTCGGCTACACGCCGGGCTACTACGGCACCGTGATGTCCTCCGACGGCGTCGTGGTCTATGGCACAGGCTACGTCTATCCGCCGTACATCAGTCCGTACTACCCGTATTACTGGTATCCGCCGCCGCCGACCTACGGCTACGGCTGGGGCTTCACCGTCGGCTTTTTCTTCGGTTTCGCTCTCGGACCGCCGTGGCATTACGGCGGCTGCTGCTGGGGCGGGCCGCCGATGGTGATCCACCACAGCAACGTGACGATCAACAACAGCTATAACCGCTGGGGCGGCAAGAGCACGAGCGTCACCGGCCCCGGCGGACGCAACGTGAAGGCTTCGCAGGTCGGCAATACGACGTTCGCGAAAGGCGCGGGCAGCAACAATGTCTACGCCGGCCGCGACGGCAACGTCTACCGGCGCGACGAGACGGGCGACTGGGAGAAGTACCAGGGCAAGGGCCAAGGCTGGTCCGACATCGACCGCCCGCAGGGCGGCGAGCGCCCGTCGCAGCTTCCGGCGGGCGGCGATCGGCCTGGCGCAGGGGAGCGGCCGTCGCAGCTTCCGGCCGGCTCGTCGGGCGCGCGGCCCAACCAGAGCTTGCCTGGAGAAACGCGCAATTCCCTCGATCGCCAAGCCCAGTCGCGCGATGTCGGCGCGCAGCGCGCGCAGGACTTCCGCTCGGGCGGCGGCGGCGGCTTCCAGGGCGGCGGCGGTATGCGCGGCGGCGGCGGAGGCATGCGCGGCGGCGGCGGGCGCCGCTGAATCGCTCCCTGCAGGGGCTCGTCTCCCTTCTGGGTTTCTTCGCCGCGACCGCGGTCGCCCAGGACGCCGGGGTCTGGTCGAAGCGCATCGAGGACGACGCGAGCCGCGAGCCGTTCACGCTCACCGCGCGCAAGCCGAGCTACATCCTGCTCACCTACATGGAGCAGCCGAATCAGGCGCCTTACGAGTTCACCGGCGCGGCCGACCGCCTGCAGCACCAGGAGGTCAAGTTCCAGCTCAGCTTCCAGACCAAGATGGCCGACGACCTCTTCGGCGGCAACGGCGACCTCTGGTTCGGCTACACGCAAGTCTCCTGGTGGCAGCTCTTCAACCACGACATTTCCGCGCCGTTCCGCGAAACCAACTACGAGCCCGAGGTCCACCTCTCCTTCCTCACCGACTACCGGCTCGCCGGGTTCAGGCTGCGCGCGGTCGACGCCGGCTTCGTGCACCAGTCGAACGGCCGCGCCGAGCCGCTCTCGCGCAGCTGGAACCGCGTGTTCGCCGACTTCCAGGCGGTGCACGGCGACTTCGCGCTCAGCTTCAAGCCGTGGCTGCGCATCAAGGAGGACCCGGCGACCGACGACAACCCCGACATCAGGAACTACCTCGGCAGCTACGAGCTGCGCGCCTTCTACAACTGGCGGGGGCAGATCTTCACCGCGATGGGGCGCAATCTTCTCGACGGCGATCACCGCTACAACCTCGAGCTCGGCTGGTCGTTCCCGATCGCCGGCAAGCTGCGCGGCATGGTGCAGTGGTACAAGGGCTACGGCGAGAGCCTGATCGACTACAACTACAACATGAACCGCATCGGGGTGGGCGTTCTGCTCACCGACTGGCTTTGACCCCGAAACGCTATTTCTTCTGTCTCGCTGCGCTTGCTTTCGCGTCGAACATTCTGGCTCAAGAAAAACAGAATCCGCTCAAAGACCCGCAGGACGGCAAGCTCGATGCATCGGAGTGGCTGCTCGACAAGAAGGGCTTTCTGCCGGTGCCGATCATCATCACCGAGCCGGCGGTGGGCTACGGCGCCGGCGTGGTGCTCGCGTTCTTCCGCGAGTCGATCGGCGAGGCGGCGAACCATTCGCGCGAGAGCGGCCGGCTCACGCCGCCCGACATCTACGGCCTCGCGCTCGCGGCGACCGAGAACGGCACCACTGCCGCGGGCGCTTTCGGCATGGTGACGTTCGGCGAGCAGAACTGGCGCTACCGTGGCGCGGTCGCGCGTCCGGATGCGAACCTCGACTTCTACGGCACGAACGGCACCAACAGCGAGCGCGAGTTCAAGCTCGGCTACAACGTGGAGGGCTGGATCTCGACACAGCAGCTGATGCGGCGGCTCGGCGAGAGCGAGAACTTCGTCGGCGCGCGCTGGCTCTACCTCGACCTCGACACGAGCTTCGACCGCTCGCGCGCGGAGCCCTTGCTCGGGCCCGGCGGCCGCGCGGTGCGCAGCTCGGGCCTCGGCCTCACCTTCGAGCACGACTCGCGCGACAATTTCTTCACGCCTTCGCGCGGCTGGAAGGGCTACCTCGAAGGCCTGTTCTATTCGCCATCCGTGGGCAGCGATAACAAATATGAGACCTATCGCGCCTACGCGATCGGCTATACGCCGGTGGCGAAGGAGTTCGTCCTTGGCGGCCGCCTGGACGGGCGCGCCGCACGCGGCGACGTGCCGTTCTACCAGCTTCCGTTCATCGACCTGCGCGGGATTCCGGCGGCGCGCTACCAGGACGAGAACGCCGCCGTCGCGGAAGCCGAGCTGCGCTGGAATGTGACGCCGCGCTGGGCGCTGATCGGCTTCGCCGGCGTCGGCCGCGCCTGGGGCACGAGCAACAGCTTCAGCGAGGCCGACGCGGTCGGCGCCTGGGGCGGCGGCTTCCGCTATCTCATCGCCCGCCGCCTCGGCATGTTCGTCGGTGTCGATGTGGCGCGCGGGCCGGAGAACACGGCCTTCTATATCCAGGCGGGAAGCGCATGGCGCTGACCGGTGTTTACAGCCGGTAGACTTTGCTTTCCGAGGAGTCCGACATGTTTCGAAACAGTCTCGTTCTTGCCGCGGTTACCCTTGCCGGCTGCGCTGGCGGCCTGAGCCAGATGCCTGGCACGCCGCCGGTGCCTGCGCTGATGGTCGGCCACGAGGACGCCGGCCAGACGATCGTGGTCGAGCCGCGGCGCAAGCTGACGATCCAGCTGCCGGCGAACCACAGCGAGGGCTATAGCTGGTTCCTCTCGCCGAGCCAGGGGCCGCTCGTCCTGCAGGGCGATCCGTTCTACACCGAAGAAAGGTCCGTCGGCGGCGCGCGGGGCGCGGAGTACTGGTCGTTCATCGGCGAGCGCGCCGGGACGCAGCAGCTCCGCTTCGAATACCGCCGGCCCTGGGAGCGCGACAAGCCCGCGGCCCGCACGCTCGACTACACCGTCAGCGTCCGCTAGCCGTTCAGAAGCTCACGTTCACGTAGGCCAGCGGGCCCTGGAAGGTCTGCTTGAACTGGGCCTTGCGGCCGTTGTCGTCGGCTTCCACCTTGAGCGCGAGGGCGCGCGAGCCGAGGCCGAAGCCGACGTGCTTGAAGGGCTGGTACATCAGGTCGAGGCCGATGCCGGTGAGGTTGCCGGAGAACTTGTCGTACTTGAGCGCAAAGCGGTCCATGCGCCCGGACACGGCCCAGCGGTCGGTGAGCGCGAACTGTCCGTAGGCGCTGAGCACCGGCAGCGGCGCGGTGATTTTCTCCGATTGGCCGCCGATGCCGTTGGCGCTCAGGCTGGCATCGTACGCTGCGACGTGGGCGCCGATGCCGACGCCGAGCTCCTTGTCCTTGGTCTTGAAGAACGAGTAGCCCGCCGAAACCCGCAGGTCGGAGAAGTCGAGCTTCGAGTTGACCTGCGCGTTCACCGGGAAGGTCTGGTCGCCCCAGGTGATGGTGCGGTCGATGGCTTTCTCGCCGGTGCGGTTGAGCTGGAAGTACTCGCCTTCGATGCGCCAGCGCTCGCCTATGCGCCAGCGCGCGAGGGCGACGGGCACCGATTTCGATTCCTGCATGCCGAGCCCGCTCTCGAAGTCGACCGTGGTGCCGACGCCGGCGCGCGAGTCGAACTGCGCGGAGGTGGTGGTGCTCGGGAAGAACCAGCCGGCGGCAAAATAGAAGCGGTCGCGCAACGCGGGATGATCGGGGATCGCCTCCTGCGCCGCGGCCGGCACAGCGGAGGCAACGCCTATAATCATCGCAAGCAAGGCTTCCGAGCGAATTCCCATGGCAGGTCCCCTTAGCGGCATCCGCGTCCTCGAGCTCGGCAGCCTCATCGCCGGGCCCTTCTGTGCCAAGACACTAGCCGATTTCGGGGCCGAGGTGGTGAAGATCGAGCCGCCGGGCGAAGGTGATCCGTTGCGCAAGTGGCGGCGGATGCGCAACGGCACTTCGCTGTGGTGGCACGTGCAGTCGCGCAACAAGAAATCGGTGAGCTGCAACCTGCGCAAGCCCGAGGGACAGGAGATCGTGCGGCGCCTGGCGAAGACCGCGCAGATCGTGGTCGAGAACTTCCGCCCCGGCGCGCTCGAGAAGTGGGGGCTCGGCTGGGACCAGCTCTCGCGCGAGAACCCGAAGCTGGTCCTGGTGCGCATCTCCGGCTACGGCCAGAGCGGCCCCTACAAGGAGCGGCCCGGCTTCGCGGCTATCGCCGAGGCGATGGGCGGCTTTCGCTACGTCAATGGCTTTCCCGACCGGCCGCCGGCCCGGCCCAACCTTTCGATCGGCGACACCATCGCGTCGTTGCACGGCGTGATGGGCGCGCTGATGGCGCTACGCGAGGCGGAGAAAACCGGCAAGGGACAGGTCGTCGACGTTGCGCTGTACGAGGCGGTCTTCAACTGCATGGAGAGCCTGCTGCCGGAGTACGACGCCGGCGGCTACGTGCGCGAGCGCAGCGGCTCCGCGCTGCCGGGAATCGCGCCTTCCAACCTGTACCCGTGCAAGGATGGCTACGTGCTGATCGCGGGCAACGCGGACAGCCTGTTCGGCCGGCTGATGACCTGCATCGGTCGCGAGGATCTGCGCGACGACCCGGCGCTCGCGCGCAACGACGGGCGCGCCGCGCAGATGGAGCGCATCGACGACGCTATCGGCCAATACACTTCCCGTTTTTCACAAGAAGAAATTCTTCTCCAGATGGAGAAGGCGGAAGTCCCCGCCGGCCGCATCTACAGCGTCGCCGACATCGCCAACGACCCGCACTTCCAGGCGCGCGGCATGCTCGAGAGCGTGATCGCCGGGGACGGCGAGCCGCTGAAAGTCCCCGGCATCGTGCCCAAGCTCTCGGCCACGCCCGGCGCGATCCGCAGCGCGGCGCCGAAGCTGGGCGAGCACACCGAGGAGATTCTGCGCGAGCTCGGCTTTTCGCCGCTCGAGGTCAAAGTGTTCCGCGACAAGGAGATCATATGATCGACCACCTCGACCACATCGTCCTCACCACGCGCGACAAGGCGGCGTGCATCCGCTTCTACACTGAAGTCCTCGGCATGAAGACGACCACCTTCCGCACGCCGACCGAGGAGCGCTTCGCCTTCAAGTTCGGCAATCAGAAGATCAACGTGCACGAGTGGGGAAAGGAATTCACTCCGCGCGCTCACGTCGCGGCCCCCGGCACGCTGGACCTTTGCCTTATTGCTTCGGTTTCCTTGACGGAAGTCGTGAAGCGGCTGGAAGGCAACAAGATCCAGATTCTCGAAGGCCCGGTGGCGAAGACCGGCGCCACCGGCCCGATCCGCTCGGTCTACGTGCGCGACCCCGACCTCAACCTGGTCGAGATCTCGGTACCCGCTTAATTCCCGCCGAGGCGGTCGCGCGAAAGGCCGATGTCGCGCAGCGTGCGATCGTCGAGCTGGCCCAGCTCGCGGTAGGCCCGGCGCTCGCGCAACACCGCGCCGATCCAGGAGATGAGATTCCTCAGCATGCCAAGGCCAGCTTAAGGCGCGCGTGTAAGTTTCCGGTCGTAGCTTTGTAGCGTCTTTGTATACAATCGCGGCATGCCCGAGCGCGTGCTGATCGTCGAGGACGACCGCGAAGTGCGCGAGGCGGTAGCCGACTACCTCGCCTCGCACGGGTACGCGTGCGCGCAGGCCGCCGACGGCAAGGCGATGCGCGCGGCGCTGGCCGAATCGATTCCCGAGCTGGTGCTGCTCGACCTGCGGCTGCCCGGCGAGGACGGCCTCTCGCTCGCGCGCTGGCTGCGCGACCACCACGACGTAGCGATCATCATGGTGACGGCGGCGGGCGACGTGGTCGACCGCGTCGTCGGCCTCGAGGTCGGCGCCGACGACTACCTCGGCAAGCCGTTCGACCTGCGCGAGCTGCTCGCGCGCGTGAAGAGCGTGCTGCGCAGAGGCGCCAAGTCCGAGAAGAAGGCGAAGGGCGGCGCCACCAAGCGCGTGCCGATCGGCGCCTGCCAGCTCGACCTCGACACGCACCAGCTGATCGGCCGCAAGGGCGAGGAGATCCCGCTCACCGGCATGGAGTTCGACCTGCTGCGCGTGTTCGCCGAGCACCCCAACCGCGTGCTCTCGCGCGACCAGCTGCTCACGCTCACCCGCAACCGCGAGTGGGAGCCGTTCGACCGCTCGATCGACATCCGCATCGCGCGCATCCGCCGCAAGATCGAGGTCGACCCGGAGAAGCCGCGCACCATCAAGACCGTGCGCGGGGCGGGCTATATTTTTATCCCCTGAATCTTTCCCGTTTCGGGATTGTTTCATTCACGTAACTTCCCGGTGCAAAACCGGCAGTTCAATACACTGCGCGCCATGGAGTTCAACTGGGAGAGGCTGAAACCGGTCTTCGACGGCGCGCCGCTGGCGGTGTTCGCGCGCGACCCGCAGGGCCGCTACCTCTACGTCAACAGCGCTTTCGAGGCGATCACCGGCAAGCGCGCCGACGAGGTGCTCGGCCGCACGGCTGAAGAGGTGCTGCCCGCCGACGCGGCCGCGGCGGTGACCGAGTCCGACCACCAGGTCATCGAGCAGCGCGCCGCCGTGGTGTTCGAGGCGCTCGGCACCTTCGGTCCGGGCCGCCGCGCGCTGATGAACTTCAAGCTGCCGCTGCTCGGCGCCGACGCCGCGCTCCAGGCGGTGTTCGGCTTCGGCTTCGACGTCACCGAGCGCCGCCGGCGCGAGGAGGCGCTGCAGGCCGCGGCGCTCGCGGTGTCGAGCGCGAAGGGCGACGCCGTGTTCCAGGAGCTGACGCGCTACCTCGCGGTAATCCTCAACGTCGACCTCGCGCTGATCGGCCGCCTCACCGACAAGTCGCCGCCGACCATCGGCACGCTCGGCGTCTTCGGCGGCGGCGCCTACATCGAGAACTTCGAGTACGAGACCGACATCGTGCCCTGCGGCAAGGTGGTCGACGGCAGCTTCACCATCGTGCCGCGCGACGTCACGCGCGAGTACCCGCGCGACGCCATGCTGGCGAAGATGGGGGCGGTCGGCTACGCCGGCTTCCCGCTGCGCGACGGCGAGGGCAACGTCGCCGGCGTCATCGCCGTCGTCTCGCGCAAGCCGCTGGTCGACGAGCACCTGATCGAGCCGGTGCTGAAGATCTTCGCGGTGCGCGCCGGCGCCGAGATCGAGCGGCGCGACCACGAGCAGGGCCTGAGGAAGAGCGCGTCGCAGTACCGCGCCATCTTCGACGCCACCACCGACTCGCTGGTGCTGCGCGACGCGGAGTTCCGCATCGTCGACGTCAACCCGGCCTACGAGGCGATCAGCGGCCGCAGGCGCGCCGAGGTGCTCGGCCACGACAGCCTCACGCTCAGCCCGCCGGATCTCAACGAATACGTGCGCGGCCTGCATGCGCGCGTGCTCGCGGGCGAGGTGGTGGTGTTCGAGACCACCGGCATCCGCAAGGACGGCACGCGCTTCGACATGGAGACCCGCGGGGTGGCGATGACGCACCAGGGCCGCCCGCACGTGCTCTACATCGGCCGCGACATCTCGGCGAAGAAGACCGAGGAAGAGATGCTGCGCGCGAGCGAGGAGCAGTACCGCGCCATCTTCAACGCCGCCGCCGACGCGCTGGTATTGCGCGACGACCGGGCGAGGATCGTGGATGTCAACCGCGCCTTCCTCGAGATGAGCGGCTTCACGCGCGACGAGGTCCTCTCCAACAACCGCTGGATCTTCGCGCTGCCCGAGACGGCGGACCTCGCCGGCGAGATGCACCGCCGCGTGATCGAGGGCGAGACGGTGCAGTTCGAGACGCGCGGCCTGCGCAAGGACGGCACGCTGATCGACATCGAAATGCGCGCGGTGCCGATCCGCTACCGCGGCAAGCCGCACGCGCTCGGCATGGCGAGGGACATCACCGCGCGCAAAAGGGAGGACACGGAGCGGGGGCAGCTCGAGCAGCAATTGCGCCAGGCGCAGAAGATGGAGGCGATCGGCCATCTCACCGGCGGCATCGCGCACGACTTCAACAACATCCTGCAGGGCATCCTCGGCAACCTGACGCTCGCGCAGGAGCACACCGAGGCGAAGGGCGACGCACGGCTTGCGCGCTACCTCGAGCGCGCGCAGATCGCGGCGCAGCGCGCGCGCGACCTGATCCAGCAGATGCTCACTTTCAGCCGCGGCAAGCGCGGCGCGGCGCGGGTGCTGGCGCTGCCGCCGCTCATCGCCGAGGCGGCGCAGCTGCTGCGGCCGGCGCTGCCCTCGACCATCGAGCTGGAGACGCGGCTGGACCCGGGCGTGTCCGCCGTGCGCGCCGACCCGGTGCAGATCGAGCAGGTGCTGCTCAACCTGTGCATCAACGCGCGCGACGCCATGGGCAGCGCGGGCGAGATCGCGCTCGAGGTGCGCGCGGCGCCGAAGCACCCGGAGGTGTGCACTTCGTGCCGGCAGAAGTTCGCCGGCCGCTATGTCGAACTCGCCGTGCGCGACAACGGGCCGGGCATCGCCGCGGCGGTAGTCGACCGCATGTTCGAGCCGTTCTACTCGACCAAGGAAGTCGGCAAGGGCAGCGGCATGGGCCTGTCGATGGTGCACGGCATCGTGCACGAGCACGGCGGGCACGTGATCGTCGACACCGGCGAGGGCCGCGGCTCGGTGTTCCGCATCCTGTTGCCCGAGGTGAACGAGAAGCTCGACTCGGTGACGGCGAAGGGGAAGGCGGTGAAGAAGCCGCGGCTCGCCGGCAGCGTGATGGTGGTCGACGACGAGGACATCATCCTCGAGTTCATGGGCGACCTGCTGCAGGGCTGGGGGCTCGAGGTGACGCTGATGCCGAACGGCTTCGACGCGCGCCACGCCTTCGCCGCCGAGCCGCGGCGCTACGATCTCGTGCTGACCGACCAGACCATGCCGCTGCTCACCGGCCTCGAGCTGGCGCGCCAGATCCACCGCATCCGCGCCGGGACGCCGGTGATCCTCTATACCGGCTACGGCGAGGAGATCTCGGAGGAGGAACTCGCCGCCGCGCGCATCCGGGCGCTCGCGCGCAAGCCGGTCGAACCGGCCGCACTGTTCTCGTTGATCAAGTCGCACCTGAAACAAAAGAGCAACGCGCTGAAATAAGCCCGCCATGTTGCGCGGCTAACCTTTCCGCATGAAGTCCTGGGAAAGGGAAATGAAAGTGGATGGCTACGTGGTGCACGGCGGGCTCGGCCTGGGACGGGGCGCCAGCGTGCGCATCGAGGACGGCGCGGGAATCATGGTCTACATCTGGGAAGGCGAGGTCTGGCTCACCCAGGAAGGCGACCCGCGCGACTATTTCGTCACCCCCGGCCAGTGGTTCCGCATCAAGCGCGACGGCACGGCGCTGCTCTACGCCACGCGCCGCACGCATGCCACGCTCACCTCGGCCAGAGCCGAGAACTACGCGCGGCTGATCAGCTTCACTCCGGCGGGCACCAGCTCGCCGCGGGCGATCTACGAGGCGCCGCGCCGCCGCCGCGCCTGGCTCGAGCGCTTCGGCTTGGGGCTTTTCGCCTCGTCCTGACGCGCCTCTTCCGCCTCGTCCAGACCGCCGCCTAGACCGGCTTCGCCGGCGCCGACCACCCGGTCGGGCGCCGTCTCGTCGTGCAGCTCGGAGCGCGGATCGCGCCCTGCCGTGATGCTCTCGCCCGTGCCGCCGGAATCGGTGTCGGTGTCGGGCTCGCCGGGACGATCGGCGTAGTCGTCGGAGCTGTCGCTCGGTCCGAGCTTCGGTTCCTCGCGTCCTTGCCTTCTGGGAATGCCGGCCATGGTTGACCCTCCTGCAGCAGAAGGAGCAACCGCCGTACCCGTTAGCGCTGTCGTCAGAAAAACGAGGTCTTGACTCCCGCCGCCTGCAGCGCGGCGACGAGGCGCTCGGTGTGCGTGCGGTCGCGCGTCTCGACCAGGAACTCGACCTCCGGGCTGCGCACCGACGAGGTGCCGAAGATGCGCTGGTGCTGCACCTCGACGATGTTGCCGCCGGCCTCGCCGATCAGCGCCGCCACCTTGGCCAGGCTGCCGGAGATGTCGGGCATGGTCACGCGCAGGCGCACCAGGCGGCCGTCGCGCACCAGGCCCCGCATCAGCACCGAGGCGAGCACGCGACTGTCGATGTTGCCGCCCGACACCGGCAGGCCGACGCGCTTGCCGGCGAAGCGCGCCGGGTGCTCCAGCAGCGCCGCGAGGCCGGCGCCGCCGGCGCCCTCGGCGACCGTCTTCTCGATCTCGATCAGCGCGACGACGGCTTTTTCGATGGTCTCTTCCTTGACCACGAGAACGTCGGAGACCAGCTTCTTGATCACGGCAAAAGCGATGTTGCCGACGTCCTTTACCGCGATGCCCTCGGCGATGGTGTCGCCGCCGCACTCGACCGGCAGGCCGTTCAGCCGCTGGTGCATCGACGGGTAGTTGGCCGACTCGGCGCCGAAAATCTGAATCTTGTCATTCAAACCCTTGGCGGCGATGGCGATGCCGGAGATCAGCCCGCCGCCGCCGACCGGCACCACGACCATGTCGAGGTCCGGCACCGCCTCGAGCATCTCCAGGCCGACGGTGCCCTGTCCGGCGATGATCAGCGGATCTTCATATGGATGTACGAAGACCAGGTTGTCGCGCGTGGCAAGGATGCGCGCGTGCTTGCCGGCCTCGAACAGGTTGTTGCCTTCGAGCACGACCTTCGCGCCGTGCACCTGCGTGTTGCGGATCTTGGTGTTCGGCGAGCCCCTCGGCATGACGATGGTCGCCGGGATGCCGAGCCGCGCCGAGTGGTAGGCAACGGCTTGCGCGTGGTTACCCGCGCTCATGGCGATCACGCCGCGGCGCCGCTCGGCGTCGCCGAGCGACAGCAGCTTGTTGAGCGCCCCGCGCTCCTTGAAAGAAGCGGTGAACTGCAGGTTCTCGAGCTTCAGCCAGACGTCCGCGCCGCTGAGCTGCGACAGCGTGCGGCTGTGGACGAACGGCGTCGCCTCGATGGCGCCGCGCAGGCGCGCCGCGGCGGCGCGAATGTCGTCCAGGGAAGGCGCGGCGGGCGGGGAGTCTATTTGCGCGGCCATGATGCGAAATGTATTCGAATGTACACTTCTGCGCGTGACGATCCGCATCCTCATCGCCGACGACCACCAGCTGATCGGCGAAAGCCTGAAGATGGTGCTCGAGCGCGAGCCCGACATGCAGGTGGTGGCGCTCGCCCACGACGGCCGCGAGGCGATGCAGCAGGCTGAGGCGCTGCGGCCGGGGGTGGTGCTGATGGACCTCGCCATGCCCGGGCTCAACGGCTTCGACGCCACGCGCGCGATCGCGCAGCGCGACCCGGCGTGCCGCGTGGTCGCGCTGTCGACCTACACCGCGCCGGAGCGGGTGCGGCAGGCGCTGCGCGCCGGCGCCACCGCCTATGTGCCGAAGACCGCCGGCGCCGAGGAAGTGGTGACCGCGATCCGCGCGGCGCACGCCGGCCAGCGTTACCTCAGCCCGCGTGTCGCCGACGCGCTGAACGACGCCGGCGCGGAAGACACTGATCCGCTCGAGCGCCTCTCGGCGCGCGAGCGCGAGATCCTGCAGCTCCTCGCCGAGGGCTGCAGCGGCGCGGAGATGGCCCAGCGCCTCACGCTGTCGCAGAAGACGGTCGAGACCTACCGCGCCCGCCTGGTCGAGAAACTCGGCATCCGTGACCTCGCCAGCCTGGTGCGCTTCGCCATCCAACGCGGGTTGGTTTCCCTCGACTAATCCGTCGTAGGGCTCTCTTGTAGTCGGATCGCTACACCCCGGTAGGGTGTCCCGCGACTTGTTCCGCCCGCTGAAGTCTTTCACCCTCTGTCGCGGGACAAAACATGAAGCGAATGAGCGTCCAGGCGCGTGCGCTGCACCGGGCCTCCGCCGCGATCGGCGGGCTGGCCGCGCTGGCGCGCTACCTCCAGGTTTCGGACCAGCACATCCGCGAATGGATGTTCGACGTCGGTGCGCCGCCGAACGGCTTGTTCCTCCGCGTGATCGACCTGCTGCTCGACGAGATGCCGTCCGACCCCATGTCCGTGTCGGTGGTCGGCGACACGAATGCCAATATGACGCGACTGTGAATTAAGGGCGCGGTGATAGTCCTTCCGGGCCGGGCCTCCTACGATGGCCCGGCCCTCAAATTAAAGGAGATGCCATGGGCGGTTCCATACTGCTAGTCGAAGACGAAGTCGCGGCGCGCGACCTGCTCGCCGCCAACCTGCAGCGCGCCGGATACAAGGTGATGTGCGCGGGCGACGTGCCGCAGGCCGAGGCGCTGGTGCGCGATTCGCGCCCCGACCTCGTGCTGCTCGACTGGGTATTGCCCGGCATCCCCGGCCTCACGTTCGCGCGCCGCCTGCGCAACGACCAGCGCACCAAGGACATCTCCATCGTGCTGCTCACCGCGCGCGCGCAGGAAGAGGACAAGGTCACCGCGCTCGAGAGCGGCGCCGACGACTACGTCACCAAGCCCTTCTCCTCGCGCGAGCTGCTCGCGCGCATCAAGGCCGTCATGCGCCGGCGCGCGCCGCAGCTCGCCGACGACGTGGTCGAGATCTCGGGCCTGCGCATCGACCCGGCGGCGCACGCGGTGAGCGTGGCCGACAAGGCCATCGACCTGTGGACCACCGAGCTGCGCCTGCTGCACTTCTTCATGACCCATCCGGGCCGCGTCTTTTCCAGGGCCAGACTACTGGATGAGGTCTGGGGCGAGCACGTCTTCGTCGAGGAGCGCACGGTCGACGTGCACATCCGGCGGCTGCGCCAGGCGCTCACGCCGACCGGGCACGACAAGTTGATCGAGACCGTGCGCGGCACCGGCTATCGCCTCAAGCCGGACCTCAATACCGCGAACCTGGCGGCGTAGCTACTCGACCGTCACCGACTTCGCCAGATTTCTGGGTTTATCCACGTCGTTACCGCGCGCCAGCGCGGCGTGATAGGCGAGCAGCTGAAGCGGGACGGTGCTAACGACGGGCGAGAGCAGCGCCGGGCAGTCGGGCATCTCGATAAGGTGCACGCCGGGCCCGGCGACCAGCCCGGCGTCGCGGTGGGCGAGCACGTAGAGCTCGCCGCCGCGCGCGCGCACTTCCTGCAGGTTCGATTTCAGCTTGTCGAGCAGCGCGTCGCGCGGCGCGATGGCAACGACCGGCATGCCGGCGTCGACCAATGCAAGCGGGCCGTGCTTCAGCTCGCCGGCGGCGTAGGCCTCGGCATGGATGTACGAGATCTCCTTCAGCTTGAGCGCGCCTTCCATGGCGATCGGGTAGTGCACGCCGCGGCCGAGGAACAGAGCGTGCTCGCAGCGCGCGAACTTCTGCGCCCACGCGGCGATTGCCGGCTCGACCCGCAGCACGTTTGCGAGGGCTGCCGGCAGCGCCTCGAGGGCCTGCTGAATTTCCTCCCGGCCGGAAAGCTTTCCCGTCAGCATCAACAGCGCTGTCAACTGGGCGGTGAATGCCTTGGTCGATGCGACGCCGATCTCCGGGCCGGCGCGGGTGAGGAACTTCGTCGCGGCGTTGCGCACCAGCGTCGACTCGGCGACGTTGCAGATGGCGAGCGAGCGCGGCTGGCCGAGGCTCTGCGCGTGGGCGAGGGCGGCGATGGTGTCGGCGGTCTCGCCGGACTGCGAGATGACCAGGGTCAGCGTGCGAGGGTCGGGCACCGACTTCCGGTAGCGGTACTCGCTCGCGATCTCCACGTTGCAGGGGATGCCGGCGAGCTCCTCGAGCCAATATTTGGCGACCAGCCCGGCATGAAAGCTCGTCCCGCAAGCGAGGATTTGAATTTTCTCGGCTTCGGAAAGATCGAAAGACCCTTGCAGGGTCGCTTCCACCGCGGCAGGTTGCTCGAAGATTTCCTTCTGCATGTAGTGCCGCCAGTGGCCGAGCTCCATCGCCTCGGCGGTGAGCTGGCTCACGTGCAGCGGCCGCTCGACGACGTGGCCGCGCGCGTCGACGATGCGCAGCGCGTGCGGGGTGACTTCCGCGCAGTCGCCTTCCTCGAGGTAGACGATCCTGCGCGTCACCTGCAGCAGGGCGGCGGTGTCCGAGGCGGCGAAGTTCTCGCCGTCGCCCAGGCCGAGCAACAGCGGCGCGCCCATCCTGGCGACGACCAGATGCTCCTTGTCATGGGCGGCCATCACGGCAATGGCGTAGGCGCCTCGCAGCTCTCTGGTGGTTTCTTGAACTGCTTCGAACAAGGAAATTCCATTCAACAGAAACCAGTGAACGAGGTGGGCGATGACCTCCGTATCGGTGTCCGAGGCGAACTGGTAGCCGAGCAGGCGCAGCCGCTGGCGCATCTCCTCGTGGTTCTCGACGATGCCGTTGTGCACCACGCAGACGCCGCCGCTCACGTGCGGGTGCGCGTTGCGCTCCGAGGGCGCGCCGTGGGTGGCCCAGCGCGTGTGCGCGATGCCGATAGCGCCGTGCAGGCCGTTCTGCTCGGCGAGGGCGGCCAGGTTGGCCACCCGGCCGATGCTGCGCAGCCTTTCCAGGCTGCCGTTGATGACCGCCACGCCCGCGGAGTCGTACCCGCGGTACTCGAGGCGGCGCAGTCCCTCGATCAGGATCGGGACGACGTTGCGCGCCGCGACCGCTGCGACGATGCCGCACATAGGGCCTCCTTCAGGGATAGGACCAGCCGGTTGCCGTCGAACGCGATCCACAGCAGGAGCGCGATGGCGGAGCCGGTCAGGAAATGCCACACGCTGCGGACCGGCTCGCGCAGCTCGTACGGCAGGCTGGCGAGAACCAGGACCTGCGCCAGCACGGCGAAGGCGCAGCCGAGCGACCACTTCTGCTCAATACGCATTGTTTCTCCTCAGCACCACGGCGACGGTCTGCGCGATGATCTTCAGGTCGAGCGCGAGCGACCAGGTGCGCAGGTAAGCGAGGTCGTATTCGATGCGCAGCTTCATCTTCTCGACGGTGTCGGTCTCGCCGCGGAAGCCGTTCACCTGCGCCAGGCCGGTAATTCCCGGCCTGACCTTGTGGCGGATCATGTAGCCGCGGATCAGCTTGCGGTACAGCTCGTTGTGCGCCACCGCGTGCGGCCGCGGCCCGACGATGCTCATGCGGCCCTGCAGCACGTTGATGAACTGCGGCAGCTCGTCGAGCGAAGTGCGGCGCAGGAAGGCGCCGAAGCGCGTGATGCGCGCGTCGTTGCGCGTCGCCTGGCGCACCACGTCGCCGTCCTCAGCCACGGTCATCGAGCGGAACTTGTAGACCAGGATCTTGCGGCCGTCGACGCCGTAGCGGCGCTGCTTGAACAGCACCGGTCCGGGCGAGGAGAGCTTCACCCCGATCGCGATGGCCGCCATCAGCGGCGCGATCAGGCACACGATGATGGCGCCCAGCAGGTAGTCGCTGACGCGCTTGAGGATGCCGTTGACGCCGTAGAACGGCGTCTCGCACACCGCCACCACCGGCAGCCCGCCGATGAAATCGACGCGCGCCTGGATCAGGTCGGAGACGAAGATGTCGGGCACGAAGTAGATCGAGGTGGTGGTATCGCGCAGGTCCTCGAGCAGGCGCACGATGCGCGGCTGCGAGGCCATCGGCAACGCGATGTAGATCACGTCGACGCGGTGCGTGCGCGCGTAGTCGGCGAGCCGGTCGATGGTGCCGAGGTTCTCCGCAGGCGGCAGGTCGCGCAGGCGGCTCGCGCCGCGGTCGTCGAAGAAGCCGGCAAAGATGGTGCCGAGCATCGGGTCCTCGCGCAGGCGCAGGGCGAGGCGGCGCCCGAGGTCGTTGGCGCCGGCGATCACCGCGGTCTTGCGCAGGCCCTCGGCGGCGAGCAGGCGCGGCAGCCACACCGGCAGCGCGCGGTGCGCGGCGAACAGCGCCGCCGGCGTGGCGAGTGCCCAGGCGAGCAGCGCCCGCTCGTCGAAGACGCCGAGCGTGTGCGAGGCCCAGCCGAGGAGCAGCAGCAGTCCGATTACCGCGAACCACCCGGCGACGATGTCGAGCGCGAGCTGCGCGGCGCTGCCGGCGCTGGCGCGCGCCAGGCTGCCCGGGACAGTCATGGCGAACACCAGCAGCGCGAGGATCAGGCAGCCGCCGTCGAAGTTGCCGCCGAAGAGGAGTGTCGCCGCGGCGAGCGTGGCGATCGCCACTGCCGGGTCGACGGCGGCGAGCAGAAGGGCCGGCGCGCCGGGCTGGCCGCGGGCGAGGCGCGTGCGGGTGTCGGGAAGCGAAGCCAAGACACAAAGAGCGTAAGCGAGCGCGGTTCTGCGACGACGTTGCGCGCGGCGCGCCGCGATAGGCCCATCGGACTAACTTTTCACGCCTGCGCCGATCGAACTATTGCGCCGGCTCGCCGTTTATTCTGAGGAAATCATGCAAACCATTCCTATCGCCGCGCACACTTCCACCGCGCATTCGGCCGCGCATCCTGCTGAGCTGGGCGAGCTTTCGCCGCAGCCCGCATCGCAACCGGTCGACCTCGAGGGAGGAACCTCCGCGTCCGATTTCCTGCAGATCGAGTCGATCGTGCTCAACCTCGACGCCTCGCTGCGCGTGCATGCGCGGGCGCACTTCTTCAGCTGGACCCAGGGACTGCTGCAGAGCCTGATCCGGCACGAGGTGCTGGTCTGCGCGCTGTGCCTCGGCAAGCCGCCGGCGTTCCGTGCCGACGGCTTCTCGATGACGGTGCCCGAGCCGGGCGCGATCTCCGACGCGTTCCTGCGCGACAGCGGCGTGGCGCCCGCGCTGCTGAAGCTCTGGGAAGAGAAGCGCTTCCAGCCGGTGATCGTCGACTGCCTGGCGAACCCGCTCGGCAACGGCGCCTTCACCCGCGAGGTCGAGCGCCTCGGCGCGACGCAGCTCCTCGCGCACGGCGTGCATGACGCCGACGGCCGCGCGCTCAGCCTGTTCGTCTTCGCCTGCCGCCCGGCGGCGGCGGGGGCGCGCCAAGCCTACCTTGCGCAGCTCCTCACCCCGGCGCTGCACGCGGCGTGGGTGCGCACGCAGCTGCAGCGCCGCGCCGAAGGCGGCGGCGGCGCCGAGCGCCCGGGCGGCGGCAGCATCCTCACGGTGCGCGAGCTCGACATCCTCAAGTGGATCTATCTGGGCAAGAGCAACTACGAGATCGGCGCGATCCTCAAGATCAGCCCGCTGACGGTGAAGAACCATGTGCAGAAGATCCTGCGCAAGCTGAACGTGGTGAACCGCACCCAGGCGATCGGCAAGTCGATCGAGCTGCGGCTGCTCAATCCGTAGCCGCTGTATTTTTTTCAGTCGGAAAGATCGGGGCCCAGCCCCGATTTTTTTTGGGGCGCGGAACGACAGAGTAGTCCGTCCGGTGCATGAAGCGCGCTGCGTCGCGCCCGAGCGTCGTAACAGACCCCGCCTAGCATCGGTGCCTCTCATGAAGACCCTCATCGTCGCGGCTGCGCTGTTCCAGCCTGCCGCTCCCGCCAACGTGCCGCAGCTCTACTCTTTCGACGACGTCTACCGGCTGACCGTGTCGGGCGCCGCGATGGCCGACTTCCCGGACAACGCCGGCCCGGTGCACGTCGCTGTGTCGGCTGCGGCGGCCCCGGCGGAGGAATTCACCTTCTCCGTCCGCCAGTTGCCGTCGCCGGACCGCTCGCTCCTTCTGCTGTCCGGGCTCGCCGCCGGGCTGTGGGTGGCGCGCCGTCGCCTGGGAGCCGTTCTCTAAATGAGACTGCTCCTTCTCGCGCTGCTTCTGCTCGCGGCCTGCCAGAAACCCGAGGTGCAGCCGGTCCTCGCCCGCGTCAACGGCGAGGAGATCCTCGCCGACGAGGCGCCGAGCCGCCAGTCGCTCGAGCGTGTCATCGACCGGGAGCTCCTCGCGCAGAAAGCGCTCGAGGCCGGCCTCGAGCGCGATCCGCTGGTCGCCCAGGCGCTCGACGCCGCGCGGCGCCACATCCTCGCGCAGGCCTGGCTCGAGCGCCGCTCGGCCGGCACGGTGGCGCGCCTCGATGAGGTGCGCGCCTTCTACGGCGAGAACCCGGCGCTCTTCGGCGAGCGGCGCATCTACAAGCTGCGCACGCTCGAGATCTCGGCGGGCGCCGGGGTGGTCGACGTGCTGCGCGCCGAGGTGCTCGCCGCGCGCGACCTCGAGGATGTCGCCGCCTGGCTGCGGCTGCGCAACGCCGCCTTCCGCCCGGGCGCCTCGACGCAGGGCGCCGAGCAGCTGCCGCTAACTTATCTGTCGCGCCTCGCCAGCATGAAGGAAGGCGAGATCGCCGTCTTCGACGCACCGGCGGGCGCTGCCGTGGTGCAGCTGGTGCAGGCGCAGGACGCGCCGCTCAGCGAGCGCGAGGCAGCGCCGCTGATCGGCGAATTCCTGTCCGGCCGCAAGCGGCTCGAGGTGGCGGCGGTGGAAGTGAAGCGGCTGCGCGCAGCGGCGCGGATCGAATATGTAGCGGAACCCAGAGCGAGGTAGAGATGAGAGTTCGTGCGATCAAATTCATTTTTGTACTGTCGGCAGTCTTCCTTGCGCTCCCGGCGTGGAGCCAGGCCGAGAAGCTGGGCGTCGGCGACGCGATCCGCGTCACGGTGTTCCAGCAGCCCGATCTCACCACCGAGGCGCGCATCTCGGAGAAGGGCGCGATCGCCATGCCGCTGATCGGCGAGCAGAAGATCGCCGGCAAGTCGTCCGCCGACGCCGCCAAGCAGCTCGCCGACGCGCTGAAGAACGGCAAGTACCTGAAGGATCCGCAGGTGAGCGTGGCGCTCGTCACGCTGCGCAGCCGCCAGGTCTCGGTGCTCGGCCAGGTGGCGCGGCCGGGGCGCTACGCGCTCGACGACACCAGCTCGCAGCTGGTCGACGTGCTCGCCGCCGCCGGCGGCGTGATGCCGACCGGCGCCGACAGCGCGATCGTGATGCGCGACGGCCAGAAGCGGGTCGTCGACGTGAAGAACAGGGAATCGGCCTTCAAGCTGCAGAACGGCGACACGATCTACGTCGACCGCGCGCCGGTGTTCTACATCTACGGCGAGGTTACCCGCGCCGGCGCCTACCGCGTCGAGCCGAACATGACGGTGATGCAGGCGATCGCCGCCGGCGGCGGCATCACGCCGCGCGGCAGCGACCGGCGGTTGAAGATGCGGCGCACCGGCGCCGACGGCAAGGTGGCCGAAACCGACGCCAAGCTGCAGGACGTCGTCAAGACGGACGACGTGATCTACGTCAAAGAAGCGCTCTTCTAGGAAGGGAACGAAGCCAATGGATCTCAGCCAATTCATCCTCGCGCTGCGCGCGCGCCGCAAGGCGTTCATGGTGGTGCTCGGCGCGACGGTGATCGCCGCGATCGCCATCGCGCTCATCGTACCCAGGCGCTACATCGCCACTGCCACCGTACTGGTCGACGCGCGCGACGAGCAGTCGCTCACCGCCTCGCGCATGTCGCCGCGCGAACGCGCCGGCTACATCTCGACCCAGGTCGACCTGGTAGGCAGCGGCCGCGTCGCCACCAAGGTGTCCCACGACCTCAAGCTCGCGCAGGAGCCCGGCGCGCGCGACGCCTGGGAGAGCGAGACCGGCGGCACCGGCAACATCGACGAGTGGATCGGCACCAACCTGCTCGAGAAGCTCAAGGTCGACACCTCGGCCAGCAACATTCTCACGGTGATGTTCACCTCGCCCGACCCGAAGCGCTCGCAGATGATCGCCAACGCTTTCGCCACCGCCTATATGCAGACCGCGCTCTCCCTGCGCACCGAGCCGACGCGCGAAGCCGCCGAGTGGTTCGAGGAGCAGCTGAAGGGCCTGCGCAAGGACGTCGAGAAGGCGCAGGGCCGCCTCGCCGCCTACCAGCGCGAGAAGGGCATCGTCTCGGACGAGTTGCGCCTCGACGTCGAGTCGACGCGGGTCGGCGAGATCAACACCCAGCTCCTCACCGCGCGTAACGCCACCTATGACGCGCAGACGCGCTATAAGGAGGCGCAGCAGGCGATGGACGCGGGCCAGTCCGACACCATCCCGGACGTCCTCGCCAACGCCTACCTGAACGGCCTCAAGGCCGACCTGGTACGCGCGCAAGGACGCATGGAGGACCAGAGCGCGGTGCTCGGGCCCAACCACCCGGCCTACCAGCGCACCCATACCGAGGTCGAGGGCTTGACCGGCCGCGTCGCCGCCGAGACCAAGAAGATCGTCGCCGGCCTCGCCTCCGCGGCGAAGACCTCGCAGCGGCGCGAGGACGAGCTGAAGAACGCGCTCGCCGCGCAGAACGAGCGCCTCCTGAAGATGAGGGACGCGCGCGTCGAGATGGCGGTGATGACCCGCGACATCGACAACTCGCAGAAGAACTACGACGCCGCGGTCGCGCGCTACATGCAGAACAAGATCGACAGCGCCGCGCGCTCGACCAACGTCGCGCTGCTCACGCCGGCGGTCGAGCCGGTCAAGGCCGCGCAGCCGCGCATCCCGCTGATCAGCGCGCTCGCGCTGATCGTCGGCCTGCTGCTCGCCGCGGCGGTGGTGTACCTGCTAGAGACGCTCGATCGCCGTGTGCGCTCGCGTGCCGACCTCGAATCGCGCCTCGCCGTGCCCTCGTTCGGCCGGCTGTCGCGCTGGGAGCCGACGGGCGGTCGGCTGCTCCCTGTTCCGCTGCGCGCCGCCCGCGCGCTGCCGCATCCCTGGTGAGGTAACAGATGCTCGCGAAATCGACTGAAACCGTGCTGCCCCTCGACGCCCCGACCCGCGCCGGCGGCAGGGGCCGCAACATCGGCGCCATCCTCGTCGACGAGGGCAAGCTCACGCCGAGCGACGCCGAGCAGGTGCTCGCCCGCCAGCGCGAACTCGGCTGGCGCTTCGGCGAGGCGGCGATCGAGCTGAACCTGATCACCGACGCCGACCTGCGCCAGGCGCTCGCCAAGCAGTACGAGTTCCCCTACCTGGTATCCGGGCCGGAGGGCGTCTCGCGCGAGCTGATCGCGGCGTGGGACCCGTTCCACCCGGTGGTGGAGGAGCTGCGCAACGTCCGCACCCAGCTGCTGATCCGCTGGTTCAACCCCGAGGCCGGCCGCCGCACGCTGGCGGTGGCGAGCTCGGGGCCGCGCGAGGGGCGCAGCTTCGTCGCCGCCAACCTGGCGGTGGTGTTCTCGCAGCTCGGCCAGCGCACGCTGTTGATAGATGCAGATTTCCGTGCGCCGCGCCAGCAGGCCATCTTCAACGTCTCCGACCGCTACGGGCTCTCGTCCGCGCTCTCGGGCCGCGCCGACCTCTCGGCCGCCGCGCCGGTGACCGGCCTCGCCGGCCTGGCGGTGATGCCCGCCGGCCCGATGCCGCCCAACCCGCTCGAGCTGCTCTCGCGCGGCAGCTTCGCGGCGCTGCTCGCAAAGGCGCGCGGCGAGTACGACGTGATCCTCGTCGACACGCCGCCCACCGGCGAGTACTCGGACGCGCAGACCATCCTGCACCGGGTGGGCGACGCGCTGCTCGTCTCGCGCAAGGACCACACCCGCCTCGGCGACACCGAGCGCGCGGCGCGCGACCTGTCCGACGCCGGCGCGCGCATCGTCGGCACGCTGATGAACGCGTTCTAAAGGCGAAAGCGAGTCTCCGGATGAGGCGTCCACCGAACCACCAACGCCTGATGATGCTCGCCACCGTGGCCTGCGCCATGCTGGCGGGCGCGCTGCAGACCTGGGCGCGGCTCCTGCACTGACCATGCCGGCGCAAAGCTCCTCGCTCCAGCAGTCGGCCCTGGGCGGGCTCGGCCTCGCCGCCGGCCTGTTCGGCCTGGTAGCCCTCGGCGCGCTCGGCGGCTTCGCGCTCGCCGTCGGCGAGCTGCAGGCGCTGTGGGTGGCGCTGTCGGTGATCGCCGGCATCGCCATCCTGGTCGACTTTCGCATCGGCGCGATGCTGCTGGTGATCCTGCTGCCGATCGCGGACACCACCTTTTTCCCGCACGCGCTGCTCGGCGTCACCGGCCTCAACCCGCTCAACCTGCTGATGGCCGCGACGCTGCTCTCGTACGCGCTGCGCGGGCGCCTGGTCGCCTCGGCCGGCGCGCTGCTGCCCAAGCCGCTGATCTGGCTGTTCATCGTGCCGATCGTCATCGGCGGCCTGATCGGCGCGCCGAACGCCGACCACATCGCGCCGTGGTTCTACGAGAACCAGGTGATCCACTTCTACGACGCGATGGGCTACCTGCGCGACATGCTGTTCAAGCCGATGTTCATCGTCGTCATCGCCGTGCTGATCGGCGCCGCGGCGGCGCGCGCGCAGAAGCCCGAGCGCTTCATCATCCCGATCGCGCTGTCGGTGTGGCTGATCGCGCTGATCGAGATCGGCTTCGTGCTCGCCTCCGGCATCCGCTTCGGCCTGCTCGCCGCCTCCAACGCGCGCGAGTTCTTCGACGCCCTGGGCATGCACGCGAACGACCTCGGGCGCCTGTTCGCGCTCGCCTACGCGCTGCTGCTGTTCACCTGGTGGGAGACCAAGAGCGTCGGCCTGAAGAGCTTCCTGTTCGTCTCGATGGGCGTGCTCGTCTTCGCGCTGCTGCTCACCTTCTCGCGCGGCGCTTTCATGGGCTTCCTGCTGGTGAACGCGCTGTTCCTCGCCTGGAAGTTCAACGCCAAGACCCTCGGCCTCGCCGTCCTCGGCCTCGCGCTGTCGCTGCTGGTGCTGCCGAACTACGTCTTCGAGCGCGTCCTGCTCGGCTTCGGCTCCGGCGGCAGCGCCGACGCGGTGAGCGCCGGCCGCATCGACGGCATCTGGATGCCGCTCATGAGCGAGGTGTTCCGCAGCCCGCTGTGGGGCAACGGCCTCGGTTTCGTCATGTGGTCGACGCCGATGCAGACCGAGGCGATGCTGCCGGTGACGCATCCGCACAACGCGTTCCTCGAGAGCTACCTCGACGTAGGCGCGATCGGCCTGGCGCTGATCGTCTGCTACTACCTTACCGTCTGGCGCGGCTTCCGCGCCCTCGGCAGCAACGCTTACCTGAGCCCCGAGCTGCGCGGCTTCTTCCAGGGCGGAGCGGCCGCGCTGCTCTGCTTCGCGATCACCGGTTTCGCAGGCGGCAGCCTGCGGCCCGATTCCGAGTTCGTCTACCTGTGGATGGCGATCGGGATGATGTACGGCGTGATGGCGCGAAGGCCTGCGGGCTGATGTACGCCGAAATGCGGGTCCACCAGGGCGCCGAAGCGCGGGGCGGCCCGGACCGGGCGTTGCCGCGCGCGGCGCCATCGGTGTGCTTCGTCGCGCCGCACGGCTGGCCGGTGCTCTCGCGCGATCCCGCGCTCAAGGTCATCGGCGGCGCCGAAGTGCAGCAGGCGATCCTCGCGCGGCTGCTCGCCGCCGCCGGCCACCGCGTGTCGATGATCTCGCTCGACTACGGCCAGCCCGAGCGCTCGCAGGTCGACGGCGTCACCGTGCACAGGGCATTCGAGCCCGACGCCGGCCTGCCGGTCCTGCGCTACCTGCATCCGCGCCTGACCGGCATGTGGCGCGCGCTCGGCGAGGCCGACGCCGACGTCTACTACTACCGCTCGAGCTCGATGTGGGTCGGCGTGCTCGCCGAGTTCTGCCGCCGCAACGGCCGCCGCTCCATCTACGCCGGCGCCTCCGACCGCGACTTCGATCCAGGCGTGGGCGGCCAGATCCGCTACGCGCGCGACCGCTGGCTTTACCAGCGCGGACTCGCCGCCGTCGATTGCATCGTGGTGCAGAACGAGCTGCAGGCGCGCGCCTGCCGAGCGCACTACGGCCGCGAGGCGGTGCTGATTCCGAGCTGCTATCAGCTGCCCGAGCAAGCGCGGCCGGCGCCGGAGGCGTCCGATCGCGTGCTGTGGGTCGGCACCATCCAGCCGAACAAGCGGCCCGAGCAAGTCCTCGAGCTCGCGCGGCGCCTGCCGCAGCGGCGCTTCGTCATGGTCGGAGGACCGGCGATCGGCGCCTCGGCCGGGTACTACGAGGGCATCGAGCGCGAGGCGAAGGCGCTGCCGAACCTGCAGTTCCGCGGCTTCCTGCCGCTCGCCGAAGCCGAACGCTGCTTCGACGACGCGCGCCTGCTGGTATCGACGTCGCTCTTCGAGGGCATGCCGAACGTGTTCCTGCAGGCCTGGGCGCGCGGCATCCCCACCGTGGCGACGGTCGACGTCGGCGCGGCGGCAAACCGCGTCGCGCAAGACGTGGACGGCCTGGCCGCCGAAGTCGAGTCGCTCCTGGCGAGCCCGGCGCGCTGGGCGAGCGCCTCGCGCTCGGTGCGCGAGTACTTCGCTCGCACGCACTCGGCTGGGGAAGTGCTCGCGCGCTACGAGCGCGTCCTGCGCGAGGTCATGACGGGGGCCGCGGCATGACCGCGGCCGCGAAGGCGATGTCGCTCGACGGCCTGAAGCGCCGCGCGCTTTCGCTCGGCGCCGTCAAGGCGTTCGATCACGCGATGCAGTTCCTGCTGCCGGTGATCCTCGTGCGCTGCCTCGACGCCGCCACGTTCGGCGAGTACCGGCTGCTCTGGCTCGCCGTCGGCACGCTCACCGCGGTGACGACCCTCAATATGGCGGGCGGGCTGTATTTCTTCCTGCCGCGCAGCGAGCCGCGGCTGAAGCGCCTCTACATCCACCACACGCTGGTCTTTTTCGCGCTCGCCGGGCTGCTGAGCGCGTGGGCGGTCAGCGCGTGGAACCCGTGGCTGCCGGTGGCAGTGAAGCCGCTCACGGCCTACGGCGCGCTGGTGCCGGCATTCGTCGCCCTCTGGTGCGCGTCGATCATCCTCGACTATCTGCCGACGATCGAGGAGCAGATCCCGACGCAGGCGAGGGTGACGGTCAGCCTGTCGCTGCTGCGCGTGGGGTTGGTCGGCGCCGCGGCCGCGGCGGCCGGCGAAATGAGCGTCGTACTGTGGGCGCTGCTCGCGCTGGTGATCCTCAAGTTCGCGCTGCTGCTCGTCTACATCCAGGGCCGCCACGGCCTCGGCAAGCCCTGGCTCGACCGGCGGCTGTTCGCCGCGCAGGTGCGCTACACGGCGCCCTTCGGTGTCTCCAACGCGCTCTACTCGCTGCGCGGGCAGACCGACCAGTGGGTGGCGGCGAGCCTGTTCGCGCTGCACAGCTTCGCCGCCTTCTCGATCGCGGCGGTGCTCGCGCCGCTGGTCTACGTGTTCCGCCACTCGGTGCTGGAAGCTTTCCTGCCGAGCATGAGCCGGCTCGAGGCCTCGGGCGACGTGCGCGGCATGCTCGAGATGAGCAGCCGCGGCAACGTGCTGGTCGCCTCGCTCATCTTCCCGGCGCTCGCGCTCGCCTTCGGCTTCGCCGAGGACCTGATCAGCGTGGTCTACACGCCGTCGTACCTCGACGCCGCGCCGGTGATGCGCGTCTACGTGATCGGCATGGCGGCGATGGCGATCGAGGTCGGCAGCGTGCTGCTGCTCCTGCGCCAGGGGCGCTACGCGCTCGGCGTCAATTCCCTCGCGCTCGCCGTGTCGGCCGCGGTGAGCGTGGCGGCGGCGACCCGCATCGGGCTTCCCGGCGCCGCGCTCGGCAGCGTCGTCGCGATCTACCTCGAGCGCTGCATCACGCTGCGGCGCATCTGCGCCGCCACCGGGCTCAAGCTGCGCGAGCTGCAGGACTGGCCGGCCCTCGCGCGCGCTCTCGGCTCCTCGGCCATCGCGGCGTCGCTTGCCGTGATCTCGGTCGACCTGCTCCAGCCTTCGTCGGCGCCGTTCACGCGGCTGCTCACGGGTGGCTCGATCCTCGGCCTCGCCTACCTCGGCATGAACGTGCTGGGAAGGAAGGCGGCGTGAGGCTCCTGTTTGTTACGGGCTCGCTGGTCCACGGCGGCGCCGAGCGCCACACCATCACGCTCGCCAACCGGCTCGCCGAGCGCGGCCACGAGTGCCACTTCGCCTATGTGCGCAACGACCCGAGCCAGCTGCCGAGGCTTGCGTCTCAGGTGAGCGTCGAGTGCCTGCACGCCAGGCGGTATCTGGATCTTGGCGCGGTCGAAAAACTAAAACGCATCAAACCTGCGGTCGTCATCGCCGCAAATCAATACGCCCTCATGTACGCGTCGCTTGCGCGTCTGGGCGCGCCGATCCTCGCCACCTTCCACAGCACGCGGCTGCGCAACACGCGCGAGTGGATCCAGATGCTGTACTACCGGCCGTTCTTCTGGAGCGCCGAGCGCCTGGTGTTCGTGTGCGAGGCGCAGCGCCGCTACTGGCGGCGGCGCGGGCTCGCCGGCCGCGCGAGCGAGGTGATCCACAACGGCATCGACACCGAGTACTGGAAGCCTGCCGGCGCCGAGCGGCAGGGGCTGCGCCGCGCGCTCGGCTACGCCGACCAGGACCTGGTGGTCGGCATGTCGGCGGTGCTGCGCGCCGAGAAGAACCACCTGCAGATGGTCGACGCCGTCGCCATGCTGCGCCGGCGCGGCGTGCCGGCGCGGGCGCTGCTGATCGGCGACGGCGAGATGCGCCCGGCGATCGAGGCGCGCGCGCGCGCCGTCGGCGTTGGCGGCGAGGTGGTCATCACCGGCTTCCAGCAGGACGTGCGCCCGCTGCTCGCGGCCTGCGACATCAGCGCCCTGTGCAGCACGGCCATCGAAACCTTTTCGCTTTCCGCCCTCGAATCGATGGCGCTCGGCAAGCCGGTGGTGCACGCCGCGCTCGGCGGCGCCGCCGAGATGATCTCGCCCTGGCACGACGGCCTGCTGTTTCCGGTCGGCGATACGCGCGCGCTCACCGACGGCCTCGCCGCGCTCGCCGACCCCGCCCTGCGCGCCCGCATGGGCGCCGCCGCGCGCGAAACCGTCGAAGCGCGCTTCTCGGAGCGCGCCATGCTCGATCGCTACGAAGCGACCCTCATCGAACTAGCCTCAACAAGGAGTCAACGTGAGCAAATACGAAGAAGTGCTGCAGCACATTAGGCGCCGCCCGAGCCGCTGGCTGGTCACCGGCGCGGCCGGATTCATCGGCTCGCACCTGGTCGAGCACCTGCTCGGCCTCGGCCAGACGGTGACCGCGCTCGACAATTTCTCCACCGGCAAGCGCGAGAACCTGCGCCACGTCGAGAAGGCGGTCGGCGCCGAAGCCTGGCAGCGCCTGCGCTTCATCGAAGGCGACATCCGCTCGCTGCAGACCTGCCGCGACGCTTGCGACGGGGTCGAGCGGGTGCTGCACCAGGCCGCGCTCGGCAGCGTGCCGCGCTCGATCGACGACCCGCTCTCGTCGAGCGACAACAACATCAACGGCTTCCTCAACGTGTTGACCGCGGCGCGCGACGCCAAGGTGGCGCGCTTCGTCTACGCCAGCTCGAGCGCGATCTACGGCGACCATCCGGCGCTGCCGAAGATCGAGCCGGTAATCGGCCGTCCGCTCTCGCCCTACGGCCTCACCAAGGGGGTGAACGAGCAGTACGCCGGCGTCTTCGCCGAGTGCTACGGCTTCCGCACCATCGGCCTGCGCTATTTCAACGTCTTCGGCCCGCGCCAGAACCCCGACGGCGAATACTCGGCGGTGATCTCGGCCTGGATCGGCGCGCTGCTGCGCGGCCAGACCGCCTACGTCAACGGCGACGGCAAGAACGGCCGCGACTTCTGCTACGTCGAGAACGTGGTGCAGGCGAACCTGCTCTCGGCCATGGTCGAAAGCCCCACCGCCACCAACCAGGCCTACAACGTGGCGCTCGGCGAGCAGACCACGCTGAACGAGCTCTACGAGATGATCCGCCTGCTCCTCGTGCCGCGGCTGCCGCACCTCGCCAGCGTGCGGCCGGTGCACCGCGAGCCGCGCCGCGGCGACGTGCGCTTCTCGCTCGCCGACATCGCCAAAGCGAAGAAGCTGCTCGGCTTCCGCCCGACGCACCGCGTGCTCGAGGGTCTCGAGAAGACCATCGACTGGTACGCCGCCAACCTGGTGGTGGAGAAGCAGCAAGAGGTTGCTCATGCGTGAAGAGGTTCTTGAAAAGATCGCTTTTCAAGAAGAAGAAAAAATCGTCCTGCCGACCGTCGCCGTCGTCGGCCTGGGTTACGTCGGCCTGCCGGTCGCGGTCGCCTTCGCGCGCCAGCGGCCGACCATCGGCTTCGATCTGTCGAAGAAGCGCATCGAGAACCTGCGCCACATGGTGGACCCGACCGGCGAGGTGTCGACCGCCGAGCTGATGGAGGCGAAGCACTTCCGCGCCACGCACGCGCCCGCCGACCTCGAGCAGGCCGACTTCATCATCGTCGCGGTGCCGACGCCGATCAACGCCGCGCGCCAGCCCGATTTCGGGCCGCTGGTTTCGGCGAGCGAGACCGTGGGCCGCTACATGAAGCCCGGCGCCACCGTGATCTACGAGTCGACGGTGTACCCGGGCGCGACCGAGGAGGTGTGCGTGCCGCTGCTCGAGAAGCACTCGGGCATGCGCTGGCGCCAGGACTTCCACGTCGGCTATTCGCCCGAGCGCATCAATCCCGGCGACAAGGAGCATTGCTTCTCGAAGATCCTCAAGGTGGTCTCCGGCGACGACGAGGCGACGCTCGAGAAGGTGGCGGATCTGTATTCATCGGTGATCAGCGCCGGCGTCTACCGCGCCTCGTCGATCAAGGTCGCCGAGGCCGCGAAGGTCATCGAGAACACGCAGCGCGACCTGAACATCGCCTTCGTCAACGAGCTCGCCATCATCTTCGAGCGCATGGGCCTCGACACCCACGAGGTGCTGAAGGCGGCGGGAACGAAGTGGAACTTCCTCGGCTTCCGGCCGGGGCTGGTCGGCGGGCACTGCATCGGCGTCGATCCGTACTACCTGACGCACAAGGCGGAGCTGCTGGGCCACCATCCCGAGGTGATCCTCGCCGGCCGGCGCATCAACGACGCCATGGGTCCGCACATCGCGCGCAAGACCGTGCAGCAGATGATCCACTGCGGCCGCAACATCAAGGGCGCGCGGGTGAACGTGCTCGGCCTGACCTTCAAGGAGAACGTGCCCGACATCCGCAACTCCAAGGTGGCCGACATCCTGCGCGAGCTGGCCGAGTTCGGCGTCGAGACCTATGTGCACGATCCGCTGGCGAGCGCCGACGACGCGCTGCACGAGTACGGCATCAAGCTCTGCGACTGGGACCGCCTGCCGGCCGCGGACGCGCTGATCCTCGCCGTGCCGCACCGCAGGCTGCTGGCCATGCCGCTCGCGCAGCTGCAGCAGAAGGTGGTGCGCAACGGCTGCGTGATCGACATAAAGTCGGTTCTGGACGCCGACGCGCTGCGCCGCGCAGGGCTGCGGGTGTGGCGGCTGTAGTCGCACCGCTTCCCGCGGGCGCGCCGCGGCCGCTGCACGGCCCGCAGCCCGGCCGGCTTCGCGTCGGCATCGTCGCCGACTCGGCGCTGCAGCCGCGCTGGGTGCTGGAGGCGTTCGAGCGCGTCGCCCGCTCGGACTTCGCCGAGATCGCGCAGCTGGTGGTGCGCGAGCGCGCTTGCACGCTGCTGAAGCGGCTCGAAGGCTGGGCCCTGGGATCGGACGCCTGCGTGCTGCAGGACCTGACGCGCCTGCGGATCGAGCCCGCCGAGGCGAAGGACCTCGACGTCATCTTCGCGCTGGGCGAGGTCGACGACAGCGGCCTCGACGGCATCGCGCGCTACGGCGTCTGGCGCTTCTGCGCCGACGGCGTGCGCGAGGTGCTGGCCGGCGACCCGGTGAGCATGTCGGGCATCAAGGTGCGGCTGCGCGCAGGCGCCGTGCCGCGCCTCGCCTACCAGTCGTACTCGCGCACCTTCCCGTTCTCGGTGGCGCGCAACCGCGAGCCGCTGCTGCGCAAGACGGCCGAGTTCGCGTTCCGCGCGCTGCAGGAGCTGCACCGCTCGGGCGTGGAGTGGCTCGAGCAGTGCCCGGCGTTCGAAGAGCGGGTTTTCCAGCCTTCATCGCTCCTTGGTTTCGGCAAAAAATTCATTCAAAGAACCATCGAAAAAGCCACCACCGTGGATCAATGGTTCCTGGCGTGGAAGTTCGGCGAGAGCCGCTTCGGCAGCTTTCCGGAGCTCGCGCCCGACCTCGCCGGCTTCACACGCCTGATGCCGCCGAAGGACCGCTACTGGGCCGACCCGTTTCCGCTCGAGAAGAACGGCCGCTGGTACGTGTTCTTCGAGGAGCTGCCGTTCGCCGCCGGCAAGGCGCACATCTCGATGATCGAGGTGAAGCCCGACGGCTCCTCGTCGAGGCCGCAGCGTGTGCTAGAGCGCGACTACCACCTCTCGTACCCGTTCCTGGTCGAGCACGACGGCGCGCTCTACATGATCCCCGAGTCGGCGCGCAACGGCACCGTCGAGGCCTGGCGCTGCGTCGACTTTCCGCTGCGCTGGAAGTTCGAGCGCGTGCTGCTCGACGGCGTGCGCTGCGTCGACGCGACGCCCTATCGCGGCGAGGACCGCTGGTGGCTCTTCGCCAACCTCGCCTCGGGCGGCACGCGCGTGTTCGACGACGAGCTGCATCTGTTCCACGCCGCCGACCTGCTCGGCGACTGGAAGCCGCATCCGCGCAACCCGGTGAAGTCCGACGTGCGCGGCGCGCGCCCGGCGGGGCGCCTCTACTGGCGCGGCGGCGCGCTCTACCGCCCGGCGCAGGTCTGCACGCCGCGCTACGGCGCGGGCCTTTCTCTGAACCGCGTGCTGCGCCTCACGCCGCGCGACTACGCCGAGCGGCAGGTGGAGGTGGTGCTGCCGTCGGCCGAGGCGGGCCTGCTTGGATTGCACACGGTAAACCGCGCGGGCGCGCTCACCGTGGTCGATGCGTTCGCAAGAAGAGGGAAGCTGTATTAACTGGAAGGCCCCTGATATGGAAAACAATTCCAGTGCGAGGCTGATCATGCTGGGCGCCGCCGCCGAGACGCGCGGCAGCCTCGCCGCGGTGATCGAGACCTGGCGCGCGCTCGGCCTGTTCCAGCGCTGGCCGGTCGACTACGTGCCGCTGCGGCGCGACGGCGCGCTGAAGGACAAGGCGGAGCTCGCGGTGCGCGCGGCCGGGCGCTTCGCCGCTGCGGCGTGGCGCGCCAGGCGCTTCGCGCTGCACCTCCATACCGCGCCCGGCGCCGGCTTCTGGCGCGATGCGCTGTTCATGCTCGCCGCGCTGGCGCTGCGCCGGCCGGTGATCCTGCAGCTCCACAGCGGCGGCTGGACGCGCTTCTACGAAGACGCCGGCAGCCCGGCGCGCGCGCTGCTGAGCTGGCTGTTCGCGCGCGCAGCCTGCGTGGTCGCGCCGAGCGAGTCGCAGCGCAACTGGGTGCGCGGCGTGTGCCGCGAGGCGCGGGCGCTGTGCCTGCCGCCGGCGATCGCCTGCCCGGCGACGTCTGCCTACGACGCCGCGCGGCCGCGCGTGGTCCTGTTCCTCGGCCGCCTGGACGTGCGGAAAGGGATCTACGACCTGCTGCAGGCGCTCGCGAGCGTGCGCCCGGCGGTGCCGGCGCTGCGCCTGGTCTGCGCGGGCGAGGGCGACCGCGCCGCAGTGACGGCCTACGCCGAGCGCCTCGGCATCGCCGACGCGGTGAAGTTCACCGGCTGGGTCGGCCCCTCCGGCAAGCGCGCGCTGCTCGAGACGGCGGCGCTGCTCGTGCTGCCCTCTTATGCCGAAGGCATGCCGACCAGCCTGCTCGAGGCGATGGCGGCCGGCGTGCCGGTCGTGGCGACGCCGGTAGGCGGCGTTACCGAGGTGGTGGTCGACGGCCTGAGCGGGCTGCTCGCCGCGCCGGGCGACACGGCGACGCTCGCGCGCCAGTTGCGCGCGGTGCTCGTAGATCCGGCGCTTGGCGCGCGGCTCGGCGCGGCGGGACGCGAGACGGTGCGGCTGCGCTTCGCGCCGGAGCGCGCGATCGCGCGGCTGGAGGAGATCTATCGCGACGCCGGCCTCGCCGCGAACGGCGAGACGACGACCGGCGACAGCACGGGAATTCGCCAGGCCGCATGAGCGTGAAAAGACATACCGTCCTCGTGCTGGGCCCGAGCCGCGAGGCGCTGAGCGGCGTGAGCACGCACGTGAACCTGCTGTTCGGCTCGGCGCTCGCCGGCGAGTTCGACCTGGTGCACTTCCAGGTCGGCTCCGAGGGCCGCCGCGAGGGCCCGGCGGCGCGCGCGCTGCGCCTCGCCTTCGGGCCGCTGCGCCTCGCTGCGGCGATCGCGCGCCGCGGCGCGCGGATCGTGCACATCAACTGCTCGCTCAACGCCAAGGCGTTCTGGCGCGACCTCGCGCACCTCGCCGCGGCGAAGCTGTGCGGCGCGCGGGTCGTGTTCCAGAAGCACGGCGGCGAGCTGCACGCCTTCGCTGGCGAGGGCCTCTTCGCGCGCTTCGTGCGCGCCGCGCTCGGCCTCGCCGACGCGATAGTGGTGCTCTCGCAGGCGGAGCTGCGCACCTGGCGCGCATTCCTGCCGGGCCGGCGCATCGCCGCGCTGCCGAACTGCGTCGACGCCGCGCCCTACCGCTGGGGGCGCAGCCGCGCCCGGCGGGCGCGCGAGGGCGGGCCGCTCGAGCTCATCTACCTGGGGCGCCTGGTGCCGGCGAAGGGTCTCGACGAGTGCCTGGAGGCGATGAAGCTCGAGACCGGCCGCGGCGCGGCGGTGCGGCTCACGCTCGCCGGCAGCGGGCCGGAGGAGGCGCGGCTGCGCCGGCGCACCTTCGAGCTCGGGCTCACGCGCCACGTGCGCTTCGCCGGGCCGGCCTACGGCGAGCACAAGACCGAGCTGCTTTGCCAGGCCGACGTGCTGCTGCTGCCGAGCTACGCCGAGGGACTGCCGTACGCATTGCTGGAGGGCATGGCGGCGGGGCTCGTGCCGGTGGCGACGCCCGTCGGCGCGATCCCGGACGTGATCGCCGACGGCGCGCAGGGTCTGCTGGTGCCGCCGCGCGACGCCGAAGCCATCGCCGACGCGGTGGCGCGGCTCGCGAACGACCGCGCCGCGCTGCTGCGCATGGGGGCCGCCGCGCGCGAGCGCGTCGCCGGGCACTACTCGCTCGAACGCTTCGCCGCGGGCTTCGCGGCGCTTTACCGGGAAGTGGGACAGGACGACGAAGATGAGCGGAATCGCAGGCTGGATCGCGGCACCGCGCCGGGCGCCTGAGGCGCCGGCGCTTGCGCCCATGCTCGCCGCGCTCGCGCACCGCGGCGCGGGCGGCGGCGCGTGCGAGTTCGCGAGCGCCGCGGGCGCGCACGGCGTGGTGCTCGGCGCCTGCGGCGCGCCGCTCGCGCAGGACCGCGGCGCCCGCCTCGCGCTCGCCTTCGACGGCGCGCTCGACAACCGCGACGAGCTGCGCCGGCAGCTCGAGATGCGCGGCTACGCTTTCTCGGAAGGCGGCGAAAGCCGCCTCGCCGCTCGCGGCGACGCTGAATTGGCCCTGCGCGCCTACCAGCATTGGGACAAGGAAGTGGCGCGGCACCTGCGCGGCCAGTTCGCCTTCGTCGCCTGGGACGGCCGCAAGGACCGTCTGCTGGCGGTGCGCGACCGCTTCGGCGAGAAGCCGCTCTACCTGCACGAGCGCGACGGCACGCTCTATTTCGCCTCCGAGGTGAAGGCGCTGCTGCGCATTCCCGGGCTCGCGTTCAAGGTCGACCCGGCGGCGGTAAAGGACTGCGTCGAGAATCGCTACGTGCGCGGGCCGCACACTCTCTTCACCGGTATCCGCAAGCTCGCGCCCGCGAGCTTCGCGCTTTGGCAATTCGGCAAGCTGCGCGAGTTCCGCTACTGGACGCCGCCCGACGCGGCGCCGCAAGTGCTCGCCGGGCGCGCCGCCGACGCGGTGCGCGACTACGCCGTGCAGCTCGACGACCTGGTCAAGCGCCAGACCGCCGACGGCGCGAGCGGCGTGCTGCTCTCCGGCGGCATCGATTCGGCGGTGCTCGCCGCGCTGGCGGTGCAGCACCAGCCGAAGCTCGCCACCTTCTCGCTCGGCATCGCCGGCGACAAGAAGAGCGAGCTGCCGCAGGCCGCCGCGGCGGCGAAGCGCCTCGGCACCCGGCACCACGAGATCGTGGTGAGCCGCGAGCAGCTCGCCGCCAGCCTGCCGCGCGCCGTCGCGGCGCGCGACGCGCCGCTCGCGCTGCCTTCCGACCTCGCGCTGCACGCGCTCGCCCGCGAGGCGGCCGCGCGCGGCATCGTGACGGTGCTGACGGGCGAGGGCTGCGACGAGATCCTCGGCGGCTACCGCCGCTACGCCGCGGCGCACATGCTGCCGGGCGCGCGCCCGCTGCGCGAGAGGCTGTCGGACGACCAGGGCGGCTGGCTCTCGGACAACCTGCTCGAGCGCGACGAGCGGCTCGCCGCCGCGGCCTCGCTGGCCGCGCGCGCGCCGTTCGTCGACCATCGCCTCGCCGAGTACGTCTCGGCGCTGCCCGACGAGCTGCGCGTGAACGGGCTCGTCACCAAGGTGATCCTGCGCCGCGCCGCGCGCGTGGTGCTGCCCGAGGACATGCCGAAGCCGCGCAAGCTCGGCTTCGGCGTGCCGCTGGAGGAGCTGCTGCACGGCGAGCTCGCCGAGCCGCTGGCGGACCACCTCAACGATGCGCGCTCGATCGCGCGCGAGGTCTGCGAGCCGAAGGCGCTCGAGCGCCTGCTCGCCGGGCACCGCAAGGGCAAGAACACTCACGACAAGCTGCTGTGGACGCTTCTCAACCTCGAAATCTGGCGCCGGACGAACGCCCCGGCCTGAGCCACAAGCTGCGCTGGCGGCTGAACCGCCTGCGCTGCATGTCGCCGGCCGAGATCGCGCACCGCGTGGTGCGCGCGGTGCAGGCGCGGGCCGAGCGCGCCGGCTGGATCGGCGCGAGCGAGGCGCCGACGCCCGCCGCCGCGCCGCTGCGCGACGCGCGGCCGTGGATCCACGCCGACGCGCGTGTCGACGAGGCGCGCGTGCTCGCCGCGGCCGGGCGCATCGTCGACGGCTTGCTCGACATCTTCGCGATGCGCGACGTCGACCTCGGCTCGCCGCCGCGCTGGAACCGCGACCCGAAGACCGGCATCGAGGCGCCGCTCGCATTCGGCAAGCTGCTCGACTACCGCGACCAGAACCTGGTCGGCGACATCAAGTACCTGTGGGAGCCGAACCGGCATCTGCACCTCGTCACGCTGGCGCAGGCCTGGGCGCTCACGCGCAACCGCAAGTACTTCCAGGCTCTGGCAGACCACCTCGACAGCTGGTTCCTCGCTTGCCCTTACGGGCAGGGGCCGAACTGGTCGAGCGCTCTCGAGGCCGGGATACGGCTGCTGAACTGGTCGCTCGCCTGGCAACTGGTGGAGTTTTCGAACGACGATCTCGAATTCAGAGATCGCTGGCTGAGATCGATCTACCAGCATGCGGAGTTCGTCCGCACATGGCTCTCGGCCCATTCGTCGGCGAACAACCACCTGCTCGGCGAGGCGGCGGGCCTCTATGTAGCCGGCCTCACCTGGCCGTACTGGGAGCGGGCGGTGCTCTGGCGCGCGCGCGGCCGCGCCATCCTCGAGCGCGAGGCGATCGCCCAGAACGCGCCCGACGGCGTAAACCGCGAGCAGGCGGTCGGCTACCAGCAGTTCGTGCTCGACATGCTCCTCGCCGGGCTGCTCGCCGGCCGCGCCAACGGCGAGCCGTTCTCCGCTCAATATGAAGCGCGCGTGCAGGCGATGCTCGACTACCTCGCCTCGATCATGGATGCCGGCGGCCACGTGCCGATGATCGGCGATGCGGACGACGGCTTTGTCTTCAGGCTGCAGGACTGCTGCCCTTACAAATCGCTGCTGGCGACCGGCGCCGTTCTGTTCCGCCGCGGCGACTTCAAGCTGAAGGCGCGTGCACTCGACGACAAGACGCGCTGGCTGCTCGGTGCGCGCGCCGACGCCGAGTTCGACGCGCTCGATCCCGAGAAGACGCGCCTGCCGCTGCGCCAGGCGTTCCCGGAGGGCGGCAGCTTCGTGCTCGGCTGCGGCTTCGACACGCCGCAGGAGATCCGCGTGGTGGCCGACGCCGGCCCGCTCGGCTACCGCTCGATCGCCGCGCACGGCCACGCCGACGCGCTCTCGTTCACGCTGTCGGTCGGCGGCCGCGAGTTCCTCATCGATCCGGGCACCTACGCCTATCACACGCATCCGGTGTGGCGCGACTACTTCCGCGGCACCGGCGCACACAACACCGTGCGCATCGACGGGCTCGACCAGTCGGTGGCCGGCGGCAACTTCATGTGGCTCGAGAAAGCGCGCGCCGGCTGCGCGCTATGGCTCTCGTCGGCCGAGAAGGACAGCTTCGAAGGCTGGCACGACGGCTACATGCGCCTCGAGGACCCGGTGAAGCACCGCCGCCTGATCGAGCTCGACAAGCGCACGCGGCGGCTGGTGATCGAGGACACGCTCGAGATGGAGGAGGACCACGAGGTGGAGCTCTTCTTCCACTTCAGCGAAGCCTGTGACGTGGCAAAGGTCGAAGGTGGGTTCTCGGTTTCTCAACAGGCGATTTCCTTGAAACTTCTCCTGCCGAAAAACGAAAACGCCACCACCCGGATCCATCGCGGAAGCGTGGCGCCGATCTGCGGCTGGATCTCGCGCGCCTTCGACCGCCGTGCGCCCTCGCCGACCATCGTGTGGCGCGCGCGCATGACCGGCCGCACGGTGCTGCGCACCGAGCTTGCGCTGGCGGGCGCGGCCGGCTAGCCGCGCAGCTCCTCGTCGCTGAGCGCCTGGTTGGCCTGCGCCGCCTCGCGCAGCGGCTGCGAGCGCTCGTGCGCCTCGCGCGCGCGGTCGAAGCACAGCTCGGCGGCGCGCGTGTCGCCGCTCTTCGCGAGCTCCTGCCCGAGCGAGTTGAGCAGCATCACCGTCTCGTCGAGCGCGCGCACCGCGTCCCACATGCAGGCCTCGTTCTGCTCGCTGGCCGCCTCGAGCAGGCTGCCGGAGGAGAAGGCGTGGCCGGTGTGGCAGCGGAAGCGCAGGATTTGGCCGTCGCGCAGCGCGGTGAGCACGCCGCGGCACTCGGGGCAGGTGAGCGGGCTGAGCTCGCCGAAGTTCATGATGTTCTCCTCGAGCGCGTCGTGCTGCTCGGCGATGCGGATCTCGTGCTCGATGCGCTGGCGCTCGCGCTCCGGCAGCGCGATCGCCGGCGCGGCTTCCTCGCGGGCCAGGCGCCCGAGCAGGCCGCCGATCTCGTCCGCCGGCAGCTTGTAGTCGACCTTGACGTTCGCAAGCGCCGACAGCGGCATGCCGCGCACTTTCGCGTCGGCCGGCTCCTGCACGATGGCGGTGCCGCCGCGCAGCTTGACGGTCCACAGGCCCGAGGTGCCGTCGTCGAGCGCCCCCGAGAGCACCACGCCGATCACGCGCGGACCGTAGACGTAGGCGGCGGAGCGGAACAGCGGGTCGAGCGCCGGCCGGAAGCGGTTTTCCTTCGGTCCCTTGGCGATGCGGATGTAGTCGCGCTCGAGCAGCATGTGATGGTCGTTGGCCGCGACGTAGATGCGGCCGGGCTCGATCGGATCGCCGTCGGCCGGGACCGCCGCCGGCAGCGGGCCGGCGCGGCGCAGCACGTCGGGCAGCACGCTCTTCACCCCCGGCGACATGTGCCAGACGACGAACAGCGCCGCAGGGAAATCGGCCGGCAGGTGCGCGACCAGCTTCTCGAGCGCCTCCATGCCGCCGGCCGAGGCGCCGGCCACCACGATGTCCTTCTTCACTTATGGAGCTACAGCACTTCGCGTGCCCGCAAAATAGGGGCGACCCCTAGCCGACCTCGACCATCATCAGGATTACGCCGTCGCGCTTGCCGAGCGCGGAAACGAGCGGCGTGCAGCCGACGCGGCACTGGATGTGCTTGCCGCGGCGGTTCACCGCCGGCAGCGTGAGCTCGGTGGGGGCGTCGTCGCCGGCAAGGCCGGCGCGGATGAGCGGCCGCAGCTCGCCCACCGGCAGGCCGATGTCGAGGGCGAGGAAGGACTTGCCGCGCACCTCGTCGGCACGCATGCCCCAGAGGTCCTCGGCACGGTGGTTCCAGACCAGCACGTTGTAGTTCGCGTCGAGCACCGCGGCGCCCGCGCCCAGGCCCGCGAGCACCGACTCCAGAAAGGCGGAGAGGCGGCCGGCCTCGTCGGTGCGCTGGCGCAGCTGCTCGTTGAGGGTCTGCAGCTCCTCGTTGGTCGACTGCAGCTCCTCGTTCATCGTCTCCAGCTCTTCGTTGGTGGACTGCAGTTCCTCGTTGGTGGTCTCCAGCTCCTCGTTGGAGGACTGCAGCTCCTCGTTGGTGGTCTCCAGTTCCTCGTTGGAGGACTGCAGCTCCTCGTTGGTGGTCTGCAGATCCTCGCGCGAGCGGCGCAGCTCGTCCTTCAGCTCCTGCACGTAGCTCACGTCGAGGAACGTGATCGACACGCCGAGGGCGGCGCCCTTGTCGTCGAAGACCGGCGCCACCAGGATGTCGAGCACTTGCGCGCTGCCGTCCTCGAGCCGACGCTCGACGTTGGTCTGCGCGATCGGGCGGTGCTCGGCGTATGCCTTCTCGATCAGCGAGCGCAGCTCGGCCGGGCGATAGGAGATCTCGAGGTCCTGCAGCAGGCGGCCGACGTCGCCGGTGTCGAGCTTGAACAGCACGCGCGCGCGCTGGTTGGCGAGGGCGAGCACGCCGTTCTCGTCGACCACGATGCGCGCCACCGGCGCCTCCTCGCCCGACACGTCGAGCAGCCGGTCCTCGCGCTTGGCCGGGCCGGCGGGCGGCGGCGGCGCGACGGCGAGGCGCCGGCGCGTCTCGCCGGGCTGCGCCACCTTGAGGAAGATGCGCGACTTGAGGTCGATCGGCTGGAATAGCGCGCCGCGCGTGAGCAGCATCTCGGCCTTGCCGAGGAACAGGTAGCCGCCGTCGTGCAAGGCGAAGTGGAAGCGCTGCAGGATGCGGCCCTGCACGTCGGCGTTGAAGTACATCAGCGCGTTGCGGCACAGGATCAGGTCGAGGCCGCCGATCGGCGCGTCGCTCATCATGTCGTGGCGGCCGAAGATCACCGCGCGGCGCAGGTCGCCGCGGAACACGTAGCGCGCGCCCTGCTGCTGGAAATAGCGGCTGCGCAGCTCGGGCGGCACGCTCTCCACCTCGCGCGCGCTGTAGGCGCTGGCGCGGGCACGCGCCAGCGCCTCGTCGTCGAGGTCGGTGGCGTAGATCTTCACGTGCTCGGCGAACGCTTCGGCGCCGAGCGCCTCGGCGAGCAGCATGGCTATGCTGTAGGCCTCCTCGCCGCTCGCGCAGCCGGCCGACCAGACGCGCACCGGCTCGCCCGCCGCCTTGGCGGCGCCGATCGCCGGCAGGACCTCGGCGGCGAGATGCTGCCAGGCCGCCTCGTCGCGGAAGAAGGAGGTGACGTTGATGAGAATCGAATCAAACAGCTCGGCGAACTCGCCGGGGTGCACCTCGAGGTGGTCGAGGTACGCGTCGAAGCCTCGCACGCCGAGCGCCTGCATGCGCCGCTCCACCCGGCGCATGAGGCCGGGCTTCTTGTAGCCGCCGAAGTCGAAGCCGCGGTTGCGCTTCAGGTACTCGAGCAGCCGCTCGAAGCCGGCGTCGTCGGCGCTCATGCGCCGCGTCCCTCGCCGACCAGCGTGCGCAGCGCGCCGGAGATTTCATCCAGCGGCAGGACGAAGTCCGCCAGCCCGGTCTTGCGCGCCGCCTCGGGCATGCCGGCGAACTCCGCGCTCGCCGGATCCTGCACGATCAGCGTGCCGCCGGTTTTCTTGATTGCCTGTACACCCATCGCGCCATCGCTTCCCGAGCCAGAAAGTATCACGCCGATGGCGCGCTCGCGGTAGCTGGCCGCCACCGATTCGAACAGCAGGTCGGCCGAGGGCCGCGAGAAATGCACCAGCTCGGTCCGCGTGAGCGAAAGGCTGCCGTCGGGATTGACCAGCAGGTGGCGGTCGGGCGGCGCGACGAACACCGCGCCGGGCGAGAGCCGGTCGCCTTCGGCGGCCTGCCTGACCTGCAGCGGCGTGCGCCGGCTGAGGATGTCGGCCATCAGGCTGCGGTGGCGCGGGTCGAGGTGCTGCACCACCACCAGCGCTGCGGGGAAGCCGGCGGGCAGGGCGGCAAGGACGTCGGTCAGCGCCTTGAGTCCGCCCGCCGACGCGGCGAGCGCGACGATTTCGAAGGCGCCGGGCATGCCCGAGCGCTCGCTAGTCGAGCGGACGGATCAGCCAGCAGAGGCCGCCCACGCCACTCTTGCCGAGCGGGATGGCGCGCACGGTGAAGAGCGCGCGTATCGGCCGCCCCGAAGCGGTCTGCAGGTTCGCTTCCCAGGATCCCCGGTCGACGTTTTCCACCAGCAAGCCGACGAACCGGCTGAGGAACCCGGTGCGGTCCGCCTCGACGAGGTAGCCGCCGAGCGGCCGGCGCAGCAGGCCCTCCCGCGTGGCGCCGAACAGCTCGCAGGCGGCGTTGTTCGCTTCGCGGATGTTGCCGCCGGCGTCGGTGACCACGTAGGCATCCGGCGCGTAGTCGAAGAACTCGGCGTAGCGCCGGCTCTCGCGATTGAGCAGCTCGGCCTGGCCCTGCATCTCTTCCCACATGACGTCGAGCTCCTCGAGCGCCATCTCGACGTCGCGGCGCGAATCGGCATCCAGCGAGTCGGCCTGCAGGCGCCCGATCATCAGCTCGCGCACCGCGTTGACGGTGGTGAGGAGCCACTGTGAAGACGAGCCGGCCATAGCGATGCCCCTTGCGGGAGGTCCCCACCTCCTCGCAACGAGCATACCCGGTCGCGGATCACGCCGATAGCGTCAATCGACGCGGCGCACCAGCCAGCACAGCGACGCGAGGCCGCCGTCGGGCACCGGCAGCGCGCGCACGCGGAAACCTGCCTGAAACGCCGCGCTCTGCGGACCTTGCAGCGCACCACGCCAGGCGCTGATCTCTCCCTCGGGCTGGGCGCTGGCGCGCACGAGGCGGGCGCGGAAATCGCGCCGCGCCGGTTCGGGAACCATGTTCACCAGCGGCCGGCCCTCGAGCGAGCGCGCCGGGACGCCGAGGAGCTCGGCCGCGGCGCGATTCGCCTCGCGCACGGTGCCGTGGCTGTCGGTGATCAGGTAGGCGTCCGGCGCGTACTCGAAGAACTCGGAGTAGCGCTGGCGCTCGCTCGCCAGCACGTGCGACTGGTTGCGCAGCTCTTCCCACAGCGCTTCGATCTCCTGCAGCCCCGCCTCCAGCTCGCCCTGGGCCTGGGAAGCGCCGTCGTCGAGCTTGCGGCGCATCAGGTCGCGCACCACCTTGACCGAGGAGAAGAGCGAGAACGAGTCGTTGTCCGGCATCTATCCGGTATCGCGCAGAAACCAGAACAGCGGAAGGAAATTTTCCGCATCCGGCGGCATCGGGCGCAGGTCTATCGTCACCTCGCGCGGCGTGCCGTCGGCGGATTTGACGCGCGACTGCCAGGCCTCGATCGGCCCGGGGGAGCGCACCGCCATCGCCAGGTGCATGCGGAAGGCGTCGCGTTCCTCGTCCGCGATGAAGATCGCAAGCGGCTTGCCGTGCAGGTAGGCGGCGGGGACTTCCAGCAGCGCCAGCGCGGCGAGGTTCGCTTCGCGCAGCGTGCCGTGCACGTCGGTGATCAGGCAGGCGAAGGGGGCGCGCTCGAAGAACAGGGTGTGGCGCTCGCGCTGGCGGGCGAGATGGTCGGCCTGGTGGCCGAGCTCGTCCCACAGCGCCTGGATCTCCTCGAGCGCAATCTCGAGCTCCTGCGCGCTCGCCTTGCCCTCGACGTCGGCGCGCGCGGTGGCCAGCCGGCCCTGGATGCGCTTGAGATCCGCTTCCCTCATTGGGACAACATACGCGCATTGAGGAAGGAAGCGCGGGGAAAGCGCAGGTCCGCGTAGCGATTCGGACTACGGCGGAAATCCGCAGCCGCCGTCCGGACTACGGCCTGCGGCTGGCCTCTCAACGTCTTTCCCGCATCCTTTCGCGAATGAAAATCAGCGTGCTGGGATTGGGGTACGTCGGCGCCGTATCCGCGGGCTGCCTTGCCCGCGACGGCCACGAGGTCATCGGCGTCGACCCGGAGCGGGTGAAGGTCGATCTCATCAATTCGGGCCGCTCGCCGATTATCGAGAAGGACATCGGCGGCATCATCGCCGAGCAAGTCGCGGCGGGGCGGCTGCGCGCGAGCACCGACCTCGACAGCGCGGTGCGGCATACCGACCTCGCGCTGGTGTGCGTCGGCACGCCGAGCCTGCCGAACGGCGGCCTCGACCTGCGCTTCGTGCGCCGCGTCTGCGAGCAGATCGGCAAGACACTGGCCTCGCACCACGGCGCGCCGGTGATGGTCATGCGCTCGACGATGCTGCCCGGCAGCATGCGCGAGGTGGTGATCCCGACGCTCGAGAAATTCTCCGGCAAGCGCGCCGGCGAGGAATTCGGCGTCTGCATCAACCCCGAGTTCCTGCGCGAAGGCACCGCGGTGCACGACTACTACCATCCGCCGAAGACGGTGATCGGCGAGGTGAACCGCGCGAGCGGCGATCTGCTGGCGAGCGTCTACGGCAAGATGCCCGGCCCGATGATCCGCACCGACATCGAGACCGCCGAGATGGTGAAGTACGCCGACAACTCGTGGCACGCGCTCAAAGTCGGCTTCGCCAACGAGATCGGCGCGCTGTGCAAGGCGCTGCAGGTCGACGCGCACAAGGTGATGGAGATCTTCTGCCAGGATCAAAAGTTGAACCTGTCGCCCTACTACCTCAAGCCGGGCTTCGCCTTCGGCGGCTCGTGCCTGCCGAAGGACGTGCGCGCGCTGCTGCACAAGGCGAAGACGCTCGACGTCATTCTGCCGATCCTCGCCTCGATCCTGCCCTCCAACCAGCTGCAGATCGAGCGTGGCATCCAGGCGGTGGTGGACAAGGGCCGGCGCAAGGTCGGCATCCTCGGCTTCTCGTTCAAGGCCGGCACCGACGACCTGCGCGAGAGCCCGATGGTGGAGCTCACCGAGCGCCTGATCGGCAAGGGCTACGACCTGCGCGTGTACGACAAGAACGTGCAGCTCGCCTCGTTGCACGGCGCGAACCGCGACTACATCCTGAACCGCATCCCGCACATCTCGCGGCTGATGGTGCCGACGATCGACGAAGTGATCGCGCACGCCGAGACCATCGTCATCGGCAACGCCGCGCCCGAGTTCGCCGAGGTGCCCAAGCGCATCGGCGACGGCCAGACGGTGATCGACTTCGTGCGCGTGTGCGACTCGCGCACGGTGCTCGGAGTCTACGAAGGTCTCTGCTGGTAATGAAGACCTACTACGTCCGCCCGCAGCGCAACGAGGACTACGGCAACGGCGACGGCAGCACTTACGCGGACGCCTGGAACGGGCTCGACGCGGTCGACTGGCAGGCGATGGCCGCGGGCGACCCGGCGCAGCTCTGGCTGTGCGGCGGCCCCGGCGGCCCCGGCGGGTTCATGACCGTGTTCGTCGAATGGAGCTACTTTGTCGAAACCGCGCCGCGTCCTCTTCCTCGTCGAGAACCTGCCGAGTCCGTTTGACCGCCGCGTCTGGCAGGAGGCCACGACGCTGCGCGATGCCGGCTACGGCGTGTCCATCATTTGCCCGACCGGCAAGGGGTACGAGAAGACGCACGAGATCCTCGATGGAATCGAGATCTTGCGTTACCGCATTCCTGAAGCAGATGGCGTAGCGGGATATCTGCTCGAGTATTCCGCTGCGCTTGCCTTCACATTCGTCCGCACGTTCAAGGTCAAGTTCGACATCGTCCATGCATGCAATCCGCCGGATCTCTTCTTCCTGATCGGTGGGTTCTGGAAGCTGTTCGGCAAGAAATTCGTTTTCGACCACCACGACGCCAACCCCGAGCTGTTCGAGGCGAAGTTCGGCAGGCGCGGCCTGCTGTGGAAGGCGATGGTGTGGCTCGAGAGGCTGACTTTCCGGACGGCGGACATTTCCATCGCCACTAACGAGTCCTACAAGCGGATTGCCGTCGGGCGGGGTGGAATGCCTTCCGACAAGGTTTTTGTAGTGCGCTCGGGTCCCAGCCTGGAACGCATGAAGATTTTCCCTGCTGTTCAGTCTCTAAAAAAGCAAAAGAAATTTCTGGTCGGCTATGTCGGCGTCATGGGGAGGCAGGAAGGAATCGATTACCTGCTCAGGGCCGCGGCGCACATCGTCCACGACCTCGGCCGCAAGGACGTCCACTTCGGCCTGGTCGGCGGCGGCACCTCGCTCGAGGAGATGAAGCGCCTCGCCGGCGAGCTCGGCCTGGACGGCTACGTAACCTTTACCGGCCGTGTGCCGGACGAGCAGATGCTCGCCGTGCTGAACACCGCGGACGTCTGCGTGAACCCCGACGTCGCCAACGAGATGAACGACATCTCGACCATGAACAAGGTGATGGAGTACATGGCGCTCGGCAAGCCGATCGTGCAGTTCGATCTCGCCGAGGGACGCTTCTCCGCCCAGGAAGCCTCGCTTTATGCGCGCCGGAACAATGCCTTGGACCTGGCTTCGAAAATCCTCGAGTTGGTGGATGATGAAAAGAAAAGAAAAACCATGGGCGACTTCGGCCGCCGGCGCGTCATCGAGGAGCTCGAATGGCGCCACGAGGTCCCGAAATTGCTTGCAGCTTACGAATCCCTAGTCCCGAAGGACCAGGCCCGGAAGGCGCGCTCCGTCAAATCCTCCGCGCATCCTTCCGGGGCATGACCCAGGCCCTCGCTCTCCCCTCGAATCGCTCGTTCGGCTGGACCTTCGCCGCGTTCTTCGCGCTGGTCGGCGCGCTCGCCCATCCCTGGATGCTGCCGCTCGCCGCCGCTTTCGCCGGCGTCACCCTGACGCGCGCGCACTGGCTGACCCCGCTCAACCGCGCCTGGATGCGCTTCGGCGCGGCGATGCACGCCGTGGTGAGCCCGGTCGCGATGGGGATCATGTTCTTCGGCGTCTTCACGCCGATGGGCTGGGCCATGCGCCGCTGCGGCTGGGACGCGATGAGGCGGACCTGGGACCCGGCGGCGAAAAGTTACTGGACGCGCCGCGAGCCGCCCGGCCCGGCGCCCGACAGCTTCAGAAACCTGTTCTAGCAAGGAGGTTGATCCGATGGAATACGTCACCCAGATGTGGCGGTTCATGGTCGTGCGCCGCAAGTTCTGGCTGCTGCCGATCATTGCCACCACCGTCGCGCTCGGCGGCTTGCTGGTCCTCGCCAAAGGCTCGGTCGTCGCGCCGTTCATCTACACGCTCTTCTAAAAAATGAAGATCCTCGGGATCTCCGCGTACTACCACGACAGCGCCGCGGCGCTGCTGATCGACGGCCGCGTCGCGGCGGCGGCGCAGGAGGAGCGCTTCACGCGCAAGAAGCACGACTCCGGCTTTCCGCGCCGCGCGATCGAGTCGTGCCTCGCTTCCGGGTCGCTGAGCCTGAAGGACATCGACTACGTCGCGTTCTACGACAAGCCGTTCTTGAAATTCGAGCGCTTGCTCGAGACCTATCTTGCGTTCGCTCCGCGAGGCTTCCAGTCGTTTCGTACCGCTTTGCCCGTCTGGGTTAAGGACAAGTTATTTCAGAAGACCCAACTGGTGAACGAGCTGAAGGCGATGGAGGGCACCGTCCGTTGGAAGGACAAGATCCTTTTCTCGGAACACCATCTCAGCCACGCGGCCAGCGCCTTCTATCCCTCTCCCTTCCAGCGGGCGGCGGTGCTGACGATGGACGGCGTCGGCGAGTGGACCACCACCTCGGTGGCGATCGGCGACGGCGCCGACCTGAAGGTCACGCAGGAGATCCACTTCCCGCATTCGATCGGGCTGCTCTATTCGGCGTTCACCTACTACACCGGCTTCAAGGTGAACTCGGGCGAATATAAAGTCATGGGATTGGCGCCTTATGGCTCTCCCCGTTTTGTTGATTTGATAAAAACCCACTTGATCGACATCAAGGAAGACGGCACCTTCCGCCTCAACCTCGACTACTTCGACTACTGCACCGGCCTGACGATGACCAACGCGAAGTTCGACGCGCTGTTCGGCGCGCCGGCGCGCAAGCCCGACGAGCGCCTGACGCAGCGCGAGATGGACCTCGCGGCTTCGGTGCAGGCGGTGACCGAAGAGGTGGTTCTCAAGCTTGCAAAAGGCATCGCCGACGAAAGCGGC
>DASXKY010000101.1:0-13942 GCA_036496555.1 Burkholderiales bacterium | reverse complement strand
CGGGCGATGACGCCGCCGATGTGCTTGACGATCACCGGCGCGAGGCCTTCGGTCGGCTCGTCGAGCAGCAGCAGGCGCGCGCCGGTGCGCAGGATGCGGCCGATGGCGAGCATCTGCTGCTCGCCGCCGGAGAGCTTGGTGCCCTGGCTCGCGCGGCGCTCGCGCAGGTTCGGGAAGAGGAGGTAGACCTGCTCGAGCGACATCCCGCCGGCGGCGACCTGCGGCGGCAGCAGCAGGTTCTCCTCGACGTCCAGGCTGGCGAAGATGCCGCGCTCCTCCGGACAGAAAGCGATCCCCAGGCGGGCGATTTTGTCCGATGAGAAATGAATCAATTCGGAATTGCCAAAGGCCACCGATCCCGTGCGCTTTCCGACCATCCCCAGGATCGACTTCAAGGTGGTGGTCTTGCCGGCGCCATTGCGGCCGAGCAGCGTCACCACCTCGCCTGCGCGGACCTCCAGCTCCATGCCGTGCAGGATATGCGACTCGCCGTACCAGGCGTGCAGGTCCTTCACGCGCAGCAGGGTGTCCATGGGCCGGGAGTCAGGCACCGAGGTAGGCCTCCTTCACACGCGGGTCGGCCGATACCGTCGCGTAGTCGCCTTCGGCGAGGATCTCGCCGCGCTGCAGGACGGTGATGCGGTCCGACAGGCTCGACACCACCGACAGGTTGTGCTCGACCATCAGCACCGTGCGCTTCGCCGACACCCGCTTGATGAGCGCGGTGATGCGCTCGACGTCGGCGTGCGCCATGCCGGCGGTGGGCTCGTCGAGCAGCATCATCTGCGGATCGAGCGCTAGCGTGGTGGCGATCTCCAGCGCGCGCTTGCGGCCATAGGGCAGCTCGACGGCGACGGTCTCGGTGAACTCGGCCAGACCGACGGCATCGATCAGCTCCCGCGCCCCCGCGTCGAGCTTCTTCAATGACTTGTCCGAGATCCAAAAGGCATAGGACGCGCCGCTGCTTTGCTTGCTTTGCAGAGCGATGCGCACGTTCTCGAGCACCGTCAGGTGCGGGAACACGGCCGAGATCTGGAAGGAGCGCACCAGGCCCATGCGCGCGATGGCCGATGCGCTCGCGCCGGTGATCTCCTGGCCGTTGTAGAAGATCTGGCCGCGCGTCGGCTCGAGGAAGTGGGTGAGCAGGTTGAAGCAGGTGGTCTTGCCGGCACCGTTCGGGCCGATCAGCGCATGGATACTGCCGCGCCGCACCTTGAGCGACACGTCCTTGACGGCGACGAAGCCCTTGAACTCCTTGGTGAGCCCGCGCGTTTCGAGAACGATCTCTTGGGACAAGCGACGCAGCCTCCTCGCTGCGCCGCCGGATTCTACCTACCTTAGTACGACTTCGGCAGGCCGAGGACTTTCTCGGCGATGAAACAGAGAATCAGGTGCGGACTGACGGGGGCGATGCGGCCGATGAAGGATTCGCGCAGGTAGCGCTCGACGTGGTACTCGCGCGCGTAGCCGTAGCCGCCGTGGGTCATGACCGCCTGCTGACAGGCGTCGAAGCAGGCTTCGCCCGCCAGATATTTGGCGGCGTTGGCCTCGGCCCCGCAGGGCTTGCCGTTGTCGTAGAGCCAGGCGGCCTTGAAGGCAACCAGATTCGCAGCTTCCAGGTTCGCCCAGTTTGCGGCGAGCGGATGCTGGATCGCCTGGTTCTGGCCGATCGGCCGGTCGAAGACGATGCGCGTCTTCGCGTAGTCGGCGGCGCGCTTCACCGCGCAGCGGCCGAGGCCGACCAGCTCGGCGGCGATGAGGATCCGCTCGGGATTCATGCCGTGCAGGATGTACTCGAAGCCCTTGCCCTCCTCGCCGATGCGGTCCTCCTCCGGCACCGGCAGGGCATCGAAGAACACCTGGTTCGAGTCGACGGCGTGGCGGCCCATCTTCTCGATCTCGCGGATCTCGATGTATTTGCGGTCGACGTCCGTATAGAAAAGCGTCAGGCCGGCTTCGGCGCGCGCAAGCAGAAGCACCTTCTCCGCCACCTGCGCCGTCGATATCCACACCTTTTGCCCCGAGACGAAATATTTGCCGTTGCGCTTCTCAGCCTTCACCTTGAGCGCTCTGGTGTTCAAACCCGTGTTGGGCTCGGTGACCGCGAAACAGGCGCGATGCTTTCCCTGGATCAGCGGCGGCAGCATCCTTTGTTTTTGGTTTTGATCGCCAAAAACGACTACCGGATTCAATCCGAAAATATTCATATGGACCGCCGAGGCGCCGGAGAAGCCGGCGCCGGATTCGGCGATGGCCTGCATCATCACCGCCGCTTCTTGGATGCCCAGGCCCGCGCCGCCGAACTCCTCCGGCATGGCGACGCCGAGCCAGCCGTCCTTCGCCATCGCCTGATGGAAGTCGGCTGGAAAACCGCCTTCGCTATCGCGCTTCAACCAGTACTCGTCCGGGAAGCGCGTGCAGAGCTTCGCGATCGCTTCATGGATGCGCCGCTGCTCGTCGGTAAGAGAAAAATCCATGACTACCTGCCGCGCCGCACGAGCTGCTCGATGCCGACGGCGATCAGGATCAGCGGCCACCAGGTCGCGAGGAAGCTGCGCAGCTCCGCCCACTGCAGGTAACCGAGGTTGCTCGCGAGGAGCAAAACCCCCGCGACGACCAGGATGATCGGCCAGACCATCCGTTTTCCATCGCTCGCCATCGCATTCCCCTCAGATAGGCACGGTTCCCGTCGCCCGCAGTTCCGCGATTTCGGCGTCGTCGAACCCCAGCTCGACGAGGATCTCGCGCGAATGCTCGCCGAGCTTCGGCACGCCGCGCCGGATGCGGCCGCCGCGCGCGCCGTTCGCCCACACCGGGAACTGCGCGAAGCCTTCCACCACCGCACGCCGCTCCTCCAGCTGCGCATTGTGCTGCGCCTCGGCGGGGGTAACGCAAAGGTCCACCGGCACGTCGTTCTCCTCGAGGATGCGGATCCAGTCGGCTGCCGTTCTCGTCTTCATGGTTTTCTCGAGAAGCTTCGACAGCGCTTCGCCGTTCTCGCGGCGCTTTTCATCGGTGGAAAAATCATCGGAAGTGAAACCCTCGACCACCCCCTTGAAGTTGTTCCAGAAATGCTCTTCGAGGATACCGAGCGTGAGGCGCTTGCCGTCGGCCGTCTCGAAGACGTCGTTAACCGGGAAGATGTGCGCGCGCGGGTCGACGTTCGCATCGAGGCCGTGGCGCATGGCCGCCCAGAAAAACGCGCTCTCGAACAACGAGAGATCGAGGTAGGCGCCTTTGCCTTCATGCAGCGCGGCGAGAACGGCGACCGCGGCGAATGCGCCGCCGCCCATGTCGGCGACCGGCAGCGAAGAACGCCCGGGCGGCTTGAGCCAGTGGCCGGGGAACGCGAGCGCGCCGGCCGCGGCGACGTAGTTGACGTCATGGCCCGGCCGCTCGCGCCACGGCCCGGTCTGGCCGTAGCCCGAGATCGAGCAGTAGACGAGCTTCGGGTTGTATTTCTTCAGTGTTTCGTAATCGATACTCAGGCGCTTTGCTACCCCTGGACGAAAACCCTCCAGGACGATATCGGCATGCTTGATGAGCCTTTCGACCACGGCATGCGATTTCCCGCTCTTCAAGTCAATCGAAATGCTGCGCTTGTTGCGATTCTCGTTATGGAACTGAACCGGGACATACGAGCGGCCCGGGTCGCCCTTCGGCTGCTCGACCTTCACCACTTCCGCGCCGAGGTCGGCGAGCAGCGCCGAGCAGAACGGGCCCGGCACGAACATCGAGAAGTCGGCGACGCGCAGGCCGGAGAGCGGCAGCCAGGGCTCGGCCATGTCAGCGCGGCGGCTCGATCCAGTTGTGGAGCGCGATGCCGCCGTCGACGACCAGCGTCGCGCCGGTGACGTAGGCGCCAAAGCGCTCCGAGAGGACGGCCAGCGCCATGCCGGCGACGTCGGCCGGCGTGCCGAAGCGCCGCAGCGGGATTTTCCCGAGCATGTCCGGCGGCGCGTTGAAGCCGCCGCCCGGGATCGCGCCGGGCGCTATGGCGTTGACGCGGATGCCGTGCGGGCCCAGCGCTCGCGCGAGCTCCTTCACCAGCATCGTCTGTCCGGCCTTCGCGGCGCTGTAGTGCGGCAGGTTGCGCGGCGATTCGGCGTGCAGCGACGTGACGATCAGGATCCGGCCCTTGATGCTCTCGGCGACCATGTGCTTCGAAATGGCCTGCGAGAGAACGAACGCGGCGTCGAGGTTGACGGACAGCATTTCGCGCCATTGCTCCAACTTCACATCTTTCAAGGTTTGCGATTCCTGCCGCCGCGGACTGGCGCAGTGGACATAAATCGAAACCCTTCCCAGCCGGCGGATCGCGTCAGCGGCGAGCTTGGCGGCGCCCTCGGGGCGCGACAGGTCGGCTTCGGCGAGGTCGGCGCGGAACACCTTCGCGCCATCCCGCTCCAGCGCCTCGGCGATGCCGCGGCCGATGCCGTTGCCGGCCCCGGTGACGAGCGCGGTATCGCCCTCGAGCAGCCCCTCCGCCATGCCGGCGAGTATCCCACGCTTCTGGTAGACTGGTCAGTCTAGTTGGAGCAACGCAGCACCGGGGATCCACCGCATGACCGTAGCCCACCGCGAGCGCGTGGTACGCGCCGCCACCTCGTCTTTCCTCGCTCATGGCTACCGCTCGAGCGTGGACGAGATCGCGCGCCGCGCGGGCGTCGCGAAGCAGACCGTCTACCACCACTTCCCGAGCAAGGATGAGCTGTTCAAGGAAGTCGCGCGCGACTTGACGCAGCGCGTGATGGTCGAGCTCGAGTCGCCGCCGCAGGACCTGCGCGAGGGCCTGCTGCGCTTCGCCCTCGTCTACCGCCAGCGCACACTCGGCGCGCAGGGCATCTCCGCCTTCCGCACGCTGGTGCCCGAGGTGCCGCGCTTCCGCGGCGTCGCCCGCGCGATGTACGCGAGCAGCGTCGGCGAGATGGTGCGCCGCCTGGCCGAGTGGTTCGCCGGCGCGATGGACGCCGGCCGGCTGCGCCGCGAAGACCCGGTGTTCGCGGCCGAGATGTTCCTCAGCATGCTCGCCGGCCTCGACCGCGTGAAGCGCCTGTTCAGCGTGAGCGACGAAGCCGAGAGCGAGGCGCGCCGGACTGCACGGATCATCGATTGTTTCCTGCGAATGCTCGAAAAATGAACAAACCATTTCCGATCGGGGGAGCACCGCTTCTCGCCCCGCTTCTTGCCCTCTTCCTTGCGGCTTGCAGCAACGGCGATGCAAAACAGACCGACGCGAAGGGCGCGCCGCCCGCGCTCGCCGTAAGCGTGATCGAGGCGACGCCGCGCACCGTGCCGCTGGGCTTCGAGGCGGTCGGGCGCGCCGAGGGCTCGCGCGAGGTGCAAGTGCGCGCGCGCGTCACCGGCATCCTCGAGAAGCAGATGTACAACGAGGGCGACGCGGTAAAGCCGGGCGCGCCGCTGTTCCGCATCGAGCGCGAGCCGTTCGAGATCGACCTGCAGCAGGCGCGCGGCGTCCTCGCCCAGGAGCGCTCGCGCAACGCCCTCGCGCAGCAGGAGCTCGAGCGCCTGAAGGGCCTCGCCGATCGCCGCGCCATCAGCCAGCGCGAGGCCGACCAGGCCGCCGCCGCCGCGCAGCAGAGCATCGCGCAGGTGCAGATCGCCGAGGCGCGCCTGCGCCAGGCCGAGCTCAACCTCTCCTATACGTCGGTCGACGCGCCGATCGGCGGCATTACCGGCCGCGCCATGCAATCGATCGGCAGCCTCCTCTCGCCCAACAGCGACGCGGCGATTCTCACCAACATCACGCGCGCCGATCCGCTGTGGGTGCGCTTCTCGCTCTCCGAGGACGAGTTCACGCGCCTGCGCTCGAGCGAGGCGGCGACCCAGGTGCGGGTGAGCATCGAGACGGCCGACGGCAAACCCTATCCGCAGGCCGGCAAGATCAACTTCTCCGGCTCGACGGTGGATGCCGCGACCGGCACGGTGCAGATGCGCGCGGAGATTCCGAACGCCAAGCTCGCCTTGCTGCCGGGGCAATACCTCAAGGTGCGCGTCATCGCCGGCGAGCGCGAGGCGATCGTCGTGCCGCAGGCCGCGGTGGGCCAGAACCAGGCCGGTCGCTACGTCTGGATCGCTGACGCCGAAGGCAAGGCCGCGCAGCGCCCGATCCGCGCCGGCAACTGGCTCGGCCAGGACTGGGTGGTGCTGGAGGGCCTCAAGCGGGGCGACCTGGTAATCGTCGACAACCTCGCGCGCCTGCGGCCCGGCCTGCCGGTGCAGACAAAGAAGAGCGGATAGGTAACCCTTAGTGTCGAAGTTCTTCATCCACCGGCCGGTGTTCGCCGGCGTAATCGCGATCATCATCGTCCTGGCGGGGCTGGTGTCGGCGCTGCTGCTGCCGGTCGCGCAATACCCCGAGATCGCGCCGCCGACCGTCCTCATCACCACCTCCTACCCGGGGGCGAGCGCCGAGACGCTCGCGCGCACCGTCGCCGCGCCGATCGAGGAGCAGCTTTCCGGGGTGGAAAAGCTGTCGTTCTTCAGCTCGACCTCGTCCTCCAACGGCACGCTGCAGATCACCGCCACCTTCGAGCCCGGCACCAACGTCGACCAGTCGGTGTTCAACGTCAACAATCGCGTGCAGATCGCGCTGCCGCGCCTGCCAGACGACGTGCGGCGCAACGGGGTCATCGTGCAGAAGCGCTCGTTCGACATCCTTTTGGTCGTGTCGCTGGTCTCGCCCGACAACACGCGCGACACCCTGTTCCTCTCCAATTACGCGTCGATCAACCTGGTCGACGAGCTGAAGCGCGTACCCGGCATCGCCGACGTCACCGTGTTCGGCGCGCGCGACTACTCGATGCGCGTCTGGCTCAACCCGGAGAAGATGGCGCGCCTGGGCGTCACCACCACCGACGTCGCCAACGCGCTGCGGGCGCAGAACGCGCAGTACGCAGCCGGGCGCATCGGCACCGAGCCGGCGCCGGCGGGGCAGGCGCTCGTCTACACCGTCACGGCGAGCGGCCGGCTGGTCGAGCCCGAGCAGTTCGGCGAGATCGTGGTGCGCGCAGCGGTACCGACGGCGGGCACCACCGGGCCGGCGCCGGGCGTGCTGCGGCTGAAGGACATCGCGCGCATCGAGCTCGGCGCGCTCAACTACGACACCTCCAACACGCTCGACGGCCAGCAGACCATCGGCATGGCGACCTACCTGCAGCCGGGCGCCAACGCGCTCGAAGTGGCGGAGCTGGTGAGGAAGCGGATGAAGGAGCTGCGCGTCGGCTTCCCGCAGGGGGTCGACTACGCGATCCCGTTCGACACCACGCGCTTCGTCGATGCCTCGATCAAGGAGGTGAACAAGACCATCTTCGAGGCGGCGCTGCTGGTGCTGGCGGTGGTGTTCGTGTTCCTGCAAACCTGGCGTGCGACGATCATCCCGATGATCGCGGTGCCGGTGTCGCTGGTTGGCGCCTTCGCCGGCCTGTGGCTGGTCGGCTTCTCCATCAACACTTTGACCCTCTTCGCGCTGGTGCTCGCCATCGGCATCGTAGTGGACGACGCCATCGTCGTCCTGGAGAACGTCGAGCGCCTGATGCGCGAGAGCAAGATGCCCGCCTTCGAGGCGGCGCTCGAGGCGATGCGCGAAGTGTCGGGCGCGGTGGTGGCGATCGTGCTGGTGCTGTGCGCGGTGTTCATCCCGGTGGCCTTCCTCGGCGGCATCGCCGGCGCGCTCTACCGGCAGTTCGCCGTCACGCTCGCCTTCGCCGTCGTGATCTCGGGCTTCATCGCCCTCACGCTTACGCCGGCGCTCTGCGCCATCCTGATGCAGGCCGGCGGCCACGAATCGAAGGTCTTCGCGCCGTTCAACAAGGGATTCGACTGGCTGACGCGACGGTTCCTCGCCTCGGTGCAAGTCCTCCTGCGGCACCCGGCGTGGTCGCTTGCGGGATTTGCGGCATTGCTGGTGATTTGCGTCGGGCTGTTTCTGCGCGTGCCCAGCAGTTTCGTTCCCACCGAGGACCAGGGCTACATCTTCGCCGGCGTGCAGTTGCCCGACGGCGCGACGCTCGAGCGCACGCGCAACATGGCGGGCCAGCTCGGCAAGATCGTGCAGGCGAACCCGGGCGTGCAGAACACGATGGTGATCAACGGCTTCGACCTGCTCGGCGGCGGCAACAAGACCAACGCCTCCACCATGTTCATCCCGCTCAAGCACTGGGACCAGCGCAAGAATCTGCCGGCGGCGGCGGTGGCGCGCGACATCGCGGCCAAGGGCTCGCAGCTGCGCGAGGGCATCGCCATCGCCTTCAACCCGGCGGCGATCCGCGGCCTGGGCACCGCCGGCGGCTTCGAGATGTACCTGCAGTCGACCGCCGACTCCGACCCGCAGCGCCTCTTCGAGGTGACGCAGGGCTTCCTGCAGGCGCTGCGCGACAACCAACAGCTCACCGCGATCAACTCCTTCTACCGGCCGACGGTGCCGCAGCTGCGCGTCGAGGTCGACCGGGAAAAGGCGCTGTCGCTCGGCGTACCGGTGCAGGACGTGTTCGACGCGCTGCAGACGACGATGGGCGCGCTCTACGTCAACGACTTCAACAAGTTCGGCCGCACCTTCCGCGTGCAGCTGATGGCCGACGCGCCCTACCGCTCGCAGCCTGAGGATCTCGGCGCGGTATACGTGCGCTCCGCCATGACGCGCGAGATGGTGCCGCTCAAGGCGCTGATCCGCGTCGAGAACACCATCGGCCCGGAGCAGCTCGAGCGCTTCAACGGCTTCCTCGCCGCGCGCGTGCTCGGCAGCGGCCGCCCCGGCGTCTCCTCCGGCGAGGCAATCAAGGCGGTCGAGCAGACGGCGGAGCGCGTGCTGCCCGAGGGCTACAAGATCGCCTGGGCCGGGCAGGCCTTCCAGGAGAAGCGCACCGGCCGCCAGTCGGCGATCGCGTTCACGCTCGCCATCGTGATGGTGTTCCTGATCCTCGCCGCGCTCTACGAGCGCTGGCTGCTGCCTTTCGCGGTGGTGGCCGCGGTGCCCTTCGCGGTGCTCGGCGCGCTCTCCTTCGTGTGGGCGCGCGGCCTCGAGAACGACATCTACTTCCAGATCGGCCTGGTGGTGCTGATCGGCCTCGCCGCGAAGAACGCGATCCTGATCGTCGAATTCGCGCAGCAGGGCTTCCTCGAGGGCAAGAGCCCGGTCGAGGCCGCGGTGAACGCGGCGCGGCTGCGCTTCCGGCCGATCGTGATGACCTCGCTCGCCTTCGTGCTCGGCGTGCTGCCGCTGATGATCGCGGCCGGCGCCGGCGCCGGCGCGCGCCGCTCGATGGGCACTGGCGTGGTCGGCGGCATGCTGTTCGCCACCTTCGTCGCCACGGTGTTCGTGCCGCTGTTCTTCACGATGGTCGCGCGGCAGCGGCGGAAGAGATGAGGCTTTCGAGCGCCCTTCTCGCGCTGGCGCTCGCCGGCTGCACCACGGTCGGCCCCGACTATCAGCGCCCGGAGATGGCGCTGCCCGGCGAATATCCCGAAGCCGCCGTCCAGGGAGAGCCTTCGATCCCTGCCGACTGGTGGACCCTGTTCCAGGATCCGCAGCTGAACGAGCTGGTGCAATCCGCCTTCAAGTACAACGCCGACGTGCGCCTCGCCGCCGCGCGCGTGCAGGAAGCAGCGGGCGTGCTGCGCGAAGCGCATGCGCTGATCTATCCCGACGTGTCCACCGGCGTCAGCTCGACGCGCAGCCGGGTCAGCGAGATCACCATCCCGCCGCCGCTGCCGCCGCTCGAGCGCACGACGAACCAGCTCCTCGTCTCGACCACCTACGAGCTCGACTTCTGGGGGCGCTACGCGCGCGGCGACGAGGCGGCGCGGGCGGCGCTGCTCAACTCGCTGCTCTCGCGCGACACGGTGCTGCTCACCCTCGCGGGCGCGACCTCGCAGGCCTATTTCGCGCTGCGCTCGCTCGACGCGCAGCTGACCGTGCTCGACCTCGTCATCCAGAGCCGGCGCGAGTCGCTCGAGCTGGCGCAGGCGCGCGCGAAGGCCGGCCTCGCCTCCGACCTCGACGTCTACCAGGCGCAGAGCGCGCTCTCCGACGCGGTGGTGCAGCGCTACGACACCGAGCGCAGCCGACAGCTGGTCGAGCGCCAGCTCGCGCAGCTCACCGGCCGGCTCGACCTGCGCGTCGGCGCCGGCGACGTGTTCACGCTGCCGCTGCCGCCGGTGCCGCCCGCCGGGCTGCCCTCGGCGCTGCTCGAGCGGCGCCCCGACGTGCGCGCGGCGGAGCAAAGCCTGGTTGCGGCGAATGCACAGATCGGCATCGCCAAGGCGGCGCTGTTCCCGAGCATCTCGCTCACCGCCGCCGCCGGCTCGCAGAGCGCCGAGTTTGCCGACCTCCTCTCGAAAGGCGCCGGCATCTGGACCCTCGGCGCGAGCGTGGTGATGCCTATCTTCGACGCCGGCCGGCGCAGCGCGCGCGTCGACCAGGCGACGGCGCGCCGCGAGCAGGCCGTCGCCGGCTACCAGAGGTCGGTGGAGACCGCGTTCCACGAGGTCGCCGACGCGCTGGTCAACGTCGACCGCACCGCCGGCAGCGAGACCGAGCTGCAGATCCGCCTCAAGGCGGCGCGCGCCGCGCTCGACCTCTCCAACGAGCGCTACAAGGCGGGCTACTCGCCGTTCCTCGAGGTGCTCGACGCGCAGCGCACGGTGAACGACGCGGCGATCGCGTTCGTGCGCAACCGGCAGGCACGGCTCGCGTTCAGCGTCGATCTGATGAAGGCGCTCGGCGGAGGCTGGACCGAGCAGTCCCTGAAGAACTAGGCCAGGCCGGCCTTTTTCTTTTTCTCGGCGAGGCGCGCGTTGCGCTTCTCGTTCTCGACGACGAAGCGCACGTGGATGCCGCGGCCGCATTCCTCGACCGGATCGCGCACCGAGAAGCCGAAGGTGATCTTCTTCCGGTCGACTTCCTTCACGGTGAGGTCTATCGAGACCGCAAGCCCCAGCGGCGTGGCGGCGAGGTGGTCGATGGTGACGTGGGTGCCGACCGAGTCCTCGCCAGCGTCGAGGTGGCCGACCAGCCAGTCGCGGCAGGCGTACTCGACGTCGCTCACCATCTTCGGCGTGGCGTAGACCATTCCTTCGCGGCCCATGAAGCTAATGCAGCGATCTTCCCCGATTTTTATTTCTTTCTTGAACTGCAAACCCGCCTTCAGCGAAGGCTTCACGGAGCCTTGTAGCCGGCCCGTTCCACCGCCTTCTTCATCTGCGCCACGTCCACCTTCGACGGGTCGTAGGTGACTTTCGCGCTGGCCTGCGCGAGCGAGACGTCGGCCTTCTGCACGCCGGCGAGGCCCGAGAGCATGCGGGTCACGCTCTTCACGCAGCCATCGCAATCCATTCCTTCGACTTTCAGTTCGACGGTTTCCATCGGTTCAGTAGGAGAGAGTTGGACACCACCGACACCGAGCTCAGCGCCATCGCCGCGCCGGCGATCGCCGGGTTGAGCAGGCCGAGCGCGGCGAGCGGGATGCCGAGCACGTTGTAGATGAATGCGAAGAACAGATTCTGCCTGATCTTGCCCAGCGTGGCGCGCGAGAGCTCGACCGCGCCCACGATGCCGGCGAGGTCATTGCGCATCAGCGTCACGTCGGCGACGTCGAGCGCGGCGCCGCTGCCCGAGGCGAGGGCGAAGCTGACGTCGGCCGCCGCGAGCGCCGGCGCGTCGTTGACCCCGTCGCCGGCCATGCCGACGACCGCGCCAGCCTTGCGCAGCGCCTGCACCTCGCCCGCCTTCTCCTGCGGCAGCACCCCGCCGCGCCGCCGGACGATGCCTAGCTGCCGGGCGATCGCGTCGACCGCGGACGGGCTGTCGCCCGACAGGATCACCGCCTCGATGCCGATCTCGGCGAGGCGCGCCACCGCCGCGCGCGAGGTCGGCCGCAGCTCGTCGGCCAGCTCGATCCAGCCGAGGAAGCGCCCGTCGCGCTCGACCCCGATCACGGTGCTGCGGTCCGGCGGAGGCTCGCGTCCGATGAACTCGGGCGAGCCGAGGCGGGCCGGTCGGCCCTCGAGCTTGCCGTGCACCCCCTGCCCGCCCATGGCCTGGAAATCGGCCACCGGCAGCAGCTCGCCCTCGAACGCATTCACGATCGCGCGCCCGAGCGGATGCTCCGAGCGACTCTCAAGAGATGCGGCAACCAGCAGCACCTCTTCCCGATTCGAATTTTCCTGTGGAAAAACCTTTGAAACCACCGGCTCGCCGCGGGTAAGCGTTCCGGTCTTGTCGAGCAGCAGGACGGTCAGTCGCTCGGCTTTCTCGAGCGCTTCGGCGTTGCGGATCAGAATGCCGGCGCGAGCGGCGCGGCCGACGCCCACCATCAGCGCAGTGGGCGTGGCAAGCCCGAGCGCGCACGGGCAAGCGATCACCAGCACGGAGATCGCGGGGATCAGCCCGGCGAGCGCGCTTCCGGAGAAGTACCACCAGCCGCCGAACACCGCGAGCGACACGGCCATCACCGCCGGCACGAACACGCCGGACACCTTGTCCACCAGCCGCTGCACCGGCGGCTTGGAGCCCTGCGCCGCGGCCACCAGCCGGATGATTCCGGCGAGCACCGTCTGGCGGCCGACGCCGGTCGCGACGACGCGCAGCGTGCCCTCGCCGTTGATGGTGCCGGCGTAGACGTGCCCGCCCGCCTTCTTCGCCACCGGCATCGCTTCGCCGGTGAGCATCGCTTCGTTGACGGCCGAGGCGCCCGCCAGCACGCGACCGTCGAGCGGAATGGCGTCGCCCGGCCGTACCTCGAACCCGTCGCCGGGCGCGAGCGTCGCCGCGTCGACCTCGACGAGGATTCCATCCTTCTCGACGAATGCTTTTGCCGGCTGCAGCCGGATCAGCGACTCGAGCGACTGCGCCGCCTTCGCCTTGGCGCGCGCCTCGAGATACTTGCCGAGCAGGACGAGGGTAATGACGACGGCACTCGCTTCGAAATACAGGAAGTGAGATGCGTGAAAGAAGAAGGAAGCAACCGAAAAGCCGTACGCCACGCTGGTGCCGAGCGCGACCAGGACGTCCATGTTCGCGGTGCCGCCGCGCAGCGCCTTCCAAGCGCCGCGGTAGAAACGCGCGCCGCACCAGAACTGCACCGGCGTGGCGAGCGCGAGCTGCAGCCAGCCCGGCAGCCAGCCGTGCGCGCCCCAGGCCATGGCCGCCATTTCGCCGAGAAAGGGCGCGCTCAGCGCCGCTGCGACGAGGAACTCGTTTCTCGCCTTGCGGTGCGCCGCCGAGTGATCGCGCAGCTCGCCTTCGCGCGCTACTTCGGCGTCGTAGCCGGTGTCGCGCACGCGGCCGAGGATCGCTTCGACCGTCGCTTTTTCCTGATTGAAACGAACCAGCGCTTTCTCGGTGGCGAGGTTGACGCTCGCCTCGACGCCGTCGAGGCGGTTGAGGTTCTTCTCGATGCGCACGGCGCACGCCGCGCAGGTCATGCCTTCGATGTCGAGCTCGACCTGCTCCACCACGCGTCCCTTCCTACTTCAGCAGCAGCACAGGCAGCGTCGAAAGGTGCAGGATCTTGGTGGCGGTCGAGCCGAGCAGCGCGTTGGCGGTGGCGCTCATGCCGCGCGTGCCGACGCAGATGAGCTCGCAACCGCTCGTGCGCGCGTGCTTGACCACCGTCTCCGCCACCGGGCCGACGAGAACGCGCGGGCTGTACGGAATGCGCGCTGCGTCGAGCCGCTTCTTGGCGCCGGCGAGCGCTTGCTGGCCTTCGTCCTCGTAGTACTTCTGCGCCTGCGCCTTGCTCACGCCGCCGATCGACGGCAGCGGCAGGTGCACCGTCACCAGCTCGACCTGGGGCTTCTCCCGGTACCAGGCGGCGTGCTCGATGAGTGCTTCTACCGCCGCGAGCGACTGCTTCGATCCGTCCACCGCCAGGAGTATTTTCATTTCTCCATTCTAGCGCCCGACGAATCGATAAAACCGCGC
>DASXKY010000100.1:0-1993 GCA_036496555.1 Burkholderiales bacterium | reverse complement strand
AGCGTATTGATGTTGCGGAACGCCTCCGCCTCGTCGTCGAAGGGCACTTCGACGACCTTCAGCGACGCGTACCACGCGTCGATCTTGCGTCCGCCGCCTTCCAGGAAGGCTTGCAGATTCCTGCGCAGCGAGGTCCTGAGCAGCACGAAGACCGGGTGCGCCTGGTCGCCGGTCTTCGCCACGGCCAGATCGTTGTCGACTAGATTTCCTTTTAGACGAGAAACAAGATCTGCCGGCAGGAAGGGCGAATCGCAGGGCACCGTGGCGGCGAGCGGGTGGGTCGCGGCGGCGAGCCCGGCGTGCAGGCCGGCGAGCGGGCCGGCGAAGCCGCCGATCTCGTCGGGCACCACGCGGTAGCCGAGCGCCCCGTAGACCTCGAGGTTCTGGTTGGCGTTGATGACGATCTCGTCGACCTGCGGCTTGAGGCGCGCGATGGCCCACGCCACCATCGGCTTGCCGCGCAGCGCCTGCAGCCCCTTGTCGACGCCGCCCATGCGGCTGCCCTTGCCGCCGGCGAGCACGATGCCGCTCACTTTCCCGGCCACGTTCATGCGCGGAAGCTGGAGGGCGGCGCGCCGAGCTCGCGGCGGAACATCGCGCTGAACGCCGAAGGACTTTCGTAGCCGAGCTCGAGCGCCACCTCGACGATCGGTCGCCCTTCGGCGATCAAGCCGAGCGCGCGCAGCAGCCGCGCGCGGCGGCGCCATTCTGCGAAGCTCATGCCGGTATGGCGGCGGAAGTGGCGCGCGAGGGTGCGCGAGCTGAGGCCGTCGCCGCGCGCGATCTGCTGCAGCGTCGCGGCGTCGTCGGGCGTGTCGAGCAGCCGCCGGCAGATGGCGGCGAGCGGCGCGGTCCTCGGCATCGGCAGGTGGTAGGGCAGGCGTGCGAGGCCGGCGAGCTCGTCGAGCAGCAGGCGCACCAGGCGTCCCGCCGGGCCGCGCAGGTCGTACTCAAGCGGCAGCTCCGTCGCACGCACGATCAGCTCGCGCAGCAGCGGCGTGACCTCGAGCACTTCGCATGTCGCCGGCATGCGCGCGGCGGCGTCGGGACGGACATAGAGGCTGCGCATCTGCACGGCGCCCTTGGCGGCGAGCCGGTGCGGGACCGCCGGCGGCATCCACACCGCGCGCTGCGGCGGCACCACCCAGGTCGCGTCGTGCGTATCGACCGTCATCACGCCGCGTGCAGCGTAGACGAGTTGGAAGCGCGGATGGCTATGCCAGTCGATCTCGTGCGAGGGCGGCAAGTCGCGCGCGAGAGCGACCACCGGACGGGGAACCCCCATGAAATCGTTCGCGCGCCCGCCGCGTGCGGTAGTGGGTGCCAGTCTCGTCACGACTGCCACTTGTAGTTAGCCGATGACACGCCTGAACGCCTGTTCCCGACTATGCAGTCGGATTCGTATCCTGTACAAGAACCGGCTAGTGGGTAAGAAATCGCTCTACCAACGTGCTTTAGTGAAAGCGCACCATCGTCTCGGCGGAACGGCCGAGCTCTGCCGCTATCTGCGCGTATCGCCCTTGCTCGTGAGCAGATGGCTGGGTGGGGAGGAAGAAATGCCGGAGGTAGCGTTTCTTCGCGTTGTAGACCTCGTTCTGAAGGATATGGGCGGTGACGAACAGGGTGACATCGCCCACCTCTTGGATCAGGTAGCGAAAGCCAAGGAAGCAGCGCAGCGCAAGTAGTCATGCCGTACTAGGCGAAAGTTTGGCTTTAGCGGCCAAGCTTTTCCTCGATGGCCTTCAGACGTTTCCCAATCCCGATGTTCATGGCAATTAGAACCAGTATCGCCATCAACTGAAGTAGCTGTACCGCCGCGTCCAAGAATGCGTTCATCTCGTCCCTCCCCCTGTTGTCCGGTTCGCGACAGAGATTGTCCGATGGTCGCGTGACGGACGCAAGGCGGGCGGCTACGATGCGGTTCATGAAACGCGACTGGCTCGTCCCCTTCATCAATCTCGGCCACCTGCTCGACCATCTGGTGATGCTGGTC
>DASXKY010000099.1:0-39217 GCA_036496555.1 Burkholderiales bacterium | reverse complement strand
CAAACGTAGTCCTACCGGGCTACTTTGTTCCTGCCCCCCTGCTTGCCCCTGTAAAGAGCCTCGTCCGCGGCCTTGATGACCTGCCCCGGCGTGCGCAGCCGGCCGCCGTCGGGCTGCGCGGCGCCGATCGAGACGGTAACGGAGAGCGTCTTGGTCGGCGGGATCGTGGCATCGCGATTCAGCACGCCGAGCTCGGCCTTCCGCGGCCGGCTCTCGCCGCGCACCGCCATGCGGTAGAGCTCGATCGCCGCGCGCAGCGCCTCGAGGTGCCGGAAGGCCTCGTCGAGCTCGCTCCCCGGGAACAGCACGCTGAACTCCTCGCCGCCGTAGCGGTAGGCGGTGCCGCCGCCGCCGACCTCGGCGAGGCGCGCCGCCACCAGCTTCAGCACCTGGTCGCCGGTGTCGTGGCCGTGGGTGTCGTTGAATTTCTTGAAGTGGTCGACGTCGACCATCGCCACCGTGTAGCGCCGGCCCTGCAGCGAGCGCAGCCGCTCGTCGAGCGCGCGCCGGCCGGGCAGCCCGGTGAGCTCGTCGCGGAACGCGAGCCGGTGCGACTCCTGCAGCAGCGCGGCGATCAGGATCGCGCCGGAGGCGGCCATGAACGCGGCGTGGACGTTCGGCAGCCGCGCCCACTCGCAGGCGATGAAGAAGGCGGCGAGCGCGCCGGCGTTGCCGACCTGCAGCGGCGTGAAGTCGGGCCAGGCGCGCCAGAGCACCGCCGCGGCGAAGGCGGCGGCGAAGGCGAGCCGGCCGACGAGCGGCGTCGGCGGCGAGCGCAGCGCCCAGTGCTCGAGCACGACCGCCTCGCTTCCTCCTGCGGCCAGCGCGCCGCGGCCGAGCCAGATCACGAGCAGCGCTTCCACCGCGAGCAGCGCGAGCCAGCGCCAGCCGGCGCCGTGCCGCGCGCCGCGCTCGTTGGCGGCCATCGCGGCGAACGCGTTCAGCGGCACCAGCACCGAGATCAGCGTGTACACCGGCTTGCCCGGAAACGCCTGCTGCGCGACGAAGGCGCCGAAGAGCGACGCGGCGATGACGAAGCTGCGGCCGCGGTTGAACCACCAGGCGAGCACCGCGGCGATGAGGATGATCGCGTTCGGCCCGAGCGTCTGCAGCCCGGCAAGCGTCGCCGGCAGGCGCACGGCGTACGCGGCGATCGCGGTGACGACAATGATCCCCGCCGGAAGCCAGGCGGGGCGGAGATTGCTCACTCGCCCAACCGGTCAGGCCGGAAGCCGACGTCGCACAGCCTGCCCCGCTGCGCGCGCTTGCCGACATGCTCGGCCAGTTGTTTCTTGTCGAGGGTTTCCGCCGCCCTGTTCTTCCGCTTGATCCCCGACACGACAAGGGACGCGCCATCCGTAAGCGCAACCGCCGCAAGCGTCAGCTTGTCGGGTAAAGCGATGATCTGAACGCCGACGCCACCGTTACTTCTTTCAGGAAGTTCTTCTAGCGCAAACAAGAGCAGGCGCGCATCGGAGGACAGGGCCGCTACATACTCCAAGGGAGAAACAAAAACAAAAGGCCGCTGCGCGGTCGCGCCCTCGTCGACCTTCATGAAGTCCTTGCCCTGCCGCGTCTTGGTGGCGAGGTCGCCGAGCTTGCAGAGGAAGCCCAGGCCGGCGGAACTGTTCATGAGGAGCCGCTGCGCGGGGTCGCCGGCGCCCATCCAGACGACGTCGTCGCCGCCGGAGTTGACCAGCGTGTTGACGTGCGCGCCGTCGCCACGGCCCGCGGGGATCTCGGCAGCCTCGACGCCGAAGCTCTTGCCCGAGCCGGCGAGCACGGTGACCGCGTCGGTGGTCTTGCACTCGAGCGTCTGCAGCAGCGCGTCGCCGTCCTTGAAGCTGAGCTGCGCCACATCCAGGCCGTGCCCGGTGCGCGCGCGGATCCAGCCTTTCTTCGACAGGATGACGGTGACCGGCTCCTCCACTACGGTGCGCTCGACCGTCGCGCGCTCCGCCGCTTTGATGAGCGTCCTGCGGTCGTCTCCATATTTCTTGGAATCCTCGGCCAGCTCGGCAATGACGAGCTTTCTCAGCTCCTTCTCGTCGTCCAGCAGGATCTTCAGCTCCTTGCGGTCGGCTTCCAGCGCCTTGCGCTCGTCGTTCAGCTTGATGCCGTCGAGCTTGGTGAGCTGGCCCAGGCGCAGGTTGACGATGTCCTCGGCCTGGCGCTCGGTGAACTTGTACTTCTGCCTGAGGTTTTCCTTGGCCTCGGGCTGATCCTCCGAGGCCCTGATCAACTTGATGATCTCGTCGATCTTGACGTAGGCCAGCAGCCGCCCCATCACGATCTCGTGGCGCTCCTGCACGCGGTCGAGGCGGAACTGCGTGCGCCGGCGCACGGTGTCGACGCGGAACTTGCCCCACTCGGTGAGGATCTCGACGATGCCCTTGGTCTCGGGCAGGCCGTCGAGGCCGAGCCAGGTCATGTTGACCGCGTAGCGCGTCTCGAGCGAGGTGTTGACCATCAGCGCCGCCACCAGCTCCTCGGGATCCTGCCGCGAGCTGCGCGGCTCGATCACCAGGCGCAGCTTCGACTTGCGGTCGCTCTCGTCGCGCACGCCCTCGACCTGGTCGAGGATGAACTGCTTCATCCTGCGCTGTTCCTGAGAAATTTCTTTTTTATTCGATAAAGCTTTTGGATTGGCCAGCGCCTCTACTTCTTCCATCACCTGCCTGACCGACACGCCGTGCGGCAGCTCGGTGACCACCACGCGCCATTGCCCTCGCGCGAGCTGCTCCTTTTCCCATTTGCATCGCAGCACCAGCGAGCCGCGGCCGGTCGCGTACGCTTCTTTGATTTCCGCCTTCGCGGAAATGATCTGCCCGCCGCCGGGGAAGTCGGGGCCGGGCAGGAAGTCGAGCACCTCCTCGAGCTTCGCGCGCGGGTGCTTGATGACGTGCGCCGCCGCGGCGGCGACTTCCTTCAGGTTGTGCGACGGGATGCGGGTGGAGAAGCCGACCGGAATTCCAAAGCTCCCATTCAACAAGCCAAATGGCAGCCTCGCGGGCAGCAGCACCGGCTCATCGAACTTGCCGTCGTAGTTCCTCTGGAAATCGACGGTGCCCTCGCCTATTTCGCTCAACAGCAGCTCGGCAAACCTGGAAAGCTTGGCTTCCGTATACCGGTACGCGGCCGCGGAGTCGCCGTCGCGGGAACCGAAATTCCCCTGGCCGTCGATCAGCGGATAGCGCATCGAGAACGGCTGCGCGAGGTGCACCAGCGCCTCATAGGTGGAGCTGTCGCCGTGCGGGTGGTACTTGCCGAGCACCTCGCCGACGTAGCGCGCGCACTTCGAGAAGCTGGTCGAGCCCTGCATCGCGTAGAGGATCCGCCGCTGCACCGGCTTCAGGCCGTCGGCGATCTCGGGCAGCGCGCGCGACTTGACGGTCGAGACCGCGTAGCCGAGGTAGGCGTGCGCGGCGTGCTGCTCGATCGGCGCCGCGTCGTCGCCGCCGTTGGTGGTGAACATGTCCGGGGTTTGCGTATCCATGGCCTGCCTATCTGAATAGATCGAGCTGCTTGTCAGCCATCAGTACCGCCGTCTCGACTGCTTTCTTTGCTTTTTCCAGTTCCTCGGCTACGCCGCCTCTTCCAGCCGCTTCCCATGCATACCGATCCTTCTCCGCGAGGGTGACTTTTCCGAGCTTGGTTTTTCCGGACCACAACACATGGCCTTTGTAGGCCCGTTCCCACACCGGTTTCTTTTTAGATGTCCGCTTCAACGGTCTTCCAGTGCTCGCGCATCCAGTTGCGCCGGCCTTCGGCTTCGCCCGAGTCCATCAGCAGCTCGAAAGCCTCGGTGATTTTCTTGGCGTTCTTGAAGTCGAACTCCATCCGGATCAGGCGCCGGCTGTCGGGGTTCATGGTCGTCTCCCAGAGCTGCTCGGGGCTCATCTCGCCGAGGCCCTTGAAGCGCGAGATTTCCCAGCTGCCGTCTTTGATTTTTTCTTTTTTCAATTGATTCAAGGAATCTTCCAGTTCATCGTCATCGAGACAATAGATCCTGCGCGCAGGCTTGCCCTTGCCCTGCGAGGGAACCTCCACCTTGTACAGCGGAGGTTGCGCGACGTAGAGGTGCCCCGCCTCGACCAGGCGCGGCGCGTGCATGAAGAAGAAGGTGAGGAGCAGCGCCTGGATGTGGCCGCCGTCGACGTCGGCGTCGGTCATGACGATCACCTTGCCGTAGCGGATGCCGCTCAGGTCCGGCTTCTCCTCGGCCGAGTGCGGATCGACGCCGATGGCGGTGGCGATCGCCTGCAGCTCCTTGTTGGCGAGCACGGTGCGGCTGTCCTTCGACATGGTGTTCAGCACCTTGCCGCGCAGCGGCAGCAGCGCCTGCGTGTCCTTGTCGCGCGCTTCTTTTGCCGAACCTCCGGCTGAATCCCCTTCCACCAGAAACAGCTCATTTCTGGAAGTATCTCCGGAAGCGCAATCGACCAGCTTGCCCGGCAAGGTGGCGATGCCGCTCGACTTCTTGCGCTCGACCTTCTTGCCCTTGGCGAGGCGCGCCATCGCCTGCTCGATGGCGAGCTCGACGATCTTCTTCCCCTCCTCGGCGTGCTCGTTCAGCCACAGCTCGAAGGCGTCCTTCACGCACATCTCCAGCAGCTTCGCCGCGTGCCGCGTGGTGAGCTTCTCCTTCGTCTGGCCGTGGAACTGCGTGCGCACGATGCGCGCGGAGAGCGTGTAGCAGGCGCGCTGCCAGAGGTCGTCGGGGATCAGCTTGACGCCTTTCGGCGCCAGCGCGCGCGCGTCCATGAACGCCGCCAGCGCCTCGAAGATGCCGGAGCGGAAGCCCGCCTCGTGCGTGCCGCCCGAGCGCGTCGGGATCAGGTTGACGTGGCTGTCGGCGAAGATGTCGCCCTCGGCCACCCAGCCGATGGCCCACGCCGCCCCCTCGCCCGGCTCGATGTCGGTCATGTCCTTGACCGCTTTCTCGTCGAAGTGCTTCTCGCCGGTGAACAGCGGCGCGACGAGCTCGCGGCCGTCCAGCATCATCTCGAAGTACTGCGCCATGCCGCGCTCGTACTTGAACAGCTTGGTCTGCTTGCCTTCCACCTCGAGGGCCATCGTCAGGCCCGGCAGCAAATAAGCCTTGCTCCTCACCAAATGTTCCAGTTCATTCATTGGAATATTGGGCGAATCGAAGTACTTCGGATCGGGCCACAACCTGACCACGGTGCCGCTACGCTTGTCTTTCGGCGCTTTTTCTTCTTTTAATTTATTTTTTAGCTCGCCACCCTCGAACGCTATCGAATATTTCTTCCCATCCCTGAAGACGACGACCTCGCAGCGTTTCGACAGCGCGTTGGAGACCGCGACGCCGACGCCGTGCAGGCCGCCGGAGATGTGGTAGACGCCGTCGCCGGAGCGCGAGAATTTGCCGCCGGCGTGCAGCATCGAGAAGGCGACCTCGACGGCCGGCTTCTTCTCCTCCCTGTGCATGTCGACCGGGATGCCGCGGCCCTCGTCCTCGACCTGCACCGAGCCGTCCTTGAACACGCTGACGGTGATGCGCTTGCCGAAGCCGGCGAGCGCCTCGTCGACGGCGTTGTCGATCGCTTCCTGGATGATATGAAGCGGATGGACGGTATGGGTGTACATACCGGGCATCCTGCGCACCGGCTCGAGGCCCTTGAGGGCCTGGATCGCGGAGGCGTCGTAGACCTGCTGTTTTGCCATGTATCTAGTGCTCTTTTGACCCCCTACCCCTAGATATTGTAGCCCTCATGCGCTTATTCGGCGCGTCCGACCCGTAGGCGGCGGCAAAGATGCCGATGCTCGCCGCCAGCGCCTCGTCGAGCGGCGCCTCCTGCCACAGGCGCAGGAGCGCCTTCTGGGCGGCGAGGGCGGCCGGATCGGCCGCCACCAGCCGCTCGAGCAGCGCGCCGACTCTCTCATCGAGCGTCGCCAGCGGCGCAAGTTCCTGCACCAAGCCCCATTCGAGCGCCGTTTTCGCGCCGATCGGCTCGCCGGTCATCACCAGCCAGGCCGCGCGGCCGGCGCCGATCAGCCGCGGCAGCAACGCGGCCTCGACGACCGACGGAATGCCGAGGAGCACCTCCGGCATGGCAAATGCCGTGCCTTCTTCCGCGATCCTCAGATCGCAGGAGGCAGCAATCTCCAGGCCGGCGCCGACCACCGCGCCGTGCAGCCGCGCCACCACCGGCACCCGCAGGTGGCGGATCGCCTCGCAGCATCGATGGATCCTGGTGATGAATTTCTTCGCCGAAGGCGCCTTGAGCTCGGCCATCTCGGCGATGTCGGCACCGCCGCAAAAGCTCTTGCCGTTGCCCGCCAGCACCACCACGCGCAGGCCCGGGCTGGCCTCGATAGCCTTCAGCTTGGCGAGCAGCTCTTCGAGAAGCGCGGAGTTGAGGGCATTGCTTTTCTCGGGGCGGTTGAGGAAGATGCCCGCGATTCCTTCCCGGATCCTCAACTCGACCATATGGCCAGTCTATCCGCTGCCGCGCGCGAAGCGCTGAAGAAAGTTTCCACCGCGACCTTGACCACCGTGCTGTTCAAGCGGGGATTTCGCAACGTGTTCATTCAGGGAGTTTTTATTTTAAATAAAGACTCTCCAAGAATGGTCGGCGAAGCCTATACCTTGCGCTACATCCCGGCGCGCGAGGACGTCGACCTGCTCGGCGCCTTCGAAGGCCGCGGCCATCCGCAGCGCGAGGCGATCGAGGCCTGCCCGCCGGGCCACGTGCTGATGATGGACGCGCGCCGCGACGCCTCGGCGGCGACCGGCGGCGACATCCTGATGACGCGCCTGATGGTGCGCGGCGTGGCGGGCGTGGTCACCGACGGCGGCCTGCGCGACTCGCCGACCATCGAGAAGCTGCCCTGGCCGTCCTACTGCGGCGCGCGCTCGGCGCCGCTCAATCTGGTGCGCCACCACGCGGTCGAGGCGAACGTGCCGATCGGCTGCGGCGGCGTGGCGGTCTATCCGGGCGACGTGGCGGTCGGCGACGCCGAGGGCGTGGTGGTGATCCCGGCCAAGATCGCGAACGAGGTGGCCGACGAAGCCGCCGCGCAAACCCTGTTCGAGGACTGGGTCGAGGAGCGCGTGAAGGAGGGACGCTCCATTTTCGGGTTGTACCCGCCCGATGCCGAAACCAAGGCGGAATTCGAGGCCTTCAGGAAGTCCAGAAAATAGGATTTGTCAGTTATCATACAAGTGACCCAAGAGGAGGAGCCATGCTGAAGAAGCTTTCCGTTGCCGCCTTGCTGCTCGCGTTCGCCGGCCTGGCGGGCGCCCAGGAAACCCTGGTCGTCTACTGGACCAAAGGCTTCTACCCGCAGGAGGACAAGGCGCTCGACGACATGGTCGCCAAGTTCGAGAAGAAAACCGGCGTGAAGGTGGAGCTGTCGCGCTACTCGCCGCAGGAATCGGTGCCGAAAGCGGTCGCCGCGCTCGACTCGGGCACGCCGCCCGACGTCGCCTACGGCGACGTGTTCGACTTCCAGGTCGCCGGCAAGTGGGCCTTCGAGGGCCAGCTCGAGGATCTCTCCGACATCCTGGTGCCGATGAAGTCGAGCTTCCTGCCGATCACGCTGGAGACGGCCTACCTCTACAACGACAAGACCAAGAAGCGCGGCTACTACGCCTTCCCGATGAAGCGCCAGACCATGCACATCCAGTACTGGAAGGACATGCTGGCCGAGGCGGGCTACAAGGAGTCCGACATCCCGAAGACCTGGAATGCCTACTGGGACTTCTGGTGCACCAAGGCGCAGGAGGGCTACCGCAAGAAGACCGGCAAGCGCATCTACTCGGTCGGCACCCCGATGGGCGTCGACTCGAGCGATTCGTTCTACTCCTTCCTCACCTACATGGACGCGTACAACGTCAAGCTGGTCGACGACAACGGCAAGCTGCTGGTCGACAGCCCGGCGGTGAAGAAGGGGCTGGTCGCCACGGTGAAGGACTACGCCCACACCATGGACAAGGGCTGCACGCCGCCCTCCGCGGTGAACTGGAAGGACCCGGACAACAACGTCGCCTTCCACAACAAGACGATCATGATGACGCACAACGCGACCATCTCGATCGCCGCCAAGTGGCTCGACGACGCGAACAACGAGAAGCTGAAGCCCGAGGAGCGCGCGCAGGCGAAGAAGAACTACGAGGAGCTGATCGCCACGGCCGGCTTCCCGCTCAAGCCCGACGGCAAGCCGATGGTGTACCGCTCGGCGGTGAAGGTCGGCGTGGTGTTCGCCAACGCGAAGAACAAGAAGCGGGCGAAGGAGTTCGTCCAGTTCGCGATGCAGGACGAGAACCTGATTCCGTACGTCGAGGGCGCGCTCGGCCGCTGGTACCCGGTGACCAAGGCGGGCGCCTCGCGCCCCTTCTGGACCGAGGACCCGCACCGCAAGATCGTGCACAACCAGTTCTCGGCCGGCACGGTGCCCTTCGAGTTCACCAAGAACTACAGGTTCACCATCCTCAACAACGAGAACGTGTGGGCGAAGGCGGTGAACCGCGTGGTGACCGACAAGTGGACGCCGGAGAAGGCGGTCGACGAGATGATCGCGAGGATCAAGCAGGTCGCGGGCTAGTGCTTTGTCCGCGATCGCTCTTCCAGGGGTAGGCGAACCCCCGAAGAAGAGTCTCACTTCCTGGCAGGTATGGGGCGTCGTCCTGATCGCCCCGTACCTGCTGGTGTTCGTCGCTTTCGTGCTCTACCCGGTGACCTACGGCCTCTGGCTCGCGCGCCATCCGCAGAGCTACGTCACGCTGTTCGACGACCCGATTTTCTTCAATACGGTCGTCAACACGATTGTTTTCCTGCTGGTTGCAGTCAATCTCAAATTCGTGATGGCCCTCTTTCTGTCGGGCTTCTTCGTCCACGAGCGGGCGTGGATCCGCTGGCTGTCGGTGATCTTCATCATCCCCTGGGCGGTGCCGGCGATCCCGACCATCTTCTCGATCCGCTTCATGCTGAACCCGGAGTGGGGCCTGGTGAACTCGCTCATCTTCCGCTTCTTCCACGTCGACGGCCCGAACTGGCTCAACGACCCGAGCCTCGCGCTCGGCATGGCGATGCTGGTGCACATCTGGAAGGCGCTGCCCTTCTGGACGCTGATCCTGATGGCGGGCCGCCTCGCCATCCCGCGCGAGCAGTACGAGGCGGCGAGCGTCGACGGCGCGAGCGCATGGCAGAAGTTCAAGTTCGTCACCTGGCCGTCGATCCGCACGCTGTACCTCACCTCGACGCTGCTCAGCCTGATCTGGACGCTCGGCGACTTCAACAGCGTCTACCTGCTGACCGGCGGCGGCCCGGCCGACAAGACGCACGTCCTCGCCACGCTCGGCATCCGCTACATCCGCCTCGACCAGGTCGACCAGGCGATGGCGACTATCGTCGTCGCCCTGCCCTTCGTGTTGCCGTTGGTGTACTTCATGATGAAAAGACTGTCCGGGGATGAACAGAAAACTTCTGCGTGAAGCGAGGCTGTGGCTGGTCGGCATCCCGATTGCGCTGTGGACGCTGATCCCGATCTACCACATCTTCCTGTTCTCGATCTCGAGCAAGGATTCGGCGTTCTCGGGTGCGCTGTGGCCCGAGCACCCGACGCTGCGCAACTTCGGCACCGTGTTCCGGCAGGAGCACTTCTACCTGCACCACTTCTGGAACCAGATGTGGAACTCGCTGTGGATCGCGGTGATGGTCGGCGTGCTGACGCTGGCGATCGCCACCTGCGCCGCTTTCGCCATCAGCCGCCTCAAGGTGCCGGGCGGGCGCACGGTGATGAACGCCGCGCTCTTCACCTACTTCATCCCGGCCGCCTTCCTCGCCGTGCCGATGTACAAGGCGATGGGCTCCTACGGCCTGCTGAACAGCCGCTGGTCGCTGGTGCTCGCGATGGTGACGCTCGCCGCCCCCTACGCCATCTGGGTGCTCAAGCAGGCTTCCGACAAGCTGCCGTGGGAGCTCGACGAGGCGGCGCGCATCGACGGCGCGAGCGCGCCGCAGCTGTTCCGCCTGGTCTACCTGCCGCTGATGACGCCGTCGCTCGTCGCCATCGGCACCTACGCGCTGCTCCTCGCCTGGAACGAGTACCTCTATGCCTTCCTGCTGCTCTCGCACGAGGAGACGATCCCGCTCGCCGTCGGCCTCGGCCACTTCCTCGCCTCCGACGACTCGCCGTGGGAGATCCTGATGGCCACCGCGCTCATCTACGGCCTGCCGCCGGCGGCGATCTACTACGCGTTCCGGCGCTACATGGTCGGCGGGCTCACCTCCGGCGCGGTGAAATCCTGATGGCTTCCGTCAGTTTTTCCAACCTGCAGAAATCCTTCGGCAAAACCAAGGTCCTGCACGGCGTGTCGCTGGAGATCGCCGACGGCGAGTTCATGGTGCTGGTCGGCCCCTCGGGCTGCGGCAAGTCGACGCTCCTTCGCATGCTCGCCGGCCTGGAGGACATCAGCGGCGGCGCCATCGGCATCGACGGCCGCGTGGTGAACGACGTCGAGTCCAAGGACCGCGACATCGCGATGGTGTTCCAGAGCTACGCGCTCTACCCGCACATGACCGTGCGCGAGAACATGGGGTTTTCTCTCCGGCTGAGAAACGACCCGCCGAAACGCATTGAAGATCGCGTAGCGCACGCGGCGCGGATCTTGAACCTGGAGCCGTATCTCGGGAGATATCCAAGAGAATTGTCGGGAGGACAGAGGCAAAGAGTCGCAATGGGGCGCGCGATCGTGCGCGACCCGAAAGTCTTCCTGTTCGATGAGCCCCTTTCAAACCTGGATGCCAAGCTGCGCGTCGCCATGCGCGCCGAGATCAAGGCGCTGCACCAGCGCCTGAAGACCACCACCGTCTACGTCACCCACGACCAGGTCGAGGCGATGACCATGGCCGACCGCATCGCGGTGATGAACGATGGCCGCGTCGAACAGCTCGGCGCGCCCCTCGAGCTCTACGACCGGCCCGCCAACCTGTTCGTCGCCCAGTTCATCGGCTCTCCGGCAATGAACGTCTTCGACGGGGTTTTCAAGAATTCAGGTGTCGAAGCTTTGGGTGAGGAATGGCCCATTGGAGCGTCCGGAGGACCACAAAACCAGCCCGTGAAATACGGCATCCGGCCGGAGCACATCGATGTCGGCGAAGGCCCCATCGAGGCAGAGGTCATCGTCGTGGAGCCGATGGGAGCCGAGACAGAAATGGTGCTGCAGGTCGGCGGCCAGCGCCTGACGGTCGTGACGCACGGCCGCGCGGCGTTCGGCCCCGGCGACAAGATCCGCATTTCGCCGCAGAAGGAAAACGTTCACCTGTTCGACGCGGAAAGCGGGATGAGAATCTGACCGGCAGGTAATAGAATCCAGGAATGGCGGAACAGAAAGACTGGGCCTTTCCGGCCGAGCTTCGCCCGAAACCGGAAGACTGGCGCTTCGACCTCGACCGCGCGCTCGACGCCGTCGTGCAGCTGCGCGCCGAGATACCCGACGACGCGTTCACCGCGCCGCTCCTCGGCACCGAGCGCGCCGGCAACGGCGTCGTCATCCGCGACGACGGCCTGGTGCTCACCATCGGCTACCTGATCACCGAGGCGAGCACCCTCTGGCTCACCACCAACCAAGGCGTGGCCTGCGCCGCGTTCCCGATCGCCTACGACCAGCAGACCGGCTTCGGCCTGGTGCAGTCGCTCGGCGACCTGGGCGTCAAGGCGATCACGCGCGGCAGCGCGAGCGCCTGCCGCGTCGGCGAGAACGTGGTCGTCGCCGGCGCCGGCGGACGCGCCCACGCGCTGCGCGCGACCGTGTTCGCCAAACGCGAATTCTCCGGCTATTGGGAATACGTGCTCGACGAGGCCATCTACACGGCGCCGGCGCACCCGCAGTGGGGCGGCTCGGCGCTGATCGGCGCCGAAGGCAAGCTGCTCGCCCTCGGCTCGCTGCTGGTGCAGGAGAAGGTCGACGGCGGCGTCCTGCAGGGCAACATGCTGGTGCCGATCGACCTGCTCGAGCCGATCCTGGAGGACATGACGAAGACCGGCCGCTCCGCGCGCAAGCCGCGCCCGTGGCTCGGCCTCTATGCCACCGAGTCGGGCGCGCGGCTCGTCGTCGCCGGCCTCGCGCCCAACGGCCCGGCCGACCGCGCCGGCGTGAAAGTGGGCGACGTGGTCGTCTCCGTGGCCGGCGACAAGCCGCTCACGCTCGCCGACCTGTGGCGCCGGATCTGGCGCATCGGCGGACCGGGCGTCGAGGTGCCGATCAAGCTGTTCCGCAAGGACCGCGCCGTCGACGTGCGCCTGCTGTCAGCCGATCGCAACGACTTCCTGAAGAAGCCGCACCTGCACTAGATCTGCAGGCGCTTCAGCGCTTTCCAGTCCACCAGCTTGGCAAGCTCCGGTTCGTCGGGAAGCCGATAGCGGCCGTCCTTGACCTCCCCGGCGGCGACCTGCTCGGTGAGCATGAGGAAGAAGGAATGCTCCGGCGGAAGCACGAGCCGGCTCTTCAGCGCGGCGACGGTCTGCAGGGTGAGTGCGGTTCCCAAAGCGCTGTCGTAGTACATGCCGAGCGAGACGCTGGCGCCGCGCTCCGCGCACAGTGCGTCGATTGCCCGCGCCTCCGAAATACCCACGCGCGCCGGCTTGATCATCAAAGACTGCGCGCCCCGGTCGAGGAACGCCCTCGCATCCTGCAGCGAGGTGCAGGGGAAATCGACCAGCAATGGGACGGGGCATTGGCGCTGAAGATCCTCGAACATGCTGTCGGGCCGCAGCTCGCATGGGTCTTCGACCACTTTCACACCGGCGTCCGTGATCGCACGGATGTAGGAGCTGATGCCGTCCTGGGGATAGTGCCGGTTTGCATCCATGGAAAGCTCGACCAGAGGACCGACGGCGGCGCGGACCGCTGCGATAACCTCGAGGTCGGTAGCGAGACCCTGACCGCCCTTCAGCTTCAGCGTGCGCAAGCCATGGCGGCGGCACATGTCCTCGGCCTCCGCGGCCATTAGCGAGGGCGTCTGCCGCGTGACGATCCAGAGCAGCTCCACCTCAGGCTCGCCGCCCCACTGCTTCCAGAGCGGCTTCTTCGCGGCCGCCTGACGCAGGGCCCAGCATGCGTTGTCGATGAGGGCACGCGGACTCAGGTGCCCTTCGAGCCATCCGAACGCGTGCCGCACCGCCTGCTCGTCCGAAAGATCGACGCCTTTCAGTCGCGGCAGCACGACATCCTCGAGCGTGACCTTGAGCGAGCGCGGCGAATAGCCGGTGCGCGCCGGCTTGATCACCGTTTCCGCGAGGCCCACGCTGCCGTCGTCGCCGACGAGCTTGAGCAACGCGTAGTCGCTCGAGCTTTCCGCGGCATAAGCCCACACCACCTCGCGGCGATACGGCAGGCGATAGAACTCGAGCGACCAGTCGGCCAGCTTCATGTCAACGAATGCGATCCGATTTCGTTTTGAAGCTGGACGTGAAGAACATTTCAGCCATTCTCTCCATCGCGATTCTCTTAGGGTGCGCAGCGTCGCCGAAGGACGACGACGCCACTGCAAAATCTTCCGGCGGCCACGGCGGCGCGATCGTCGGCGCCGCGGGCGGCGCAGGCGTCGGCGCGGCGATGGGCTATTCCTCCGCCGGGTTGCTGTGCACGATCGGCGGACCGCTGTGCCTGGTGGTCGTGATCCCCGCCGCGCTGGTGGGCGGCGCGCTGGGCCTCGCCGGCGGCAGCGTCGTCGACGCTGTCAGCGCCGCGCCGCAGCCGCAAGCAGGCCCGCCTCCTGGAGATACTTCCGTACCCCGGGGTGGATGAGCTCCGGCCGCGGCGCCGCCGTGACCGTGTTCGCCATCGTCGTCTCGCGTGCCTGCTCCAGTCGCGCCGCGAGCTTGCCTTCGGCGCGATGCACCGCGCGCGCGATCAGATATGCGGCGTCGTCCGGAAACCTGTCGCTCGCCAGCACGTAGCTCCACGAGCCGACCGAAGGCAGCGGCGAGAGCTGGCCGGGGTAGCTGTTCGCCGGCAGCGTCACCGCCTGCAGCGAGAGCTCGCGCGCGAGGACGCGCTCGATCTCGCCCTGCGTCGGCGCGATGAAGCGCCCGCCGGATTTCGCGAGCGCGGCGAACGCGGGCCAGCCCACGCCCGCGCCCCACAGCGCCTCGGCGCGACCCTCGAGCAGCATCGGCGGGCCGTCGGCCGCCTTGTCGAGGACGATCGGCTGCACCTCGATCTCGAGCGCCTTCAGCACCGTGCGGCCGAGCGCGGTGACGCCGGAGGCCTGCGTGCCGAGCACCACCGGCTTGCCGCGCAGGTCGGCGATGGTGCGGTACGGGCTGTCGCCGCGGACCATGAATACGCCGGGCGAGGAGTAGATCGCCGTGACGATGCGCAGGCGCGTCTCGGGCTTCGCCAGCGCGGCCGAGGCGATCTCGCCTGCGACGAGCGCGAGGTCGAGCTTGCCCTCCTCGAGCAGCGGCACGTTCTCGGTGCTGCCCTTGGTGTTGCGCGTGGCGATCCTGAGCGCCGGTTCCTGCGCGTTGAGGATCTCGGCGAAGGCGTCGCCGAACAGCGGGAAGCCGCCGCCGGGCGTTGCGGTGCCGAGTACCAGGCTGAACACCACGGCGTTCACCGACTCCCCCTCATGAGACCCCTCATTCCACCCACTTCGGCGACTTGGGAATATCCTTGGTCTGCTCCGGATCGTGGTTGATCCAGATCTCGGCCTTGCTCTCCAGGATCAGCGCCCGCATCGCCTTGATGCTCTCCAGGCTCTGCGGCACGCTGAAGTTGAAGGACGGGACGACGTTGTTCTCCCAGCTATAGATCAGGTGCACCAGGTCGCCCGAGAGGAGCACCGGGCCGTGCTCCGGCAGCTTCACAAACAGCGACTGGTGCCCCGGCGTATGGCCGGGCGTCGACTTGATCACCACCGTGCCGTCGCCGAACACGTCATGGTCGCCCTTCAGCAGGACGAACTTGGCGCCGCGCAGCTTCTCGAAGTTGGCCGGCAGGAAGCCGTATTTCTGCGGCTCGGGCCCGAACACCGCGTCGTACTCGGCCTGCTGCATGAAGATGGTCGCGCCGGCGAAGAGGTTGGCGTTGCCCGAGTGATCGCCGTGCGAGTGCGACATGGCGAAGTACTGGATGTCGGCCGGCGCGACGCCGATCTCCTTCAGCGAATCCGCCAGCCGCTTCTTCATGAACGCGGTGATAGTGCCCTGCGGGTTGGTAAGGCCGTTCGGCAGGTCGGCGAGGCGGTCGGGGTTGCCGCTGTCCCACAGCATCCAGCCTTTGGCGTGGCGGATGAGATAGCAGTGGTCGGCGAAGGTGGCGGGCTTGCCGACGTTCACGCCCGGCGTCCAGCGCGAGAGATCCTGGGTCCGATTCTCGCCGCAGGGAATCACGTACATGCGGTCGATGCCCGAGGCCGCCTCGTTCTTGACGCCGCCCGGCGGCGCTTCGGCGCAGCCCGCGAGCGCGAGCGCTGCGGCGAGAATGGCTTTCTTCATATGGCTATCCCAGGGTGGGCATGTTGAGGCCGGGCGCGGGCGTGTCCTGGTGCGGCCAGCGGGTGGTGATGACCTTGGTGCGCGTGTAGAACTTGACGCCCTCGGCGCCGTGCACGTTAAGGTCGCCGAACAGCGAGTTCTTCCAGCCGCCGAAGGAGTAGAAGGCGACCGGCACCGGGATCGGCACGTTGATGCCGACCATGCCGACCTGCACCTCGTTCTCGAAGCGCCGCGCCGCACCGCCCGACTCGGTGAAGATCGCCGTGCCGTTGGCGTGCGGATTGCGGTTGATGAGATCGATCGCATCTTCCAGCGTCTTCACCCGTAGCACGGCCAGCACCGGCCCGAAGATCTCGTTCTTGTAGATCTCCATCTCCGGCTTGACGTGGTCGAACAGCGTCGTGCCGAGGAAAAAGCCCTCCGTGACCGGCGGCTTGCTGCCGTCGACTACCAAGGAAGCTTTTTCGGAAATTCCAGACCGGATAAGACCGGCAACCTTGTCCCTGTGCTGCGCGCTGACGAGCGGCCCCATATCGACGCCGGCCTGGTCGCCGGGGCCGACCTTGATGGCCTTGGCTTTTTTCTCGAGCAGCTTCACCAGCGGGTCCGCGGCCGAGCCGACCGCCACCACCGCGCTGATCGCCATGCAGCGCTCGCCGGCGGAGCCGTAGCCCGCGCCGATCAGCGCGTCGGCGGCGAACTCCATGTCGGCGTCGGGCAGCACCACGGCGTGGTTCTTGGCGCCGCCGAGCGCCTGCACGCGCTTGCCCGCCTTGGCGCAGGTCTCGTAGATGTACTTGGCGATCGGGGTCGAGCCCACGAAGGAAACCGCACCGATCCCGGGATGATTCAATATTGAATCCACTGCGATCTTGTCGCCGTGGACCACGTTGAACACGCCGTCCGGCAGCCCCGCTTCCTTGAACAGCTCCGCCATGCGCATCGACGCCGAGGGCACCTTCTCGGAGGGCTTGAGGATGAAGGTGTTGCCGCAGGCGATCGCCATCGGGAACATCCACAGCGGCACCATCGCCGGGAAGTTGAACGGCGTGATGCCCGCGCAAACGCCCACCGGCTGGCGCACCGTGTGCGTGTCGACGCCGGTGCCGACGTTCTCCGAGTACTCGCCTTTCAGGAGGTGGGGAATGCCGCAGGCGAACTCGACCACCTCCATGCCGCGCTGCACCGAGCCCATCGCATCGGGCAGCGTCTTGCCGTGCTCCTCGGTAATGAGCTTCGCGATCTCTTTTTGGTGGGCTTGCAGCAAGGCCAAAAACCGCTGCATCACTCGCGCGCGGCGCAGGATCGAGGCGTCGCGCCATTCGGGCAGCGCCGTACTCGCGGCCTTGACCGCGGCATCGACCAGGCTCGCATCGGCAAACACGACTCGCTTGGTGACGCGCCCAATGGCGGGGTTGTAGACGTCGCCGAAGCGATGGCCGGAAACGACCGGCTTGCCGCCGATCCAGCAGGGAACCGTTGCGACTTCGATCTCGGCGGGCTTGTTCATGACCGAAAATTCTACGCCGATATACTCGTGCGATGCCCCCTGCGGTCGAGCCGGCGACGCTGCGTTTCAAGGAGGGAACGCCGTACTCCGAGGCCTTCGGGGACGTGTACCACAGCGCCCACGGCGGCCCCGAGCAGGCGCGATTCGTGTTTTTGGACGGCAATCAGATTCCCCGCCGTTGGGCCGGCCGCGATCGCTTCGTGATCCTCGAGACCGGCTTCGGCTTCGGGCTCAACTTCCTGGCGACCTGGCAGGCGTTCCGCGGACAGCCGGGAAAGCTGCACTACGTGGCCATCGAGAAGCATCCGTATTCCCTGCAGGACCTGCGGACGCTTCATGCGCGCTACGAGGAATTCGGGGAGCTCGCCGCAAAGCTGCACGCCCACTGGCCTCCGCTTGTGCCGGGAGGGCACCGTGCGGAGCTCGAGCCCAACGTCGTGCTCACCCTGTTCTTCGCCGATGTGGCCGTGGCGCGCGACCTGCGCCTGAAAGCCGACGCGTTCTACCTCGACGGCTTTTCGCCGGCGAAGAATCCCGACATGTGGACGCCGCAGCTCATGCGCGCCCTCTCGCGCCTCGCCGCGCCCGGCGCGACGGCGGCCACCTGGAGCGTCGCCGGCCCGGTGCGCCACGCGCTCGAAGCGACGGGATGGGAAGTCGAGAAACGCCAGGGCTTCGGCAACAAAAGGGAAATGCTGGTCGCCCGCCATCCGCGAGCCCGTGAAGAACCTGTAAGGCCGCAGAGAAAGGCAACGGTAGTGGGCGCGGGATTGGCGGGAGCGGCAGTGTGCGAAAGGCTGGCTGCCAGAGGATGGGAAGTCACGCTGCGCGAGCGCCATCCCGAGCCCGCAGCCGAGGCGTCTGGAAACCACGCCGGCGCGTTCCATCCCGTCGCCACGCCCGACGACAGCCTGTTCGCGCGGTTGACGCGGGGTGGGTTCTTATATTCATTGAGAAACTGGGCGTCGTTGAAGGACGTCCGCTGGGACGCGTGCGGAGCACTGCAGCTCGCGAGAGACGAGAAAGAGGAGGCGTCGCAAGAAAGAGCCGCGGCCGGACAACCGCCCGACTACGTCCAATATGTCGACCGCGACAAAGCCTCGCGCCATGCAGGGGTGCCCGTCGCTGCGGGCGGCCTGTGGTTTCCGCAGGGCGGCTGGATCCAGCCGCGCTCGCTGGTGGACGCCCAGATCGGCAAGGCGATAAAGAAGTTCGGCAGCGAAGTGAAGAGCGTCGATCCGGATTCGATCACCATCCTCGCCAACTCGTCCGAAGCGCCCGCGCTCCATCCTGTTCCGCACCTCAGGCTGCGGCGCGTGCGCGGCCAGCTGACCTACGTGCCGGAAGGCCGCATCGAGCCGCCACACGCGGTGGTCCTGCGCGGCGGCATGGTGCTGCCGCCCGTCGAGGGCCTGTGCGTGGTGGGGGCCACCTTCGATCTGGAGGACGAGGATTCCTCGCTGCGCGCCGAAAGCCACGAGAGCAACCTGGAGCGCCTGCGCCAGATCCTTTCCCAGGACGCGAAGATCGAGAACCCGGACGGCCGCGTCGCGTTCCGCGCCGTGCTGCCCGACCGCCTGCCGGCTGTCGGCAAGCTTGCGGAAAACCTGTACGCAGCTTTCGCCTACGGCTCGCGCGGCCTCATCTGGGCGGCGCTCGCCGCCGAAATCCTCGCCAGCGAGCTGGAAGGCGAGCCGCTGCCGGTCGAAGGCAAGCTCGCCGACGCGCTCGACCCGCTGCGCTTCGCGCGACGTATGATTCGCAGGCAGGGAGGAAAGGCATGAGCGAGTGGACGCGGCGCCGCGCATTGCGCACCGCGCTCGGCGCCGGGTTGTCCTCGATGGGCGCGACGCTGGTTCCGTGGCGCGCGTTCTCCGCCGAGCAGAAAGTAAGCGCGCTGCTGCGAGCGCCCAAGCACGCGCTGGTGATCGGCAATAGCGCGTACAAGGCCTCGCCGCTGAAAAATCCGGCGAATGACGCGCGCGCGATGGCCGCCGCGCTGAAAGACATCGGCTTCCGGGTCGTGCTCGCGCTCGATTTGCCGCGCGCCGACATGCTGGACGCCGCGCGCGACTACACGCGGGCGCTCGCGGACGGCAAGCCGGTCGGCCTGTTCTACTACGCCGGCCACGGCATGCAGCTCGCCTGGCGCAACTATCTCCTGCCCGTCGACGCGATGCTGAAGGGGCCCGAGGACGTGCAGCGCACCTGCCTCGACGTCAACACGGTGATCGAGGGCATCTCGCGCGCCGCCAACCCGATGAACCTGATCATCCTCGACGCCTGCCGCGAAAATCCGTTCGCGCGCGATTTCCGGGTCGAGCAGAAGGGCCTCTCGCAGCTCGACGCGCCGGTGGGCACCCTCCTCGCCTACGCCACCTCGCCGGGCAACGTGGCGAGCGACGGCGCGGGCGCCAACGGCCTCTACACCGAGAACCTTCTGCGCGAGATGCGCGTGCCCGAGGCGAAGATCGAGGACGTATTCAAGCGCGTGCGCCTCGCCGTGCGGCGCAGCTCGGGCGGCGCGCAAGTGCCGTGGGAGAGCACCTCGCTCGAGGACGACTTCTGGTTCATTCCGCCGATCGCGCTGAAGAAGCTGTCGGACGCGGAAGCGGCGCGCGAGATGAAGGAAGAGCTCGCGCGGCAGGAGCGGCTGAAGGCCGAGCGCGAGGCGGAAGCCGAGCGCGCGCGCAAAGAGGCGGCCGCGCTGCGCGCGCGCCTGGCCGCCGAGAAGCGGGCCGAGGAGGAGCGCAAGCTGAAGGAGGAGCTCGCGCGCCAGGAGCGCCTGGAGGCGCAGCGCGAAACCGAGGCCGAGCAGGCGCGCAAGGACGAGCTCGCCATGCGCGAGCGCCTCAAAGGCTCGCCGAAGGCGCCCGATCCCGCGAAGCTGTTCGAGCAGGAAACCGCCGCCTGGGAGCAGGCGGCGGCCGCCAACACGCCGGCGGCGATCGAGGAGTACCTGTGGCGCTACCCGAGCGGCAACTTCACCGAGCTCGCGCAGGTCAGCCTGGACGACCTGCTCGCCGCGCTGGGCGAGAAGAAAGCCGAAGTGGTCGCCTCGACAGACAACCCGTACAGCAAGGGCTACGCTCGCGCCGACACGAACTACAAGGCGGGCGATTCCTATACCTATGCCATCGCAGACCAGATCTCCAAGGTCGTGCAAGAGACGGTCACCACGACCGTCGTGCGCGTGCGTGAAGGCCAGGTCGTCTACGACACCGGCCTCGTCACCGACCGGCTGGGGAACCTGCTGCGCGGCCGCGGCAACCGCAATGTCACCAACAACCAGCAGTTTCCGGCCGAGTTCCAGCTCGGCCGGCAGTGGAATACCCGCTACAGCGGCGAGAACGGCAAGATCGGCACCTTCATCATCGAGCTCAGTTTGCGCGTCGCCGCGCGCGAGACGATCAAGGTGGCCGCGGGCAGCTTCGACACCTTTCGCATCGACGGCACGGGCGTGCGCTTCGGCGGCGCCTTCCCGAACCAGATCCGCGTGCGAACCTGGTTCGCGCCCGACCGGGTGCGGCGCTTCGTGCTGCGCGAGGAAACCCGCACCGGCGGCCGCGGCCGCTACACGTTGGCCGAGCGTACCGAGCTGACCGCCTTCAGGCAGGCCTGAGGATCGCCGGGCTCGCCTGGTTGACGTCGCGCAGGCCGCACAGCGCCATGGTGACGTCGAGCTCGGCGCGGATCAGCTCGAGCGCGCGCGTCACGCCCGCCTCGCCCATCGCGCCCAGGCCGTAGGCGAAGGCGCGGCCGATCAGCGTACCCTTCGCGCCGAGCGCCAGCGCGCGCAGCACGTCCTGCCCGCTGCGGATGCCGCCGTCGAACCACACTTCGGTCTTGCCTGCCACCGCCTGCACCACTTCGGGCAGCGCCCGGATCGAGGAGATGGCGCCATCGAGCTGGCGCCCGCCGTGGTTCGAGACGACGATCGCGTCGACGCCGAGCGAGGCGGCGATCTTCGCGTCCTCGGCCTCGAGGATGCCCTTCAGCACGAGCTTGCCGCCCCACTGCTTCTTCACCCATTCGACGTCCTTCCACGAGAACGTCGGATCGAATTGCCCGGCGATCCACTGCGAAAGCGTGGTGAGGCTCTTCGCGCTCGGGATGCGGCCTTCGAGGTTGCCGAAGGACTTGCGCTTGCCGCTCAAAACGTTGAGCGCCCAGGAAGGTTTGAGAAGCACATCCAAAAAAGTTTCCAAGGTCAGTCTGGGCGGCACAGCCAGCCCGTTCTTCAGGTCCTGGTGGCGCTGGCCCTGGATCTGCAGGTCGAGCGTGAGGACCAGTGCCGAGCACTTGGCGACCTTCGCGCGCTCGATGAGCGAGGCGGCGAAGCCGCGGTCGCGCATGACGTAGAGCTGGAACCAGAACGGCTTGCCCACGGCCTGCGCCACGTCCTCGATCGAGCAGATCGACATGGTGGAGAGCGTGAAGGGCACGCCGAAGCGCTCGGCGGCGCGCGCGGCGAGGATCTCGCCGTCGGCCCAGTTGAGGCCGGTCAGCCCGACCGGCGCGAGCGCCACCGGCATCGCCACCTCGTGGCCGATCATGGCGCTGCGCGTCGCGCGGCGGTCGACGTCGATGCCGACGCGCTGGCGCAGCGCGAGCGATTCGAGGTCGGCGCGGTTCGCCCTCAGCGTGGCCTCGGAGTACGAGCCGCGGTCGACATAATCGAAGATCGCTTTGGCGACGCGTCTTTTCGCGAGCGTTCTCAGATCGTCGATGCAGGTGACTACAGGCATAAATTCTTGACCGCCGGCATGGCGACGATTCTACAATGTCGCCCTGCCATGGCGGCCCGCGAAGAACAGCGCATCGATCCGAAGGCTCCGATCCAGGTGATCGAGCGCATGATGCGCCTGCTCGAGGTGCTGGCGCAGCACCCCGAGCCGCTCGGCCTGAAGCAGATCGCGCAGTACACCTCGCTGCATCCCTCGACCGCACACCGCATCCTCGCGGCGATGACCGCCGACCGCATGGTCGACCGCGTCGAGCCGGGCAGCTACCGGCTCGGCATGCGCCTGCTCGAGCTCGGCAACCTGGTGAAGTCGCGCATCAGCGTGCGCGAGCTCGCGCTGCCGCTCATGCGCGAGCTGCATTCGCAGACCGGCGAGACCGCCAACCTCTCGGTGCGGCACGACGACGAGATCGTCTACGTCGAGCGCACCTCCTCGGGCCGCTCGGCGATGCGCGTGGTGCACGTCATCGGCGCGCGCGCGCCGCTGCACGTCACCGCTGCCGGCAAGCTGTTCCTGCTGGAGGACGGCTTCGCGCTGGCGCGCGACTATGCCAAGCGCAGCGGCCTGGCGGCGCACACACCCAATACGCTCACCAACGCCGCAGCGCTCGAGCGAGAGCTCGAGCGCATCCAGCGCCAGGGCTGGGCCACCGACAACGAGGAGGCCGAGCTCGGCGTCCGCTGCGTCGCCGCCGGCATCCGCGACGATGCCGGCAACCTGGTCGCCGCGCTTTCGCTCTCCACGCCCGCCGATCGCATGAAGGTGCAGTGGGGGCCGCTCGTCAAGGAAAACGCCGACCGCATCTCGCGCTCGATCGGCCACCGGCCGATGGCGCGCATCGGCGCCGCCTAGGCTGCCAGCAAGCCGTGGAGGGCGAACAGCCCTTTGCGGTCGATCCAGACTTTCTCGCCGCGAAAGCCCGCCTGCGCGGCGATCGCCTGGAACTCGGCGACCGAGTACTTGTAGGAATTCTCGGTGTGGATCGACTCGCCGCGCGCGAAGCCGAAGCGGTGGTCGCCGACGTTCGCCGTCTGGTCGCGCAGTGAGACGAGGTGCATCTCGATGCGCCCGAGCGGCGCGTTGTAGAAGGCATAGTGCGCGAAGCGCCGCAGGTCGAAGTCGCCGCCGAGGTCGCGGTTGATGCGCGCGAGCAGGTTCAGGTTGAACGCGGCGGTGACGCCTCGGGAGTCGTTGTACGCCGCGTGCAGCAGGTTGGCGTCCTTCTTCAGGTCGACGCCGACCAGCATCGCGCCGCGCGGGCCGACCTGGCCGCGCGTCATGCGCAGGAACGCCTGCGCCTCCTGCGGCGTGAGGTTGCCGATGGTCGAGCCGGGGAAATAGACGACGCGACGGCTGCGGCCCGGCAGCGCCGGCAAGTCGAGCGGTCGGGTGAAGTCGCCGATCACCGGCGCGATGCGCAAGCCCGGAAACTCGCGCGCGAGCTTTGCAACGGCAAGGACGAGCGCGTCGCGTGAGATGTCGACCGGCATGTAGACGGCGGGCCGCATTGCGCGCAGCAGGAGCCGCGTCTTCAGGCTCTCGCCGCTGCCATACTCGAGCAGTGCGCCGCCCGTGCCGGTGAAGCGTGCGACGGCGTCGAGGTGCGCGCGAGTGATCGCGAGCTCGGTGCGCGTCAGGTAATACTCGGGAAGGCGGCAGATCCGCTCGAACAGGCGGCTGCCGGCGGCGTCGTAGAAGTGCTTCGGCGGCAGCGCCTTCTGCGGCAGCGACAGCCCCGCGACGACGTCCCGCCGGAAGCCGGCTAGCTCTGCGTCCCCGCTGCGGCGGTGGTCTCGACCCACTTGCGGATGCGTTGCGCGTCACCAACCCGCGAATACTTGCCCCAGGAGTCGAGCAGCACCACGATCAGGTCCTTCGATGCGACGCGCACCTGCATGACGAGGCAGCGCCCCGCCTCGCTGATGTAGCCGGTCTTGGAAAGATCGATCTCCCAGCGCGCGTTGCGCACCAGGCCGTTGGTGTTGTGGAAGTTCATCTTCTGCTTGCCCGAGAGCAGCACCGTCGCCTTGTCGCGCGTGGAGAACTCGCGGATCAGCGGATAGCCGTGGGCCGCGCGCACCAGCTTGGCGAGGTCGCGCGCGCTCGACACGTTGCCCGGGTTGAGCCCGGTCGGGTCGAGGAAGCGGGTGTCGTTCATCTGCAGCTCGGCGCCCATTTCGTTCATCGCTGCCACGAAGGCCGGCGTGCCGCCGGGATAGGAGCGTCCGAGCGCGGCGGCGGCCCGGTTCTCGGAGGCCATCAGCGCGATCAGCAGAAGCTCGCGGCGCGTGAGCGTGATGCCGGTGCGCAGGCGCGAGCGCGAGCCCTTCTTCATGTCGACGTCCTCGCGCGTCACCGACACCGGCGCGTCGAGGTCGAGACCGCTCTCGAGCGTGACGATGGCGGTCATCAGCTTGGTGATCGAGGCGATCGGCGTCACCGCGTCGCCGTTCTTGTCGATCACCACCTCGCCGGTGGCGGCGTCGATGACCAGCGCGGCGTTGGAGCGCAGCGCGACCTTCCTGGGTTCCGCCGCCTGCGCGAAGCCGATGGTGAGCGCGAGGACAAAAACGAGGGCGAAGATGGCGACGATGCCCTCGAGCGGATGGAGCTTTCTTTGCATTGCGGCGAGTTTCCCTGAGCGTTGCGTTTTTTCGTCTGTCGCCTCCCTGAACTCTTCGGCTCAGGGAGAGGGTCGCAGTCTAAACTACGGCGCAAAAAAACCGCAAGGAAAATAAGACGCTAGGCGAGATATCGTGAAACTACGTGAATTTGTTGGCTGTCGGGACGCGGCTACGGTCCGCGCCCGGCGCTATGCAACTTCTGCGTCTTCGAGGACCGCCTTCGCCTGCGCCTGCTGTTGCTGCAACGCCCACATTCTGGCGTATTCCCCTTTCAACTCAAGCAGTTGCTGATGCGATCCGCGCTCGACGATGCGGCCATGGCCCATTACCAGGATCTGGTCGGCGTCCATCACGGTCGAAAGTCGGTGGGCGATGACGAGGGTGGTGCGGCCCTGCGCTATGCGCTCGAGCTCGGTCTGGATCGCCTTCTCGGAGCGCGAGTCGAGCGCCGAGGTCGCCTCGTCGAAGATGAGGATGCGCGGGTTCTTGAGCAGCGCGCGGGCGATCGCCACGCGCTGCTTCTCGCCGCCGGAGAGCTTGAGGCCACGCTCGCCCACCTGGGTTTCATAGCCCTTGGGCAACGAAGAAATGAAATCGTGGATGTGCGCCGCGCGCGCCGCCGCGTGCACCTCTTCGTCGCTCGCCTCGGGCCGGCCGTAGCGGATGTTGTAGAGGATCGTGTCATTGAAGAGCACCGTGTCCTGCGGCACGATGCCGATCGCCGCGCGCACGCTCGCCTGCTTCAGCTCGCGGGTATCTTTCCCATTGATGAAGATTCCGCCCGCAGAAACGTCGTAGAAGCGGAACAGCAGCCGGGCGAGGGTGGACTTGCCGGAGCCCGAGTGGCCGACTACCGCCACGCGATGCCCGGCAGGAATCTCGAACGAAACGTCGAACAGGATCTGCCGCGCCTTCTCGTACGAGAAATCCACTTTTGAAAATTCGACGGCCAGGGGCCCTGAGGGCAACGCCACGGCCCCCGGCTGGTCCTCGATCTCGCGATGCTGCGAAAGGAGGCGGAACATGCGGTCCATGTCCAGCAGAGACTGCTTGATCTCGCGATACACCATGCCGAGGAAGTTGAGCGGGATGTAGAGCTGCAGCAGCAGGCCGTTGACCAGCACCAGGTCGCCCAGCGTAAGGCGCCCGCCGGCCACGCCTTGCGCGGTGAGAAGCATCAGCGCGGTGACGGCGCCCGCGATGATCAGGCTCTGCCCGATATTCAGCAGGCCGAGCGAGGCCTCGCTGTGCGTCGCCGCGTCTTCGTACTTCCGCAGGTTCTCGTCGTAGCGCCTGGCCTCGAACTCCTCGTTGCCGAAGTACTTCACCGTCTCGTAGTTGAGCAGGCTGTCGATGGCGCGCGTGTTGGCGCTCGAGTCGAGCTCGTTGGCGCGGCGGCGGATCGCCATGCGCCACTCGGTGATGGCGACCGTGAAGCCGAGGTACACCGCCACCGCGCCGAACGTGATCGCGGCGAAGCGCCAGTCGAACTTGGCGACCAGCACCGCGGCGACGAGCACGAACTCGAGGATCACGGGAATGATCGAGAAAATCAGGTAACTCAATAAGGTCGAAATCCCCCTGGTTCCGCGTTCTATATCCCGCGTCATGCCTCCGGTCTGCCTTTCCAGATGGAAACGCAACGAGAGGCTGTGCAGGTGACGGAACACGCCGAGCGCGACGCGGCGGATCGCCCGCTGCGCGACGCGCACGAACACCACGTCGCGCAGCTCGGCGAACAGCGTGGTCGAGAAGCGCAGCGCGCCGTAGATGACGAGCAGCGCCACCGGGATCGCCACCGCCTGCAGCCGCGGGTCGAGCCCGTCCACTACTTGCTTCATGATCAGCGGCACCGCCACATTGGCGAGCTTGGCGGCGACCAGGAAGGCGAGCGCGAGCCCCACGCGCCACTTGTATTCCCAGAGGTAGGGCAGCAGCGTGGGGATCGCCTTCCATTCGCTGCCGCTCAGGCGCGCGGTTGGCGCGGCTTGGTGGGCCATGCCCCGATTATCTCAATACGGCGGCAGCAGCCTGCGAAATCCATGCGCCAGAACAACCGCGAGGAAGACGAGGTTTCTGCCGAGCAGCTTGTGCGGCGAAAGCCATAGCGCCGGCCTGGGAATGCGCGTGTCGGCCGCGGCGAGCGCGTTGCGCGCTGCGTCCTCGATCCACTTCGCGCCGCGCGGCCAGTCCCACAGCCGTGCGAGGTGAGACTCGGGGATGCCACCGCGGCCGATGCCCGCGCCGACGATGGCGCCGGCGATCGCCGCGGTGGTGTCGGTATCCCCGCCGCAGGCGACGACGGCGTCGATCGCCGTCTCGAGGTTGCCGCGGTTGGCCAGCCACGCGTGCAGCGCGACCGGCACGGTGTGGTAGACGTAGCCGCTCACCGCGCGCTCGCAGCCGATCGAGACGGCGAAGCTGACGGTCTGCTCGCCGAAGGCGGCGCTCGCCGCGGCGCGCTGCGCGAGCTCGACCAGCTCCTTTCCCGCCTCGCCGAAGGGCGCGGCGAAGCGCTCGAGGTGGAACAGGTACTCCTCGGCGATCTCGCCGCGCATCGCCGAGCGTGCGGCGAGCGCCACGGCGAGCGCGCCGAATTGGGCGCGCGGATTGGCATGGGTGATCGAGGAGCACGCGGAGACGTGCATCACGAGCAGCGGATCGCTCTCGGAGAACGCGACGCCGAGAAAAGCGCTGCGCATCGCCGCGCCGCTGCCGGCCGAGCGCACGCCGGAGAACTGCGGCGGCACAAACAGCCACAGCTTGAGGATCGCGCATAGCGTGCCGAAGCCGACGCCCGCCGGCAGGCCGGCGAGCCAGAAGCGCAGCCGCCAGGCGAGGCTCGACACGAAACGGCGCGGGCTGCCCGCCGAGACCGCGACTGCCTGCGCGACCATGCAGGCCTGATCGGTGTCGTCCGAGCACATGCGCCAGTCGGCGACGAGCGGCGACTCGGCGAGGTACTCGCTCAACCGCTTCTGGCGCCGGCGCGAGAGCCCTTCCCAGGGAAGCCCGCGCGCGTCGCCCACAGCCGTACCGAGCAGGCAGCCCGCCGCCGAGTCAGCTCGCTCCATCGTGTTTTGTTTTTCTGAAAAGAAGAAACAGCACCATTCCCCCTATGCAGTGCACGTCCAGGAGCAGCGGCAGCAGGATCCACAGCCAGGGCCACGGCAGCTGCAGCCCGCGGGCGGCCAGCGCCGGCAGTGTAAAAAATACCGCGAGCGAGCCGACGACGCCCGGCAGGAACGGAATGCCGGAGGGCACGCGCTCGCCTTCCTTCGACTTCATCGCCCTGCGCAGCACCGAGAAATTCGTCACGGCGCCGAGGACGAAGAACAACCACGCCATGGACAGCAGGATCAGTCCCACGAAAGAGCCGCCGCTCATGCGGATCAGTGTAAGCTCATCCGCGCGACGGCCACGTACGTATAGTCGCTGGAGCAAAAGGGGGAAAACCATGGGGCTGAGACTCAAGTTCAACTTGGTGCTGCTCGTCGTGTTCGTCGTCGGGCTGGGCGTCACAGGCTACGTTTCTTACGAACTTTTGCACAGGAACGCGCGCGAAGAGGTGCTGCGCAACGCCGGCGTCATGATGGAGGCGGCGCTCTCGATGCGCGGCTACACCGTCGCGCACGTGCGTCCCAACCTGGCAGTCGACGCCGACAAGTTCCTGCCGGAGAGCGTGCCGGCGTTCGGCGCGACGGAGATCATGACGCTGCTGCGCAAGAAGTATCCCGACTACGCGTACAAGGAGGCGGCGCTCAATCCCACCAACCCGCGCAACCGCGCCGTCGAGTGGGAGACCGACATCGTCAACGTGTTCCGCGCCGACCCGGCGCGCCCCGAGATCTCGGGCATGCGCGAGACGCCCACCGGCCGCTCGCTGTACCTCGCGCGGCCGTTCCAGATCAAGGACCCGGCCTGCCTCTCCTGCCACACCAACGCGGAGATGGCGCCGGTGGCGATGGTGAAGATCTACGGCCCGAGCAACGGCTTCGGCTGGAAGCTGAACGAGGTGATCGGCGCGCAGATCGTCTCAGTGCCGATGGACCTGCCGATCCGCAACGCGAACCACGCCTTCGTCACTTTCATGACCTCGCTCACCGCGGTGTTCGCGGTGCTGTTCGTGATCCTCAACATCATGCTGGGCGCGATGATCGTGCAGCCGATCACCCAGCTTTCGCACGTCGCGGACCAGATCTCCAAGGGCCGCATGGACGCCGCCGAGTTCCCCGTCAAGGGGCGCGACGAGGTGTCGCAGCTCGGGCAGGCGTTCAACCGCATGCGGCGCAGCCTGCAGAAGGCGATCGCGCTGATCGACAAGGCTTGAGCGCGCCGCCAGCGTCATGTCCGCGAACGCGTTACCCGCCGGCTACGCGCTGCAGGAGTACCGCATCGAGAAGGTGCTCGGGGTCGGCGGTTTCGGCCTCACCTACCTCGCCACCGACGGCAATCTCAACCTCAAAGTTGCGCTGAAGGAATACCTGCCGGGCGAGATCGCGCTGCGCGGTCCCGGCCAGTCGATCGCGCCGCGCTCGCCCGACGCCGCCGAGACCTTCGGCTGGGGCAAGCAGCGCTTCATGGACGAGTCGCGCACGCTCGCCTCGTTCCGCCACCCGAACATCGTGCGGGTGATGCGCTTCTTCGAGGCGAACGGCTCGGCGTACATGGTGATGGAGTTCGTCGACGGCGCGGCGCTCGGCGACTGGATCAAGACGCGCCGGCCGGTCAGCGAGGCGCAGGCGGCGCCGCTGCTCGCGGCGCTGCTCGACGGGCTCGAAGTGGTCCACAAGGCTGGCTTCCTGCATCGCGACATCAAGCCGGGCAATGTCTACGTGCGCGACGACGCCAGCCCGGTGCTGCTCGACTTCGGCTCGGCGCGGCAGCGCTCCTCCGAGCTCACCGCCATCGTCACGCCGGGCTACGCGCCCTTCGAGCAATACCACACGCAGGGCAACCAGGGACCGTGGAGTGACCTCTACGCGCTCGGCGGGGTGCTCTATTGGATGGTGACCGGCAATCCACCCGTCGAGGCGGCGGCGCGCGTGCGCGAAGACAAGATGCCGAGCGCGCTTACGATCGGCGACCATGGCCGCTTCCGTCCGGAATTCCTCAACGCCATCGACTGGGCCCTGCAGCCCATGGAGGAGAAGCGCCCGCAATCGGTCGCCGAGTGGCGCGCGGCGCTTTTTCCCGGCAAGCGGTCGTCGCCGGAAGCCAGGACGGCAAAGGTGCCGCCGCCCCAGCCGCAAGCGGCGCTCGCGTTCGATCCCCCGCTCCTCAAGCGCCTGGAAGTTGCCCTCGCCGAGCACGCCGGACCGATCGCGCCGGTGATGGTCAGGAACGCAGCGAAGAAGGCGAAGTCGCAGCCCGAGCTGGTGCAGCTGGTGGCGGCCGAGATCGAGGACGCCGCCGCGCGCGGGCGCTTCGAGAAGGCCTTTTCGGAGAGCTCGCGGCCGACGACCAGGCCGCCGCCGCTCACCGGGCCGGCGACCGCCGCGGCGGCGAGCCGCTTTGCCCTCGAAGTGCTGGAGCGCGCCGAGCGGCGCCTGGCCGAGCACATCGGCGGGGTCGCCCGCGTCCTGGTGAAGCGCGCAGCCCTGAAGGCGCGCACCGAGGCCGAGCTGTACGTCCTCCTCGGCGAGGAAATCGAGGACCAGGAGGAGCGCAAGGCTTTCATCCGCCGCGGCGTCGCCATCCCCGGCAAGCGCTAGGAAACCCCTTGACTGCGCCGCGTCCGCGCCGCTAGGATTCAAACGTTCGTTTGAATCCTCAGTCAGGGCCCGCCATGTCGCTCCGCGCCGTCAAACCGCCGCACGAAACCCGCACCCGCATCCTCGACGCCGCCGAGGAACTGTTCATGCAGCACGGCTTCGAAGGAACTTCGATGCGCCTGCTCACCGCGAGCGCCGCGGTCAACCTCGCCGCCGTCAACTACCACTTCGGCTCCAAGGATGCGCTGATCGAGGCGTTGTTCCGCCGCCGGCTCGATCCCATGAACGCCGCGCGCATCGCCGCGCTCGAGAAAGCCGAGACCGAGGCCGGCGGCCGCGCGCTCGCGCCCGAGGCGATCATCCGCGCCTTCGTCGGCGAGAGCCTGCGCCTGATGGAGGACGCGAAGGGCGGCGGCCGCAACTTCATCCGCCTCCTTGGCCGCACCTACACCGAGCCGGCCAAGCCGATCCGCGCCCTCATCGGCCAGCTCTACGCGCCGGTGACCGCGCGCTACCGCGTGGCGCTCGAGCGTGCGCTGCCGAACATGCCCCGCGACGAGGTCGTCTGGCGCATGCACTTCATGTTTGGCACGCTCTCATACACGCTTGCCGCCACCGATGCAGTCCAGCTCATCGCCGGTTTCAAGCCCGAGGACCGCCATGACGCGAGGCTGCTCGAGGACCGGCTCACCGCCTTCCTCTGCGCCGGGCTCACCGCGCCGCTGAAATCCGCCGTCAAGAAAGCCGCCTAAGGAGATCGCCATGGCCGTACTCGGACTCGTGCTCGGCGCGCTCGCCGCTTTCCTCCTCCTCGCGTACTTCCAGGCACCGCTCGTTGCCTGGACCGCGGCTGCAGCTCTTCTGGGCTGGTGGTTGAGCACCCTGGCGAACTTCGAAGTTCTTGGAAATTCGCTTCTCTTTGCTCCTCTCGTGCTGGCCGCGGTGGTGCTCAACGTTCCGCTGATTCGAAGAGCCCTGATCACGAATCGCATTCTCTCGGCCTATCGCCGCATCCTGCCGGACATGTCGCAGACCGAGAAGGAGGCGATCGACGCCGGCACCGTGTGGTGGGACGGCGACCTGTTTTCCGGCAAGCCGGACTGGGACAAGCTGCTCGCGACGCCCGCGCCGCGCCTGAGCGCCGAGGAGCAGGCGTTCCTCGATGGCCCGGTCGAGGAGCTGTGCGCGATGTGCAACGACTGGGAGATCACGCACGAGCGCTGCGACCTGCCGCCACAGGTCTGGCAGTTCATCAAGGACCAGGGCTTCCTCGGCATGATCATCCCGAAGAAGTACGGCGGCCTCGGCTTCAGCGCGCTGGCGCACTCCGCGGTGGTGATGAAGCTATCGACGCGCTCGGCGACGGCGGCGATCACGGTGATGGTGCCGAACTCGCTCGGGCCGGGCGAGCTGCTGCTGCACTACGGCACCGACGAGCAGAAGAGCCACTACCTGCCGCGGCTCGCCAAGGGCCTCGAAGTGCCGTGCTTCGCGCTCACCAATCCCGAGGCGGGCTCCGACGCGGCGGCGATTCCGGACCGCGGGGTCGTCTGCAAGGGCGTGTGGCAAGGCAAGGAAGTGCTCGGCATGCGCGTCACCTGGGACAAGCGCTACATCACGCTTGGCCCGGTAGCTACGTTGCTTGGCTTGGCCTTTCGGCTTTATGACCCGGAAAAATTAATTTCGGATAAGGAAGACCTGGGCATCACCTGCGCGCTCATCCCGACCAACACGCCGGGCGTGAACATCGGGCGCAGGCACCTGCCGCTCAACGCCGCGTTCCAGAACGGGCCGAACTGGGGCAAGGACGTGTTCATGCCGCTCGACTGGATCATCGGCGGCCGCGACTACGCCGGCAAGGGCTGGATGATGCTGATGGGCTGCCTCGCGGCGGGCCGCGCGATCTCGCTGCCGACTTCCTCGGTCGGCGGGGTGAAGGCGCTGACCCGTTTCACGGGCGCCTACGCCCGCGTGCGGGCGCAGTTCAAGACGCCGATCGGCCGGCTGGAAGGCGTCGAGGAGGCGCTCGGCCGCATCGCGGCGCACGCATACATGATGGACGCGACGCGCGTGATGACCGCTGGCGCGGTCGACCTCGGCGAGAAGCCGGCGGTGCTATCGGCGATCGCCAAGTACCACATGACAGAGCGAGCGCGCACCTGCGTCAACGACGCCATGGACATCCACGGCGGCAAGGGCATCTGCCTCGGGCCGAACAACTGGCTCGGCCGCGGCTACCAGATCGCGCCGGTAGCGATCACCGTCGAAGGCGCCAACATCCTGACGCGCACGCTGATCATCTTCGGCCAGGGCGCGATCCGCTGCCATCCGTATGTGCTGCGCGAAATGCGGGCGGCGAAGGAGATGCAGGGCAGCGAAGCCTCGCGCGAATTCGACGACGCCTTCACCTCGCACGTCGGCCATGTGATGTCGAACGGCGTGCGCACGCTGGTCTACGGCCTGACAAAAGCTTCTTTCGCCCCGGTGCCGAAGAACTGCTCGGCGGAGACCCGCCACTACTACCGCCACGTCTCGCGCCTCTCCGCGGCCTTCGCTTTCCTCGCCGACATCTCGATGCTGGCGATGGGCGGCGCGCTCAAGCGCAAGGAAAAGATTTCCGGCCGACTGGGCGACGTGCTGTCGATGATGTATCTCGTCTCCGCCGCGCTCAAGCGCTACGAGGACATGGGCCGCATCAAAGCCGACCTGCCGCTGGTGCGCTGGTCGGTGCGCGACGCGCTCTACCACACGCAGCGCGCGCTCGACGGCATCCTGTCCAATTTCCCGGTGAAGCCGCTCGCTCGGCTCCTGCGCTGGACCATCTTCCCGCTCGGCATGTCGTTCCGCCCGCCACTCGACCGGATCAACCGCGAATGCGCGCAGATCGCGCTCGAGCCAGGCGCGGCGCGCGACCGCCTCACCGCGGGCATGTATGTGCCGAAAGGCGAGGCGGACGCCACCGGAATCCTCGAAGCCGCCTTCGCCGCTGCAATCGCCGGCGAGCCGATCGACAGGAAGCTGCGCGACGCGCGCAAGCAGGGCAACAGCGATCCGCTTTCCGTCCTCGATGCCGAAGAGCTCGCGCAATGGCAGCGCAAGGAAGCGCTGCGGCGCCAGGTCATCAAGGTCGACGACTTCCCGCAGGACTTCGGCCGCGCCGAAGCCATGCACAAGATCGCGGCCGAGAAAACCGTCTCCGTCAAGGCAGCCTGAGATGGTCAAGCAGCCAATCTACATAGTGGACGGCGCCCGCTCGCCGTTCCTCAAGTCGAAGAACCGCCCGGGTCCGTTCGCCGCGAGCGACCTCGCGACGCAGGCCGGCCGCAGCCTGCTCGCGCGCCAGTCCTTCGCGCCCGACCGGCTCGACGAGGTGATCCTCGGCTGCGCCGCGCCTTCGGTCGACGAGGTCAACATCGGCCGCGTCGCCGCGCTGCGCATGGGCTGCGGCCAGAAGGTGCCGGGCTGGACGGTCATGCGCAACTGTGCCTCCGGCATGCAGGCGGTGGATTCGGGCATCGCCAATATCCTCGCCGGCAAGTCGAACCTGGTCCTCGCGGGCGGCGTCGACGCGCTCTCGCGCGCGCCGCTGCTCTACAACGACAAGATGGTTCTGTGGTTCTCGGATCTTGCCGCCACCAGGAGCACCGGACAGCGGATTGCGGCATTCGGAAAACTTCCCGTCGCAGCGCTGCTTGCCCCCGTCATCGGCATCATGAAGGGCCTCACCGACCCGATGGTCGGCCTGCTGATGGGACAGACCGCGGAGAACCTGGCGTACCGCTTCGGCATCACGCGAGAGCAGCAGGATGCTTTCGCGGTGAGATCGCACAAAAGGGTTTTCGAAGCCCAACGAAATAAATATCTCGCCGCAGGCGGCGGTGAGATCGAAGCGCTCTTCGACGCAAAGGGCACTCCGTATCTGCTCGACGACGGCGTGCGGGCGGACGCGTCGATGGAGAGCCTCGCCAAGCTGAAGCCCTTCTTCGACCGCAAGTACGGCACCGTCACGCCGGGAAACAGCTCGCAGATCACGGACGGCGCGGCATGGCTCCTGCTCGCCTCGGAATCGGCCCTCAGGGAGTTCCAGCTGAAGCCGATCGGAAGAATCGTCGACTCGGAATGGGCCGGCCTCGACCCGGCGCAGATGGGCCTCGGCCCCGTGCACGCGGCAACGCCGATCCTCAAGCGCCACGGCCTCGGCCTCGACGACCTCGACTACTGGGAGATCAACGAGGCGTTCGCCGCGCAGGTGCTCGGCTGCCTCGCGGCGTGGAAGGACGAGAAGTACTGCCGCGAAGAACTCGGACTTGATCGGGCGTTGGGTTCGCTTGACGAGAATAAATTGAATGTCGACGGCGGCGCCATCGCCCTCGGCCATCCGGTCGGTGCGTCCGGCACGCGCATCGTCCTTCATCTGTTGAAAGTTTTGAAGAGAAATAACAAGAAGCGCGGCATCGCCTGCATTTGCATCGGCGGCGGCCTTGGCGGAGCCATGCTGGTGGAGGCGCTGTGATGGACCGCGCGGTAGCGACGAAGCATTTCCACTGGGAGAGCGACCGCGACGGCCTCGCCTGGCTCACCTTCGACAAGCAGGGCGAGTCGACCAATACCTTCTCGAAGGAAGCGCTGAACCAGCTCTCCACCGTCCTCGATGAGATCCGCTCGGCGGCGCCCAAGGGCCTGATCATCCGCTCGGCGAAGGAGAACTTCATCGCCGGCGCCGACGTCGAGGAGTTCACCCGCTTCCAGTCGCCGCAGGAGGCGCTCGCCTTCGTGCGCCTGGGCTGGGATGTGTTGCAGAAGCTGCGCGAGCTGCCCTTCCCCACCACCGCGATGGTGAACGGCTTCTGCATGGGCGGCGGTGTCGAGCTCACGCTCGCCTGCCGCTACCGCGTGGCGCTGGACGACCCGAAGACGCGCTTTGCGCTGCCCGAGGTGATGCTCGGCATCATGCCGGTCTGGCACGGCGTGCAGTGGCTGCCGAAGCTCGTCGGCCCCGCGGCCGCTTTCGACATGCTGCTGACGGGAAAATCGGTCGACGCCCGGCGCGCCAAGCGCATCGGCCTCGTCGACCAGGCGGTGCCGCTGCGCATCCTGGAGAACACGGCGCGGATCGTTACCTTGGAAGCTCGCCCGAGACGACGGCTGTCCCTGGTGAGCCGCCTGATGCTGACGTTCCGGTCGTTCGTCGTCGTGCAGGCGAGAAAGCAGGTGGCGAAGAAGGCGACGAAGGCGCACTACCCGGCGCCCTACGCGATCCTCGAGCTCTGGCGCAAATACGACGGCGACCCGTTCGCCGCCGAGGGCGATCCCGAGGCTTCGATCGGCGCGCTGTTCGCGCATCCGACCGCCTCGAACCTGATCCGCATCTTTTTCCTGCAGGAGCGCCTCAAGGCGCAGGGCAAGGGCGCCGCTCATTTTCCGGGCGGCAAGGCGCGGCACGTGCACGTGGTCGGCGCCGGCGTGATGGGCGGCGACATCGCCGCGGTCTGCGCGATGCGCGGCATCACCGTTACGCTGCAGGACACCTCGCCCGAGCGGCTCGCGCCGGCGGTGAAGCGGGCAAGCGAGCTGTTCCAGCGCCGGCTGCGCGAGCCGCGCCGGGTGCGCGACGCTTTCGACCGGCTGATTCCCGACGTGAGCGGCGCTGGCGCCGCGCAGGCCGACGTGATCATCGAGGCGATCTTCGAGAACCTGGAAGCGAAGCGCGACCTCTTCCGCCGCCTGGAGAGCCTCGCCAAGCCGGGCGCTATCCTGGCGAGCAACACCTCGAGCCTCAAGCTTGCCGACATCGCAGCGGCCCTGAAGGATCCGTCGAGGCTGGTCGGCATCCACTTCTTCAATCCTGTGCCGCTGCTGCAGCTGGTCGAAGTGGTCTCATCGGCATCCACGAATGCGGAGACCGCGAAGAAAGCTGCCTCGTTCGTGCGGCAGATCGACAAGCTGCCGCTGCCGGTGAAGGACGCGCCGGGCTTCCTGGTCAATCGCGTGCTCGGCCCTTACATGCAGAACGCCTTCCGCATGATCGACGCGGGCGCGAAGCCCGAGACCGTCGACCGCGCGATGGAAGAGTTCGGCATGCCGATGGGGCCCGCCGAGCTGGCCGATACCGTCGGCCTCGACATCTGCCTCGCCGTCGGCAAGGAACTGGCCAAGGGCGACGCGCGAGTGCCGAAGTTCCTCGAGGAAAAAGTCGCCGCCGGCCAGCTTGGCAGGAAGACCGGGCAGGGCATCTATCGCTGGGCGGACGGCAAGCCCGTGAAGGGCGAAGCGGGCCCGGTCGATCAGCCCATGATCGACGCGCTGATCGAGCCTTACCTGCGCGAGGCGCAAGCCGCGGTGCGCGAGGGGATCGTCGCCGACGAGGAGCTCGCCGATGCCGGCCTCATCTTCGGCACCGGCTTCGCGCCCTTCCGCGGTGGGCCGCTGCATTATCTGAAAACCCGCTGACCTTGGAAAAGCTCCCCGAAGGGAAGGTGCCGGCGCTGCGCGTCATGCCGATGCCGGCAGACGCCAACCAGAACGGCGACATCTTCGGCGGCTGGATCATGGCACAGGTCGACATCGCCGGTGGCACCGTCGCCGGGCGGCTCGCGCGCGGCCGCGTCGCAACCGTGGCAGTGAAGGAGTTCGTGTTCAAGCAGCCGGTGCAGGTCGGCGACGTGCTTTCGTTCTACGTCGACCTGGTGCGCATCGGCACCACCTCGATCACCGTCATGGTCGAGGTCTACGCCGAGCGGCGCCCCGAGGACCCGCGCACGGTCAAGGTGACGGAAGCGACGCTCACCTACGTCGCCATCGATCGCGACGGGCAGCCGCGCCCGGTGCCGCGCTAGCTTGCTGCTCGACCCGCCGACGCTCGCCGCGGTGGCGCTGGTGGGCCTCCTCGCCGCGGTGATCGGCGCCACCGGCGGGTTCGGCACCGGCATCGTCCTCACCGCCGCGCTCACGCCGCTGATCGGCGTCAAGGCGGTCGTTCCGGTCCTGGCGGTGGCGACGGTCATCATCAACATCGGGCGCTTCTGGTTCTACCGGCAGCACGTCGAGCGACGCGCGTTCGCCACGGTGGTGCTCGCCGCGTTTCCCTTCCTGGTGCTGGGCGTCTGGATCTACGCGAGCCTCGACGCGCGCACCCTCGGCATCGTGCTCGGCCTGGTCATCCTCTCCTCCGTGCCGGTACGCCGCTTCCTCAAGAAGCGCCAGATCGTCCTCGGGCGGCCCGGCCTCGCGATCGGCGGCGGCGTCTTCGGCCTCGCCAACGGCGTCGCCACCGGCACTGGCGTGATCCTGATCAGCCTGCTCCTCGGCGCCGGCCTTGCCGGGCCGGCGGTGCTCGCCACCGACGCGCTGATCACCATCGTGCTCGACCTCTCGAAGGCGCTGCTCTTCCACCGCTTCGCGCTCCTCGACAGCCAGCATGTCTTCACCGGCATGGTGATAGGCGTCGCCTCCATCCCCGGCAGCGCCCTCGGCGCCTGGCTGGTAGAGCGCGTGCACGCCAGGCTTCATGTGCTCTTCATGGAAGGGCTCATACTTGTCGGAGGCGGATTCATGCTGTGGCACTCGCTGATATGAAGGACCTACGCGGCAGGACCGCGGCGATCACCGGCGCCGGCAGCGGCCTCGGTCGCGCCATGGCGCTCGCGTTCGCTGCAGAAGGAATGGATCTCGCGCTTGCGGACGTCGATCAGGCCGGGTTGGAAGAGACGGCGAGAAATATCAAAACCAAGGTATTCACCATGAAAGTCGACGTCTCCAGGGAATCCGACGTCCAGGCTTTCTGCGATCGCATCGAGAAGCCGTTCCTGGTCTGCAATAACGCGGGCGTCTCGCCGCTCGGCGCGGTATGGGAAAGCAGCGTCGGCGACTGGCAGTGGATCCTCGGCGTCAATCTCTGGGGCGCGATCCACGGCGTGCGCGCCTTCGCGCCGCGGCTGATCGCGCAGAACGAGGGCCACATCGTCAACACCGCTTCCGTCGCCGGCCTCATCTCGCCGCCCGGCTCCGGCGCCTACAACGTGACCAAGCACGCCGTGGTGGCGCTGTCTGAGTCTCTCCACCACGATCTGCACGAACGCAATTCGGCAGTGGGAGTCTCGGTGCTCTGCCCGGCGTACGTGCCAACCGGCATCTCTTCATCTGAACGCAACCGCCCTGCGGGTCTTTCAATGGGCGCCAAGAGCGAGATTACAAAAGCGAAAGAGGCGAACCTGAAAAAAGCCGTCGCGTCTGGCCGCCTCACTGCCGACGATGTCGCGAATGCCGTGGTGAAAGCGGTGAAGGACGACCGCTTCTACATCCTCACGCATCCGCGCATCAAGGGGGCCATCGAGTCGCGCATGCGCGACATCCTCGACGAACGCGCGCCGCGCGACCCGCTGAAGCTAGGCGGCTAGGCCGGGGAACAGCTCCCTCAAGCCCTCGGCCATCGTCTGGATGGCGAACGCGGCGAGCAGGAGCCCGAGCAGGCGGGTCGCCAGGTTGAGGCCGGTGGTGCCGAGGCGGTCGCCGATCGCGTTCGCCGCGCGCAGGACCACCCAGCTGAGCAGGCTGACGAGCGCGATGCAGACGAGGATCGCGGCGAGGTGCGCGCCGCCGCCCTTCTGCGCCGCGATGATGGTGGTGCTGATCGCGCCGGGGCCGGCGAGCAGGGGCACCGCGAGCGGCACCACCCCGGCCGCCTCGCCCGCCTCGAGCTCCGCCGTCTCCTCCTCGGTCTGCCGCACGCGCCCGATCTGCGCGTTCAGCATCGCGAGCGCCATCAGCAGCAGCACCAGCCCGCCGCCGACGCGAAAGGCGGCCAGGCTCGCGCCGATCAGCTCGAGGATCGTCTCGCCGAGGAGCGCCGCCGCCGCCAGCACCGCGAACACCGTGACGGCCACCATGCGCACCAGCACCACGCGCGAGCGCACGCTCCGCGAGGCGGTGACGGCGAGGAAGATCGGCACCGCCAGGAACGGATCGAGCACCGCGGTCAGGGTCACCAGAAAGCGCAAATATTCCTGCACGCTGCTCATTCCTGCGCACCGCTCATCGCATGATTATAGGTTGCCCGGGTATGCGATAAGCTCGCAGCCATGCGCCGGTTTCTCCTCGTCCTGCTCTTCATGCCCGGCGTCGCCGCCGCGGAGGCGCTCGCCGGCCGCGTGCTGA
>DASXKY010000098.1:0-8302 GCA_036496555.1 Burkholderiales bacterium | reverse complement strand
CCACACCGCCCACAGCGTCGGCCAGAGGAGCAGCATCGCGCCGATCGGCTTGTCGAGTCGGATCAGGCGCTCGTAGGCGTCGAGCCGGCGCGCGAGGAACGTCAGGTCCACCGGCGAAGGATAACTCAGGCGTGGCTCAGGTCCTGGCGCGAACCGAGCCAGCGTTCGACGTGGGCGCGCGCGGCTTTCGGATCGTGCTCGATCAGCTCGTCGGCCACCTCGAGCGCCGCCTCCACCAGGTCGGCATCGCCCGCCAGGTCGGCAAAGCGGAACAGAGGATCGCCGCTCTGCCGCTCGCCGATGACCTCGCCGGGGCCGCGCAGCTCCAGGTCGCGCTGGGCGATGGCGAAGCCGTCGGTACTCTCGAAGATGATGCGCAGGCGCTCGCGCGCATTGCCCTGCAGCTCGCCGAACAGCAGGATGCATACGCTGTCGCGCATGCCTCGCCCGACCCGCCCGCGAAGCTGGTGCAGCTGGGCGAGGCCGAAGCGCTCGGCGCTCTCGATCACCATCAGGGAGGCGTTGGGTACGTCGACGCCGACCTCGATCACCGTCGTGCACACCAACAGCTGGGTTGCGCCGCTCTTGAATCGCTCCATGATGGCGGCCTTGTCGGCTGCCGGCAGCCTGCCATGGAGCAGCTCGACGGCGATTCCCTTCAGCTCCTTCTGCAGCGTCGCGTGCGTCTCGATCGCGGTCTGCAATCCGACCTTCGATTCCTCGATCACCGGGCACACCCAGTACGCCTGCTCGCCCTCGGCGCAAGCTGCGCGGATGCGGGTCAATACTTCTCCACGTTTTTTTTCGGAAAACATCTTGGTGACGATTCGCCGCCGGCCGGGCGGCATCTCGTCGATCACCGAGACGTCGAGGTCGGCGTAATGCGTCATCGAGAGCGTGCGCGGGATGGGCGTGGCGCTCATCATCAGCTGATGCGGCACCGCTTCGCCGGCCTTTCGCCTCAGCATGACGCGCTGCTCCACGCCGAAGCGGTGCTGCTCGTCGATCACCGCCAGGCCGAGCCGCGCGAACTCGACACTCTTTTGCACCAGCGCATGCGTGCCCACTACAATCGCGCACTCGCCGCTTTTCAGCCGACGCAGCGTGGAGCGCTTCTCCGGCTGCGTGAGGCCGCCGTGCAGCCAGGCGAGCGGCACGCCGAGCGGCGCGAACCAGTCGTTGAACTTGCGCCAATGCTGCTCGGTGAGGATCTCCGTCGGCGCCATGACTGCGGCCTGGTAGCCGCTGTCTGCGGCTGCCAAGCAAGCCAGGCCGGCGACGATGGTCTTGCCGCTGCCGACGTCGCCCTGCAACAGGCGCTGCATGGGATGCGGCTCGCGCAGGTCCTGCAGGACTTCGTCCATCGCTCGCATCTGAGCGCCGGTGAGCTTGAACGGCAGCCGCTTGAGGAAGGCCTTCATCATCGGCCCTCCGGCAGCGAAGGTCGGCGCGCTGCGCGCGTGGCGCTTGCGGTAGGCGAAGCGCATCGACAGCTGCCGCGCGAGCAGCTCATCGAACTTCATGCGGCGCCACGCCGGGTGGACACGCTGGGCGAGGGCAGTCAGGTCGGCGCCGGGCGGCGGGCGATGCAGCATCTCGACGCTCTCGGCGAAGCCCGGCAAACGCTGGCGCGCGCGCAGCTCAGCCGGCAGCGTATCCCCCATCGGCCCCTCATCAAGGGCCCGCAGTACCGCGGTACGGACCTCCTTTTGCGAAACGCCGGCGGTTGCGGGGTAGACCGGTGTAAGCGCGTCCGGCAGCGGCGCGCCTTCGTCGACGAAGTGGTAGCGCGGGTGAGCCATCTCGGAGCCGAAGAAGCCGGGACGTACCTCGCCATAGGCGCGTACCAGCTTTCCCGTTTCGGCGGCGCGCTGGAACTGCTTGAGCTGGCTGCCCCAGAAATTGAAGAAGCGCAGCGCCAGTCCTTCCGCGTGGACGATCAGCTGGCGGCGCGGGCGGTAGGCGACCTCGGCGCGCAGCACGCGCGCCTCGACCTGCACCGGCCTCCCGGCCGGCGCTTCCATCGGGTCGGTGAGGGTAGTCTCGTCCTCGTAGCGCAGCGGCAGGTGAAGCACGAAATCGAACCGCGACCGCAGCCCGAGCTTTTCGAGCTTCACCCCGCGTGCAGGATCGCGTCGATCTCGACCAGCGCACCGCGCGGCAGCGCCGCGACGCCGACCGCGGCGCGGGCCGGGTACGGCTCCCGCACGTACTGCGCCATGATTTCGTTGACGCGCGCGAAGTGCGACAGGTCGGTGAGGTACACGGTCATGCGCACCGCACGGTCCAGGCCCAGCCCCGCCGCGTCGGCCACTGCCGCCAGGTTGCGGAACACGCGGTGCGTCTGCGCCTCCACGCCCTCCGCCATTTGCATGGTTGCGGGGTCGAGGCCGATCTGGCCCGACAGGTACAGCGTGTCGCCGGCGCGCACGGCCTGGGAATAGGTGCCGATCGCCGCCGGCGCCTCGCGGGTCTGGATCACGGTCTTCATCGTGCGTATCTTAGCCGAGTGATTTCGAACCTGGAGAAGCTCCTCGGCACGCCGCGCGACGGCGCATTGCTGCGCTACTCGCTGGGCCTGGAGTATGAGAAGGCCGGCCGCGCCGCGGACGCGGCAACGCAACTGCGCGAAGCAGTCACGCGCGATCCACTGTATTCGGCAGCCTGGAAGGCGCTCGGTCGCGTGCTGTCCGTGAACAAGCCGGATGAGGCGCTTGAAGCGTATCGGCGAGGCATTGCTGCCGCGAAGCAGAAGGGCGACCGGCAGGCCGAAAAGGAAATGACGGTCTTCGCCCGCCGCATCGAAAAAAGCCTGAAAACCTAGACGGCCGGGAAGAGCTGGGCCAGCGCCTGGTTCAGCCCGACGACGAACGCTTCCTTGCCCACCAGCGCGTCGGCGCCAGCGCGGCGCGCCTCGGCCGCCGCCTCCGGTGTATGGAACAGCGTCATCGCCACCACCGCCGGCCGCCCAGGCAGCGCCTTCAGCCGCCGCAGGAGGTCGAGGCCGCGGGCCGGGGCAAGGCCGAGGTCGAGCAGCAGCAGATCGGGCTCCTCGCTCTCAACCAGCTCGAGGGCCTGCGCCGAGGTGCGCGCGGTACCGGCGAGCTCGTAGCCGGGCAGGCTCTCGACGTAGGTCGAGACCGCGGAGACGAAAGCGGGGCTGTCATCGGCGATCACGATGCGGCGGACACGCACGGTCATGCGAAGCAGCGTAAAGGCCGCCCCGGCTTGCAGGTATCGGGGGCTCCCCGAGTTGCAGGCTAGGGAATTCCTGATTGCCTGTGAAGAACTGTAACGTCCGCCAAAAACTGCTCAGCCTTCGGGCGGAACCAAGCCGGTGCGCAGCGCGTAGCGGACCAGCCCGGCGACGTCGCGGATGCCCAGCCGCTCCATGATCTGCGCGCGGTGCGTCTCCACGGTCTTCACCGAGAGGTTGAGGAGGAAGGCGATCTCCTTGGTGCTCTTGCCGCCGGCGACGAGCCTCAGCACCTCGCGCTGGCGCGCGGTGAGCACCTCGGGCGCGGCGTCGCCGCCGACGCGCTGCACGTAGCCCTCGACCACCTGGCGCGACACCGCCGGGCTGAGCCAGCTCTCGCCACGCATGACGCTGCGCAGCGCGAGCTCGAGCTCGCCGGTGGCGGCGTCCTTCAGGAGGTAGCCGACCGCGCCGGCGCGCAGTGCCTGCAGCACATACTCCTCGCCCGAGTGCATCGAGAGGATGACTACCCGCACGCCGGGATGCCTCTCGCGCAGGTGCGCAGCGGCCTCCAGGCCGCTAATGCCCTTCATCGCGATGTCCATCAGGATCACGTCCGGCCGCTCGCTCTCGGCGAGGAGCATCGCTTCCTCGCCGCTCGCGGCCTCGCCGACCACCTGCACCTCGGCCATGTTGCCGAGGAGCGAGCGGATGCCCGCGCGCACCAGCGCATGGTCGTCGGCGAGTACGACACGGATCATCGCTGCAGCTCCCCCTCGGGTCGTCCGAGCGGAAATGTTGCCAGCAAAACGGTTCCCTGTCCCGGTGCCGAGCGCAGCTCGATCGAGCCGCCGGCGATGGCAACGCGCTCCTCCATGCCCGCAAGGCCGAGCGAGCCGCCGGCGGCGGCCCGCCGGCGCGCCGCGTCTGGGTCGAAACCGGCCCCGTCGTCGCGCACCGAAAGGGCGAGCCGGTCGCCGGCGGTGAACAGGCGTAGCCAAAGGTTCCCCGCGCGCGCGTGGCGCAGGGCGTTGGTGATGGCCTCCTGCGCGACGCGGAAGCAGGCTGTCTCGATGTCCGGCGGCAGCCGCGGCGGCGCTTCGCCGGCGTCGAAATGCGGCGCTAGGCCGCCGAGCGACGCCTGCCGGTCCAGGTGCGAGCGCAGCGCCGCGACCAGGCCGAGGTCGTCGAGCTGCAGCGGCCGCAGGTGGAGGGAGAGCTGCCGCACCCGCTCGAGCGTGTGGCGGGTGGTCTCGACGCAGTCCTCGACCATCTTGCGCGGCGCCGCCTCGCCGGCATGCGCCACCGACTCGAGCTGGATCTTGAGCGCGGTGAGCGCCTGGCCTATGTCGTCGTGCAGGTCGCGCGCGAGGCTGCGGCGCTCGTCCTCCTGAACTTCCAGCAGGCGCTGCGACAGGGCGCGCAGCCGCGTCTGGATGCGCTGGCGCTCGGTGACGTCGTTGATCAGCACCAGGCGCGCCTCGCGCCCGCGCCAGCGCACCAGGTGGCCGACGGTCTCGACGTCGATCGGCTCGTAGTTCTTCTTGATGTGGTGGAACAGGCCGCGTTGCACCGAGCCCGACTCGCGGCGCAGGAACTCGCTGAATGCCTCGCCCTCGCCGCGCGGGCGCAGGTCCTCGACCGTCATGCCGAGAAATTCCTCGCGGCTATAGCCGTAGAGGCGCACCGCGGAGTCGTTCACCGCGAGATAGCGCAGGGTCTTCGCGTCGAACACCCACATCGGCAGCGGGCTCGACTCGAAGAGCATGCGATAGCGTCCCTCCTGCGGGTCGAGCCTATCGACGATCCGTTGCAGTGCCGCCGCCACCGCACGATGCGTTTCCATGGCGGAATAGTAGCTTTATGGTGAAGCTTCAGGCGCTAGCGCGGGGAGATTGGTGGAGTGGAGGAGGATCGAACTCCCGACCTTCGCATTGCGAACGCGACGCTCTCCCAGCTGAGCTACCACCCCGTCGGAGGCTGCGGATTATAAAGTATTATGGCCCGCCCATGCCGGCCTCCGCCCCGACTTCCACGCCGCAGCGCATCGCCTCGCCGTTCGGCTATCGCGAGATCGTGCCGCTGCAGAAGACGCACCGGCTGCTCCTGCCGGCGGCAGGCGCGGTGCCGCGATTCCTGCAGAGCGCCAACGCCGTGCCGATCAGCTACACCGAATTCCAGCCGGCGGCGCGCGAGTACCCGCTCGTCTTCACGAGCGGCGACGAGGGCAAGACTTTTGCCGCCGTCGCCGTGCTCGGCATCGCCGCGGGCGAGAATCTGTTTTTCGACGGCGGCGCCTGGGCGGGCGGCGTGTACGTGCCCGCCTACGCGCGCCGCTATCCGTTCTGCATGGCGCGCGTCACGCTGAACAAGGTCGAGCAGCAGCAGCGCTTGATCTGCGTCGAGAAGGACGCCATCGACCAAGGCGCCGGCGAGACGATGTTCGACGAGGGCGGCAAGCCCACGGCAAAGTGGGCCGACATCGAGCGCCTGCTCGCCGAGTACGAGGCCGACCTCGAGCGCGCCCGCGAGCTGTGCGCGGTACTCGCCGACTACGGCCTGCTCGAGCCCTTCGCCATGCAGGCCACGCTGAACAAGGACAAGGGCGGCGGCGCAATGAACCTGTCCGGCATGCACCGCGTGAACGAGAAGAACCTGGAAAACCTGAACGCCGCGCAGCTCAAGAACCTGCTGCGCAAGGGCTTCCTCGCGCGCGTGTACCTCCATCTCCTGTCCCTGGAGAATTTCGCCCGCCTGCTCGAGCGCAAGGCCGCCCGCGCGGGCTAACCTGTCGCATCGCCGGCTACACGCCGTCGCGGAATCCTCGAATCTCGAAGGCGCGATTGAAAGCGCCGCCGCGCTTGGCGAAAATCTGCGGCATCTATGGGTTATGCGGACATCGACGAGGCGCGCAGGCGCCACGCCGAGCTGAAGGAGATGTTTTCGTCCCATCGCGCCGACTGGGCGACCGGCGCGGGCGAGTTGCAGCGCATCGAGAACCTCTGTCGCGAGGCGGCCGCGGCGATCAACGATCCGCAATGCCGCGAGGAAATGGGGATCGTCGGCGATTACGCCGCCGAGCTCTTCGGCCGCGGCGAGCACCGCAAGTGGGAGTCGGAATCGATGTCCGGAGCGGAATTCCTCCGGCTGCAGATCCTCAAGGCACTCGACTCCTTCCATAGCCGCCTCTACAGCATCGAGGCGATCCGTCACGCCGGCGAGCGCCAGCTCTATCCCTCGGCGCTGCGCTCGCCGCGCGGCCTCAGCTGACGAAGTTGAACCAGCCGGTGATGATGTATTTGTGCTGCGTCGGCGAGACGACGCCGGCATGCGTGTGCGTAAAGTCCGGCGGCCAGATCAGCGTGCGCCCCTTGCGCGCGTCGAACGTGGCGTCCTGGTAGACGAAGCGCGTTCCACCCGCGTCGGTCACGTCGTTCAGGAAGGTCATCCACACCAGAATGCGCGTGACGGTGCCGAGGCTCATGCGCTCGAAGTGCTCGGCCTTGAACCCGCCGCCCGGCCGGTAATGCTGGATGATCGGCGACTCTCTCACGCCGAACGCAATGTTCTTCAGCTTGGGAAAGCGCGCGGTGTACTCGTCCGTGCAGCGCTGGAGCTCGCGCTGATAGGCTGGCACTCCATACTCGTTCTGCAGCGCGTCCGGCACGTCGCTGAGGACGACGTCTAGCGAATCCTTCATGTCGCGGTCTACGGTGCCCTTGCCGCCCGCGATATAGACCTCACCCTTCCGCGCCATCCCGCGCCGGTCGCATTCCCGGTGCAGCTCGATCAGGCGGTCGCAGATCTGGGGGTCGACGGAGAAATCGCCGATGAATTGCACGCGGCAATCTTACCGCGAGGGAATGGGCCGGGTTGGAATCGAACCAACGACCAAGGGATTATGAGTCCCCTGCTCTAACCGTCTGAGCTACCGGCCCGTTGAATAACTGTACTGCAAACCGGCAGCGCCACTCACAGGGCGGTTTTCCGCCTGGAGGTTATCGGCAGAGACCCATGAAACATTTCCTGGCGGGTTCTTGTGCCGCCGCCACCATTTCGGCAGACGGAGCCGCCGGCGCGCCGGGGATCGGCTGGAGAAGAATGATGTGCGCGTCGTCGGCCGCGGCGCCGAACCCGGCGCGAATCGCAGGCTCCCGATAAGCCGAGATGGCCACGACGGCCACGATCCCGACGATGACTGCGACCAGCATCAGCTCGAGAAGCGTGAGGCCACGCTGAGCGCTGCCCATGGTTTGCCTTTGCGGCCCACCAGGCTGGTCAGAAGTCCGGGGGAAGAGCCACGCTTCGGTCGGCCCGCTCGACGCCGGTCCAACCCAGGCGCCAAGAAGTACAGCGCCCCCAGCTTACTCCCCTGCAGGCGAACCGGACAGCAAGCAATGACGGCCGAAAGGGACCGCCTGTCGCCGGCTGTCAGCCTTCCTGGTCGAGGAAGCTCTTCAGACGCTCGGAGCGCGAGGGATGCCGCAGCTTCCTCAGCGCCTTGGCCTCGATCTGGCGTATGCGCTCGCGCGTGACGTCGAACTGCTTGCCGACCTCTTCCAAGGTGTGGTCGGTCGACATCTCGATGCCGAAGCGCATGCGCAGCACCTTGGCTTCGCGCGGCGTGAGCGTATCCAGAACTTCCTTGGTCACGTCGCGCAGACTGGCGTAGGTCGCGGCGTCGGAGGGCGCCATCGTCGACTGGTCCTCGATGAAATCGCCGAGGTGCGAGTCGTCGTCGTCGCCGATCGGCGTCTCCATCGAGATCGGCTCCTTGGAGATCTTTAGGATCTTGCGGATCTTCTCTTCCGGCATCTCCATGCGCTGCGCCAGGGTCGCCGGATCGGGCTCCTGACCGGTCTCCTGCAGGATCTGCCGCGAGATGCGGTTCATCTTGTTGATGGTCTCGATCATGTGCACCGGGATGCGGATGGTGCGGGCCTGGTCGGCGATCGAGCGCGTGATGGCCTGCCGGATCCACCAGGTGGCGTAGGTCGAGAACTTGTAGCCGCGGCGGTATTCGAACTTGTCCACCGCCTTCATCAGGCCGATGTTGCCTTCCTGGATCAGGTCGAGGAACTGCAGGCCGCGGTTGGTGTACTTCTT